>NZ_JAAXKZ010000132.1 GCF_012911875.1 Pseudonocardia bannensis | reverse complement strand
TCTCCGCCACCACCCCCGGATCGAACTTGAACGAGAAAAACCCCCGGCCCCGGAACCAGTTGGTACGCACCGTCGCCGTGACCAACCCCAGATAACCCCGCAGGATCCGATCCGCATCCAGACCGGCCACCTCATCGATCAACCCGGTCACCACCGCCAACACCTCCACCACCCGCACCCCCCGCTCGGCATCACTCACCGAGGGATCGAACCGGGCCCGGAAGAGCCGTACGAGCGCCCGGGTCACGACGGGATGGGCGATCAGCGTCTCCGCGACGTACCACGACCCGAAGGGCGTGCCCAGCTGTGCGGCGAAGCGGGCGTAGGCGCGCAGCAGCGCCGCCTCGCGCCAGTCCAGACCGGCGCGCAGCACCAGGGCGTTGAACCCGTCGGTCTCGGCGTCGCCGGTCCACGCCGCCCGGAAGGCGGCGCAGAACCCGCGTTCCAGCTCCCGGCGGTTGCGTCCGCCGATCGCACGCCGGGTGGCCTCGTCGATCCGCAGCCCGAAGTCGTAGAGCCAGCAGCGGCGCCCGTCCGGCCGGACGATCTCGTAGGGTCGCTCGTCGAGCACCTCGACCCCGAGGCTCTGCAGCACCGGCAGCACCGCGGACAGCGTGACCGGTTCGCCGGCCAGGAAGAGCCGGAACCGCAGTTCGCCCGCCTCGGGCTCGAAGGACAACCGCAGGTCGGGCTCGTCGCCCAGGTCACGGATACGGCGCAGGTCGGCGAGGGCCTGCACCGGGTCGACGTCGTCCTTGTAGCCCTCCGGCACCCCCGCGAGGACGCCGGCGATCTCGGCGTCACCGGCGCCGGCGATGTCGAGCACCCAGTCGTCCCACGTCAGGATCGCGGCGGCGAGCTGCCCCTGCAGCCGGACAGGGTCGGGGTCGGGCGCCGACGGATCGACCTGGACGGTGAAATGCACCAGGGCGAGGATCGACTCGCCGACCCGCACGGTGTGGTCGATCCGCCAGCCGTTCAACTCGTGCAGCAGCACCTTCTGCATGGCCAGCCGAATGCGTGTGGTGTACCGGTCGCGCGGCAGGTACACCAGGCAGGAGAAGAACCGCCGGTAGGGCTCTCTCCGCACGAACAGGCGCAACCGCCGCGGCTGTGTGAGCGTCAGGACGCCGACCGCGGTGTCGTGCAGGCTCTCCTCCCCGGCCCAGAACAACTCCTCGCGGGGCGACTCGGAGATCACCTCCAGCATCCGCTGCCCGGAGTAGGACTCCAGCGGGAAGCCCGCCCGGCGGATCGCCGCGCGTACCCGGCGCTCGACGGCCGGGATGTCCAGCACGCTCTCGTGCAGCGCGGCGACGGTGAGCACGCCGAGGAACCGGTGCTCCCCGGTGACCCGGCCCTCTGCGTCGACGATCGTGACCCCGAGATGGTGCGGGTGGACCGGGCGGAACACCCGGCTCGGCGCGCTCGCCCGGGTGAGCACCAGCAATGGGGGCGGGCCGTCGTCCGCGGTCGAGGCGCGGGGGACGATGTGGCCGGTCGGCTCGTCCCGCCGCAGCACCCCCAGCCCGGACGCCAGCACCGCGCGCAGCGAGGGCTGCTCCTCGTCGCCGTCGAGCTCGTAGCGGCGGTAACCGAGAAACGTGAAATGCCCGTCGACCAGCCACTCCAGCAGGCGTGCGGCGTCCTGCACCTCCGCCGTCGGCAACCCGGGAGGTCGGGTGGCCAGGTCGGCGGCCACCCCGAGCGCGATCTCGGCCATCCGGTCTCGGTCCTCCACGACCTCCCGGACGTCGCTGAGCACCTCACGCAGCTCGGCTGCGAGATCCTCGACCTCGTCGTCGGGGAACGGATCCAGCTCGAGACGCATCCACACCTCGGCCAGCGCGCCCGGCGGTGGCGTGTCCGGAGCGGCCGCCGTCAGCACCCCGGCGAGCTCGCCGGTGACCGTGCGGCGCACCACGACGACGGGATGGATGACCCGGCGGACCCGGGCTCCGATCCGGCCGACGCCGGCCAGCACCGATTCCACGAGGAACGGCATGTCCTCGGTGACGAGCTCCACGACGGTGGCCGCAGCGAGCCGGCGGACCTCGATCAGCGGATCACCGGGTGTCCGCCGTCCGGCCAGGCGGCGGTGGGTGCGCGCGGCGTCCATCAGGGTGGCCGCGGCCTCGGCGGGATCGTCCGAGCCGAGGGCTTCGGCCGGGGCGTGCCGGGCGTAGAGCCGGCAGAGCTCGGCCAGTTCCGGCTCGGCAGCATCCGGCGCGGCGACCGTCTCATCGCTGGCCCGGCTCATCGCACTCCCCGAAGTCGATGCGGTGGGGAGCCCGGCCACCCTAGCGGGGATCGACGATGACTAACCAGGTGCGCGTGATGACGGACGGGGCCGCCCCGGGCGCCTCACGCCCGGCGGCGAGCTCCCGGTCACTGTCGATGTCGCACCACGCCCGCCACCCGCGGTGCGGCCCACGGCACGGCCCGTGACGGATTCGACCCTGACGGCCGCGGCGGCGGTGGGGTGCGGGGAGACCCACGACGTGAGCCCGGCCTGCCGGAGCATGGCGAGGCGGTCGGCAGCGGTGATCAGATCGGCGTGTCCGGCCACCACGACGCTCCAGGCGCCGCGCGTCTCCACAGCTCGGGTCAGGGCCACGGGTCCCGCTCGGGCCGGGTGCCCGGGGCGCCGGTTCAGCCGCGGTCGCCCGAACGGCGGCCGCCGGGGCCGGCGACCCTGCCCGTGATGAGCAGTGCGCTGGTGAAGCAGACCGCCAGCGCGACGAGGTCACCCAGGTGCACGCCGTGCCCCTCGGTGAGTCGGAGCATGATGGGACCGAGCTTCGTCTCGGCTGCCACCAGGAGCGCCATCGCCGTCGCGATGATCCATGTCGTCGCGATGAGCACCAGCTGGCGGACCGTGAAGCGCACGTTGGTGCCGGGCAGACGGGGGCGAGGCCGGGGCCGGTCCACCTGGGTCATGCTCGAAGCGTACGAAACCCACGGACAACGGAGGGTTATCGCAGGGTTATCGCGGACCCGGAGAGCCGCCCGCGCGACGCGCCACCGGCGGGCCCACCCTCGGGCGCCCGATCCGGACGCAGCCCGCTCAGGCGTCGAAGTCGAGCAGCACCCGTTCGCTGATCGGATGGGCCTGGCAGGCGAGCACGTACCCCTGCCGGATCTCGGCCCGGTCGAGGGCGGAGCACCGATCCATCTCCACCTGCCCCTCCACCACCTTCACCCGGCACGTCGCGCAGATCCCGTCCGAGCACGAGTACGGGAGGTCGGGCCGCAGCGGCAGCGCGGCGGCCAGCACGCTCACGCCTCGTGAGGACAGGGTCAGTGTCGAATCCTCGCCGTCCATCCGCAGGGTCACCTCGCTGTGCACCAGCGGACGATCATGGCCGTTGGTCAGATCGTCCACGCCGGCCGCGGTGAACAGCTCCTGATGGATCGTGTTCTGGTCGACACCGTGCTCCTCGAGCGTCGCGGCGATCCCCTGCACGAGTCCGAGCGGACCGCACATGATCCACTCGTCGACCGGGGGGCACCGCTCCAGCAGGTCGCGCACGCTGTCGGGGCCCAGCCGGCGCGGGCCCGCCTCACCGGCCGGTGCCTCCCGGGACCAGTGGTGACACACCGACAGGCGCGCACCGTGGACGTCGCGCAGTGCCTCCAGCTCGTCCAGGAACATCGTCGAGCTCGGTGACCGGTTGGCGTAGAGCAACGTCACGCGGCTCTGCGGCTCGCCCTCGAGGATGGTGACGGTCATGGAGAGGATCGGGGTGATCCCACTCCCGCCTGCGATGGCGACGTAGTGTTTCGCCGCCGCAGCGTCGAGCTCCGTGGTGAACCGGCCGGTCGGCGTCAGAACGGCGAGTGTGTCTCCGACCCGTAGCTGCTCGGTCGCGTACCCGGAGAAGGCGCCCCCCGGGACGCGGCGGATGGCGACACGCAGCCCGCCGCTCCCGGCCGGGGCACAGATCGAGTACGACCGGCGCAGCTCGCCTGCGTCGGTCCGGTGCACGACGGTGACGTGCTGCCCGTGCTTGAAGCGGTAGGCCTCGCGCAGATGATCGGGGACGGTGAACGCGACCAGCACCGCATCGTCGGTGAGCGGCCTGATCTCCTCGACCACCAGGGAATGCAGGGACGGTCGACCCCGGCGACGCGCCTGAAAGGCGGCGATCTCGTCCCGGTGCCGTCTGATGAGGGGCATGCCGATCTCTCCTCGTCAGCGGTCGCAGGGCGTCCGCGGCCCGGCCGCGGACGCCCTGCGATGCGGTGGTCAGGGGCTAGACGTCCAGTCCTGCGAGACGCTTGGCCATGTACTTCTGGAACGTCCACATCGGCCGCTCCAGATGCGACAGCGCACCACCCCGCTGCTTCGCCCGGTCCGATCCGAGCATGCTCTGAATGCCCATCACCATCCGCGCATCCTCGAGCTGGATCTGATGCAGCCACTCCTTCGTCTCGGCCCGGATCGTCTCCAGATCCGGGTGGTCGAGCTTGGATTCGTGGACGCAGACCGCGAGGTCGAACTTGTGTGAGTCCGGGCCCGTCGGCCACCACTTGGCGACCAGCAGGACGTCGGGCCCCGGTGAGAACCACATGGTCGGATAGATACCGACCAGCAGGGAATGGGAACGCTGGTAAGGGGTGAGCCCGTCCAGCGGCGGGAGCACGACGGGTTGGATGTAGTGCCCGTCCTCCTCCCCGGTCGCCCCATTGGGGTCGACGAACATCCGGTGGTAGTAGAAGTACTCCGAGTCCGTGGTGTCGGCATCCACGAGATGCGCGGGCCAGAGAGGCTCGATGGACTCCTTGTGAGCGCCCTGGTGGTGGTAACACTCGCGGCCGTTGTCCATCGCGAGTTTCCAGGTGGCCGGGACCTCCGGCCAGTCCAGACGATCCAGCAGCTTCCACTCCTCGAGCCGGTAGGGCGCGAGGACGTCCTCCAGTTCGGCGAAGCGCGGCGCGAGTGGCCCGGCATTCGCATCGAAGTTCACGAACACGAAGCCGTTCCAGACCTCGGTGGCGTACTCCGACAGGCCGTAGGAGCCACGCTCGCGTTCGCGCTCGAACAGCGTGCTCCGGTTCATGAGCGGCGCACCGGTCAGCGCGCCCTCGGTGTTGAACGACCACGAGTGATACGGGCAGACGAAGGACTCGGCATGTCCCTGCTCGCGTCCCTCCTCCCGGTCCTCGCGGAGGATGTCCATGAAACGGTGCGGGCAGACCCGCGAGAACGCCCGGATCACCCTGTCCTTGCCGCGGACCAGCACGAGCGGCTCACCGGCGATCTCGGCCGCGAACCAGTCGCCGGGTTCGGCCACCTCGTCGGTCCGGCAGACGTAGAGCCAGTCGCGCTTGAAGATGCGCTCGACCTCCAGCTCGTACAGCGCGTGGCTCGTGTAGTACTCGGCCGGCAGCGCCTGGGCCTCCTCCATCGGGCGGGAAGCGTGCTCGACGATGAGGTCGATGAGTTCCTGGGCGCTCGCACTCCCGTTGCGGGAACCACCGAGTGCGCCGTTTCCGTTTCCATTACCGTGCACGGGGACGAAATCGCTCACAGCCACGCGTTATCCTCCTTGCTCTGGTGGGACGATCGGATCGCTCACTACCGGGAAAGGCCGGGCGCATCGATCTCGCCGGCCCCCTCGATGAATCCGACGAAGCGGATCGGCCCCTTCGGCGGGAGCTCGGCGTCGAGGTCGTCGGCCATGTAGTTCAGCAGCATCTCGACCTTGCCGCTGGCTCCTTCCCACTTGCCCGTTCCCGAGTTGAAGCTCCAGGTCCCACGGTCGGCACCGTCGGCGCGGTACCAGTCGGTGCGGCCACGGAGCCGGTGCCCGTCGGCGTCCTGGAATTCCAGTGCCCCGAACCCGGACGGGACCTCTCCGTCGTTGTCCATCTCGTCGACGCCGACGATGCGCATCTTCAGGTAATGCGACCGGCCGTCGGCGAATGCGAAGCGGACCATGAAGATGCCTTGGTAGGAGGCCTGCAGGAGCGAATCGTCGACCCGCACCGGGGTGCTCCAGTCGGCGTTGCCCCCGGCGGCGATCTCCACATGCTGCGCTGCCATGCATCTCTCCTCATCGGAATGGTTTCCCGTGCGGCGCATTTTTCGCACGTGCCCGATCCTCGAGCAATTGGCCGATCGACCGAACCGCCGCTGATGGCGGATATCGGCCGATCGGCCACTTGTCCGGTGCGGTTACCCGTGGGACGGTTCCGCCTCAGCGGTCCCGAACGCCGCGCCACCACCACCGGAAAGAGGACGGCCGGATGAGGGACTGCAGCGCCACGGTCCCCCCGCAACCCGGTGGCGGTGTCCGCGCGATGCCGGCGAGCCCCGGCGCACTCGTCGGGGGGCAGGCACTGGCAGCGATCTCCCGCATCAGTGCGGTGGCCTCCTCCGCCGCCCCCGCGGCGGAGCGGATGCAGGAGATCCTCGAGCATCTCGGGACGCTGATCCCCATCGAGGGCGCCATGGTCTCGGCCGTGGACCCGGCGAGCGGGCACCGTCGGGTCGTCACCAACCAGGGCTACTCGGCGTCGCTGGTGGCGTACCTCAACGGCGGCGAGTTCCACGCCGAGATGATCGAGCCGTTCGGGCTGCCGCGACGGGGCTGGCCGGTGCGCGAGCGTGACCTGCCGGTCGACCCGCGGAGCCTGCGCTGCGTGGCGGAGTACTTCGATCCCGCCGGGCTCGTCGAGGGCCTGCTGAGCACGTTGGTCACCGCCGACGGCCGGTACGTGGGTTTCATCGACATCTCCGACGGCGACTACGACCACCCGTCCGACGAGGCGTGTGCGGTGGTGGGTTATCTGGCCCCCACCCTCGCCAATGTGATCGACCCGCTGCAGTCCGCCCGCCTGCTCGCGTCGACGCTGGCGGACGACTGCGTCGCGGTGGGTCTCCTGCCCGACGACGTCGTCATCCCGCTCCGCGGCGTGCCGGACCCCGAACTGCTCGACCCGCGGGGCGGTCTGCACCGCACGGTCGGCCGGCTCCTCGGCGGGACACGGCGGACCGCGGCGTTCCTGTGGCCGACGTCGGGCGGCGGCTGGTACGCGTGCCGCTCGTTCCGTTGCCGCGACCAGGTCGTCGTCCTCACGGCCACCGTGGTCGAGCGGCCCCACGACCTCACCCGACGCGAGCTCGAGGTTCTGACCCTGCTGGTCGACGGGGGCTCGAACGCCGAGATCGCCGGCACCCTGCAGGTGACCGCCCGAACGGTGAAGGCGCACGTGGAGCACATCCTGGAGAAGCTCGGCATCCCGACCCGCGCGGCCGCGGTCGGGCGAGCGATCCAGGACGGGCTGCTGCTCTCGCCCGAGGCGCTGGCCGGGCTCGACTCCCGCTGAGCGCCGCCGTCGTCACCGAGGCCCCCGTGACGGCCTGCGGCCCCGGCACCGGGGACCCTGTCCTCAGAGGCCGGGGCGCCGCGGTGGGCGTGGTGTACGGCGTGACCACCTGGATGCTCGACGGCCACGAGTGGAGACCCTGTTCACCCGAACCGCTGCGGAGCTGCTGTGGGCCCGGGCGACTGCCGGTTCGAGGACCTCCTCGCGGTCGTCCACGAGCGCACCGACCGGGCGGACCACCCGCACGCCGAATCCGTGGTCCAGAACGTCCTGATCTACGACGCCGAGCGCCTGCGAGGGAGGTCGGGACGGCGGCCGGGCGCCGCACGGTCCAGGCCGAGCTCGTGCAGGCCCTGTCCGACGCCCCCCGGCGCCAACCACCGGGTGTGGAACGCGCTGCTGGAGAAGCTGGCGGCCCGCGAGCCGGGGAGGGTCGCCGACTACTACGCCAACGACGTCCTCGCGCTGGTCTCGACGGCGTGGCCCGGCCCGAACTACCAGGTCACATCGCAGGTCAACGTGGTCAACCCCGGAGGCAGGGCCCAGATCGCCCATCACGTCCAACTGCCGCTGAGCTGCGGCGACGCGGTCTTCTTCAACCCGGCGCTGATCCACGCCGCCGGCGCCGAGGGCTACCCGTTCCCGACGAACCTCGATCGTGACCCGCCGGTCGACGGGCTCGCCCCGCAGAGCCGGGCCGACCTGGTCCTCCGCGCGCTGGACGAGGGCTGGGAGCCGGCCGTCGTCCGGGACCGGCTCGCGGAGCAGTCCGGCCGCCGCCGGACCGGCGACGGGTGAGCCGCCCGCGCGGAAGAGACCGGACGGCGTAACCGGCACACCGGCGTCCGATGGAATCCGATCCCGCCACTTCTCCGCATTCAGCCTGAGACGCGTTCTCGGTTCGCCATCGGACCGCTGCGTTCCCGGCTCCGGGACTACCCTTTTCTGCTCACGAACGGGGAGGTCGGGATGAATGCGCAACGAACCGACACGAGGCCCGAGAACGACGTCGTCGCTCTCCTGATCCGTCAGCACCAGTTGATCCGCGAGCTCTGCGACGAGGTCGCGGCAGCGCCTCCCGCCGGCCGCGGCGACCCCTTCCAGCGCCTGGTACGGCTCATGGCCGTCCATGAGGCGGTCGAGGAGGAGATCGTGCATCCCTACGTCCGACGGCGGGTCGCCGGGGCTGCGGCCGTGGTGAAGGACCGGCTCGAGGAGGAGCGCGACGCCAAGCAGATCCTCGTCAAGCTCGACTCCCTCGGTCCCGAATCGCCCGAATTCATTCCTCTTTTCCAGCGGTTCCGGGAATCCGTGATCGCGCACGCCGAGAGCGAGGAGCGCAGCGAATTCACCGAGCTCCGTGAGCAGGCCCGTCCCTCGCTCCGCAGGGCGATGGCCGCGGCCGCCAAGGTCGCCACGGCGCTGGCCCCGACCCATCCGCACCCGGGCGTGGAGTCCGCCTCGAGGAACATCCTGGTGGGGACACCGCTGGCGATGATCGACCGGGCCCGCGACCTCGTCCGGGAGGCCTTGCCGCCCCGCGCGGCGGCGCTGCTGAACGGAACCGACCAGCGGGCCACGACGGATTCCGGCGCCGCGAACAAGCAGATCGTCGGGCGCCTGAACGAGGCCTTCGACCGTGCGGACGAGCCCGCGATGCGCGAGCTGCTCGCCGCCGGCTTCGTCGCACACGGGATGCCGTCGGGGGTCCCCGCTAACGCCGACGGTTGGGTACAGCTGGCGCGACAGGTCAAGGCGGGCCTGCCCGACCAGGTGACGACCATCGACGACATGCTCGCCGAGGGCGACCGGGTCGCGACCCGGTTCACGAGCCGCGGTACGCACACCGGCGAGCTGTTCGGCATGCGGCCGAGCAACCGGACGGTCACCGTCACCGGCCTCGAGCTCTACCGGCTGGAGGACGGCAAGATCGCCGAGTGCTGGGCCCAGTTGGACCTCTCCGAGCTTCTCGGCCCGCCCGGTCCCGGCATCTGACCAGGAGGCCCGCGAGGTGAGGCACTCCCGCTGCGCGACCGGCACGCAGCGGCAGTTCCGCCTGGGCACGGTTCGCCGCTGACGCGGTGGCGCCGGGCACGCTCGGCCGAGGCCACCGATGCGGGCGTCGTGCGTTCTCCTCCCTGGTTCCGCCGGCTCCGAACGGCCGTCGTCGACCTCTGGGACGACCCACCATCCTGTGGGATGGTGGACAGATGGCCAGCGCCAGGCAGGAGGAGGGCGGCTCGGTGGCGGAGATCGAGAAGAGTGAGAAGATCACGATCAACGTGGGCCTGGTCGACCTCGGCCAGATCGACCTGCTCGTCGACGAGGGCTTCTACGCCAACCGCACGGACTTCATCCGCACCGCCATCCGGCGTCAGCTCGAGAGCCGGTCGAGCGCGGTCGCCGACACCGTGGCGCGCAGGACCCTCACACTCGGGACACAGCACCTCAGCCGCCCGTACCTCGAGCAGCTCCGCGCCGAGGGACGCACCGTCGAACTACGCGTCCTCGGGCTCGCCACCATCGCCGACGACGTGACGCCCGAGCTCGCGCTGGCGACGATCGCGTCGGTCGAGGTCCTCGGGGCCTTCCGGGCCCCGCGCGAGGTCAAGGCCGCCCTCGCCCATCGGACGACGTGAGCGGACACGCGACCGGCGGGCCGGGCGCAGGTCAGCAGCCATGACACGGCGCCGGCCGTCGTCGAACCGCACCCGGAAGGGGCCACCATGGACCACGACCGCAATGCCGCGATGGCTGAAGCGCTGCGGCTCACCCGCGCCGGACGGCTGACGGAGGCGACCGCGCTGCTGCAGCGCACCTTGGGCGCCGCCGCTGCGGCCCCGCCGTCCGGATCCTGGCCCGGACTCGGGTTGGGAGCGCTCCGGCCCGGCACCCCGCGACGGCCCCCACCACCCGGCGAACCGGCGTCGCCCCGGCCGGCAGCCGGGCTCCGCGCGGCGCTGGCATCGGCGCTGGGCTCGGGGCTGACCCCGAAACCGGGCGCCGGCCTTCCCGCGGGGCTGCCGCGCCTGCCCCTCGGCGACCTGCCCGCCGCCCTCGGCCGGGCACCGGCACGTCCGAGCGCGGCCGAGGCCGCGGCGGCGCCCGGAGGCGAGGTCCGCCATCTGACCCACACCGAGGCGAACGGGACGCGGCGCTACGACCTCTACGTCCCCACCGGCTACACCGGCGGACCGGTACCGCTGGTCGTGATGCTGCACGGCGGTACGCAGGACGCCGCGGACTTCGCCGCGGGCACCCGCATGAACGACCTGGCCGAGCAGCACACGTTCCTGGCCGCCTACCCCGAGCAGTCCGGTGCGGCCAACAGCGGGGGCTACTGGAACTGGTTCGCCCCCACCGACCAGCAGG
The DNA here is from genome assembly GCF_012911875.1 of Pseudonocardia bannensis. Classification (GTDB taxonomy): domain Bacteria; phylum Actinomycetota; class Actinomycetes; order Mycobacteriales; family Pseudonocardiaceae; genus Pseudonocardia; species Pseudonocardia bannensis. Next base: position 5,845 of record NZ_JAAXKZ010000132.1, on the reverse strand, counting down.
CCGGCGGCGGCGAGCCTGCCATCATCGCCGGCATCACCCGTCAGGTCATGGCCGACCACGCCGTCGACCCCGGCCGGGTCTACGTCGCCGGGCTGTCCGCCGGGGGCGCGATGGCCGCGGTCATGGCGGCGACCTACCCCGACCTCTACGCGGCGGCCGGGGTGCACTCCGGCATCGCCTACGGCGCCGCCCACGACGTCCCCTCCGCCTTCGCCGCCATGCGGACCGGTGGCGCCCCGCCTCCGGGTGGCGCGGTACCGCTGATCGTGTTCCACGGTGACCGCGACGGCATCGTCGCGCCGGTGAACGCCGAGAACCTCGTCGTCGCCCGCCTGGCGGCGGCCGGCGTCCCCGAGCCGCGGACGGTGCGCGACTCGGTGCCGGGCCGCCGCCCCTGCACCCGGATGGTCCACACCGACGCAGCGGGCTCGATCCTCGCCGAGTGCTGGACGGTGCACGGCGGTGGGCACGCGTGGTACGGAGGCAGCCCGGTCGGCTCGTACACCGATCCGCTGGGCCCCGATGCGTCCGCGGAGATGGTCCGGTTCTTCCTCGCCCACCGCACGAGCCCGCCGTCGCCGGGCGCAGCACGGGCCGGGGGCTGACCCGGGCGGGGCCGGCCACCACGCGGCGGGCGAATGCCTCGCCGCCGGCGCGGGCGCCGCCCGGACGCCGCGGCGCCGCGGGCAGACCGGCCTCGCGGCCACTGTGCTCAGGCCCCCCGGAGGCCGAGCTGCCACGAGACGACCGGCTCGTGCCGGGCGGTGCCGCCGGGGCCGGCTCCCAGGTGGCTGCGCACCAGGTGCAGTTCCTCGGCCGTCCACGGGCGGCCCGCGAAGCCGGCCAGCTCGGTGGCTGCCGGGCGCAGATCGGTGTGCGCGCCGGCCCGGCGGGCGAGGGTGAGATGGGGGCGGTACGGACGGTCCTCGACCGGCAGCCGGGCGCGACGGGCCGCGGCCTGCACCGAGGCGGCCAGCCGTCGTAGCCCGTCGGTCTCCCCGCGCACCCGTGTCCACAACACCCGGTCGCCGAAGCGGCCGCCACCACCCAGCGACAGCTCGAGCGGCGGATGCCGGGCCGCCACCCGGGCCAGCCGCTCGGTGAGGTCCTCGAGGGTCGCGTCGTCGACCTCACCGAGGAATGCGAGGGTCAGGTGCCACTGCTCCGGCCGGGTCCAGCGCAGCCCCGACCGGTCGGTGCGCAGCACCTCCCTCGCCGTCCAGAGCTCATCGACCGCGTCGGGGGGCGGGGTGAGCGCGACGAACAACCGCACGGCCAGGATGGTCGCACGTGGCCTGCGGACCTCCGTGTTCGCCGGCGCACGCGGTCACGCGCGGTCGATCCGGCGCCGGGGCCCGCAGGCTCAGCCGGTGGTCGCGCCGGCCTCGGTCCCGGTGACCTGCTGTGCTCCGCCCCCGCGGGCTCGGACCGGGATCCGGCGGGGTTTCGCCTGCTCCGAGACCGGGATCGTCAGGGCCAGTTGACCCATCTCGTACGCCGCCGACATCGCACCCAGATCCAGGCTGTCGCCGAGGAAGACCTGCCGCATGAGGGGTCCGTAGTACCTCTCGTTGACGATCACCTCGTCCCCCTCCTGGTGGGCGGGGTGCCGTTCGGCCCGGATGGTCACGGAGTTGCGCTCGATCATGATGTCGACGTCGGAGGGCGCCACCCCCGGCAGGTCGAAGTAGGCCAAGACCTGATCGCCCCGACGGATGACCTCCATCGGTATGGACCGTGCGGCTCGTGCCCCGGCACCCTGCTGCTGGGCCCATCCTTCACGACCGTGTAGCGGATCCGAACTCAGCAACGCCATCGCCGTCTTCCTTCCACACTCGGCAGCCATCGTCACTGACCGCCGCTGACGGCCAGTACTCCTGCGCGAGAATCCCGGGAGCGGCTCCCGTGCGATCGGAGCGCAGCCATTCTCCGGCCCCGCCGACCCCGGGATCTCGTCCTGCAGGTACGAGATCGGGCCACGGATACCGGCCCGCCAGGACCGTGGAGATCGGTAGCGCTGGGGCAACCAGATGCGGTCCGACAGCACGACGTCCCCGCCGGTCGGCGGGGACGTGGTGCAATTCTTCGAACTATGGTGCCGGCGGCGACCTACTCTCCCACACCCTGGCGAGTGCAGTACCATCGGCGCAGGCGGGCTTAGCTTCCGGGTTCGGGATGGGACCGGGCGTTTCCCCGCCGCTGTGACCACCGGCAACATTATCAATTTATCCACCCCGGCCGGTGCGCCCGACACGGCGTGGCCATCTCACGTGGACGCGGTTCCCGCACCCGACCACACAATGGTTGTGTGCTCAGGGTCGCACAGTGGATGCGAATAAGCCTGTTGTGGCAAGCCCTCGGCCTATTAGTACCAGTCGACTCCACCCGTTGCCGGGCTTCCATCTCTGGCCTATCAACCCAGTGGTCTGCTGGGGGCCTTAACCACGCGAGGTGGTGGGAGACCTCATCTTGGAACGAGCTTCCCGCTTAGATGCCTTCAGCGGTTATCCCTTCCGAACATAGCCAACCAGCCGTGCCCCTGGTGGGACAACTGGCACACCAGAGGTTCGTCCGTCCCGGTCCTCTCGTACTAGGGACAGCCTTCCTCAAGTCTCCTGCGCGCGCGGCGGATAGGGACCGAACTGTCTCACGACGTTCTAAACCCAGCTCGCGTACCGCTTTAATGGGCGAACAGCCCAACCCTTGGGACCTACTCCAGCCCCAGGATGCGACGAGCCGACATCGAGGTGCCAAACCATGCCGTCGATATGGACTCTTGGGCAAGATCAGCCTGTTATCCCCGGGGTACCTTTTATCCGTTGAGCGACACCCCTTCCACCAGGCGGTGCCGGATCACTAGTCCCGACTTTCGTCCCTGCTCGACATGTCTGTCTCACAGTCAAGCTCCCTTGTGCACTTACACTCAACACCTGATTGCCAACCAGGCTGAGGGAACCTTTGGGCGCCTCCGTTACATTTTGGGAGGCAACCGCCCCAGTTAAACTACCCACCAGGCACTGTCCCTGGGCCAGATCATGGCCCGAGGTTGAGACACCCAGTTCGACCAGAGTGGTATTTCAAGGACGACTCCACGGCCACTGGCGTGGCCGCTTCTCAGTCTCCCACCTATCCTACACAAGCCGAACCGAGCACCAATACCAAGCTGTAGTAAAGGTCCCGGGGTCTTTCCGTCCTGCCGCGCGTAACGAGCATCTTTACTCGTAGTGCAATTTCGCCGAGCCTGTGGTCGAGACAGCGCCCAAGTCGTTACGCCATTCGTGCAGGTCGGAACTTACCCGACAAGGAATTTCGCTACCTTAGGATGGTTATAGTTACCACCGCCGTTTACTGGCGCTTAAGTTCTCCGCTTCGCCCCCCGAAGGGAGCTAACGGGTCCCCTTAACGTTCCAGCACCGGGCAGGCGTCAGTCCGTATACATCGTCTTGCGACTTCGCACGGACCTGTGTTTTTAGTAAACAGTCGCTTGGGCCTGGTCTCTGCGGCCGCCCCACCCTAGCCCGCGAGGGGCTTCAGGCGAAGCGGCCCCCCTTCTCCCGAAGTTACGGGGGCAGTTTGCCGAGTTCCTTGACCACAGTTAGCTCGATCGCCTCGGTATTCTCTACCTGACCACCTGTGTCGGTTTGCGGTACGGGCCGCGACAGCACTCGCTAGAGGCTTTTCTCGGCCGTATGGGATCATCCTGCTTCGCCTCAATCGGCTATGCATCGCCTCTCACCCTTTAATGACATCCGGATTTGCCTGGATGTCGGGCTACGGGCTTACACCAGTACTACCATTCACTGGCGGGACTACCCTCCGGCGTCACCCCATCGCTTGACTACTACCGGATCCGCTGCTCACGCTCCCCCGTCCACGGTCCCCCGAAGGGGACCGGGCGGGTTCGGATGAGCAGTTTCACCGGGTTCGTCAGGGACGCACTGTCACGGGCACGGGAATATCAACCCGTTGTCCATCGACTACGCCTGTCGGCCTCGCCTTAGGTCCCGGCTCACCCTGGGCGGATTAGCCTAGCCCAGGAACCCTTGGTCATTCGGCGGCAGAGGTTCTCACTCTGCTCTCGCGTACTCATGCCTGCATTCTCACTCGCACACCCTCCACCACTGGGTCACCCCGCGGCTTCGCCGGATGCGCGACGCTCCCCTACCCATCGTCGCGACTACACCAGCACCACAGGGGCGCCGGCGGATCAATGCGACGATGCCACGGCTTCGGCGGTGCGCTTGAGCCCCGCTACATTGTCGGCGCAGGACCACTCGACCAGTGAGCTGTTACGCACTCTTTCAAGGATGGCTGCTTCTAAGCCAACCTCCTGGCTGTCTCTGCGATCCTACATCCTTTCCCACTTAGCGCACGCTTAGGGGCCTTAGCCGGTGATCTGGGCTGTTTCCCTCTCGACTACGAAGCTTATCCCCCGCAGTCTCACTGCCACGCTAGGAATACCGGCATTCGGAGTTTGGTTGAGTTCGGTAAGCTTGTCGGCCCCCTAGCCCATCCAGTGCTCTACCTCCGGCATCCACCACGCGACGCTGCACCTAAATGCATTTCGGGGAGAACCAGCTATCACGGAGTTTGATTGGCCTTTCACCCCTACCCACAGCTCATCCCCCAGGTTTTCAACCCTGGTGGGTTCGGGCCTCCACGCCGTCTTACCGGCGCTTCACCCTGGCCATGGGTAGATCACTCCGCTTCGGGTCTACACCCCGCGACTCGGACGCCCTATTCGGACTCGCTTTCGCTACGGCTACCCCACACGGGTTAACCTCGCCACGAAGCATAACTCGCAGGTTCATTCTTCAAAAGGCACGCCATCACCCCGAAAGGCTCTGACGGCTTGTAGGCACACGGTTTCAGGTACTATTTCACTCCCCTCGCGGGGTACTTTTCACCGTTCCCTCACGGTACTCGTCCGCTATCGGTCACCAGGGAGTATTTAGGCTTGACGGGTGGTCCCGCCGGATTCACAGCGAATTCCACGGGCTCGCTGCTACTCGGGAAGCGGACCCCAGAGGCGTACGTCCGGTTTTCGCGTACGGGGGTGTCACCCTCTACGCCGACGCTTTCCAGACGCCTTCCGCTAACCGCACGCACACCTCTCGGAAAGGTGACAGCCTTTCCACGGATCCGTCCCACTACCCCCGCGCCGCAACGCCTGTCAGCTTGGCACGGCGCGGGTTTAGCCTCTTCCGCTTTCGCTCGCCACTACTCACGGAATCACGGTTGTTTTCTCTTCCTGTGGGTACTGAGATGTTTCACTTCCCCACGTTCCCTCCGACAGCCTATGGATTCAGCTGCCGGTGACACCCCATGACGGATGCCGGGTTTCCCCATTCGGAGATCCTCGGATCACAGCTCGGTTGGCAGCTCCCCGAGGCCTATCGCGGCCTCCCACGTCCTTCATCGGCTCCTGATGCCCAGGCATTCACCGTATGCCCTTACACACTTGCTTACAACAAGATGCTCGCATCCACTATGCAACACTCAACACACAACCACACACCCGCGACTTCCCGTCCGGCCGGGTAGTGGTCACAGAGAAGACCAGGTGTCCTCTCAGGACCCAACAGTGTGCCGAGCCGCCGAAACCGTGGTAGCGGTCGCGGTCGCCGAATCGAATGGTCTTTGCGTTCCACACCGTCGCTCCCACCATCGGTACACGGCTGACGCCGGTCGGATGGGGGGCGAGACATCAGGTGACGATCCTTAGAAAGGAGGTGATCCAGCCGCACCTTCCGGTACGGCTACCTTGTTACGACTTCGTCCCAATCGCCGGTCCCACCTTCGACGACTCCCTCCCGCAAGCGGGTTAGGCCGTCGGCTTCGGGTG
>NZ_JAAXKZ010000131.1 GCF_012911875.1 Pseudonocardia bannensis | reverse complement strand
GCCGTCCCCGCCGTCCCCGCCCGGCTTGTCCGCCCCGTTGCCTGCCGAGGTCCAGCCGCTCCCGGGCACCGCCGCGCCCGACACGGCCGCGAGTCCGGTTCCAGCGGCGGGAGCGGCCCCCCTGCCGTCCCGCGTCGGCCCGGCGCCGGCCGCCACGCCGGCCGAGGACCCGACCGGCGTGGCGGAGACCACGGCAATGCGTTCCCGCAGCGAGTCCCTGTCCCAGCCGGGAGACCTGTTCCGTCCGGCATCCGAGAGCAACCGGTCCGATCCCGCCGGTGCGGAGCCGGTGACCGCCGTGGTCCCGATTCAGCCTGCGATCCCGCCGGCGGCCGATGACGTCCCGGAAGAGCAGCCCGCGACCGACGAACCGGCGGCCGACGGCCCGCACGCGGACACCTCGTCCACGGTGGAACCGGTCTCGACGGATGAGCCCGGCTCCGGGGCGGACCCCGCCGCCACGAGTACCGCGGATCAGGACGAGCCGCACGGCTTCCCGCCCGGCGCGGATGTCGAGAAGACCGTCGTGGTGCGGTCCGTCCGGCCGTCCCGGGGCACCGGATCGGCTGAATCCGCCACGGCCGACACGCCGGATCCGTCGCCGTCCGACGCCGACGCGGAACGGGCCGAGACCTCGGCCCCGGCCGGTCCGGCCACCGGATCGAGCGTGGACGAGACCGTCCGGGTCGCCGCGGTGCGACCCGCAACGGATCGTTCCGGATCCGGCTCGGATGCGGAGAAGGGCACGTCATCGGGTGCGTCGGAGCAGCCCGACGAGGACACCGAGGATGCGCCGCCCGGCAAGGCCGGGGCGGCGGACGGGCCGGGGAAACCGACGTCGAGGTCGACGTCGAGGGGGTCGACGAAGCGGCACGGCCGGTCCGCGTCGGGGTCGCGCTCCGGTTGATCTCCATTGCGCACTGTGATCTGAATCGGCGTACGGTGCGCAGCCATGCAGCTGGCCATCTCGCCGGACGTGCTGGTTCCGCTCGGTGCGGGAGCGGTGGCGCTGGTCATCGCTCTGTCCGTCGTACTCACCCGCAGCCGGCGGAAACGTTCCGGCGACACGGTGGACGAGTCCCCGGAGGCCGCCAAGCCGGCGACCGTCGCGGAGGCGGTCACGGAGCGCGAGGCCGACGGCACACCGCTGTCGGTCCAGTGGGAGCGGCTGCTGCGGCCCCCGGCCGCCGCCGACACCTCAGCCGGGCCCGAGCCGTATCCCTCGGGAGCCACCCGGAGCCCCTCCCCGGCGGACGACACCGCCGCCGTTCCGGCGCCTCGAGCAACCGGTGACGCGGATCGAGCCGTCGAGCCGGTCGAATCCCTCGCGCAGCCCGCTCCGGTAGAGCCGGCGAGTGAGCAGGCGCCCCCGTTCGCGCGCCCGCCGGCCGCCGGTTCCACCCGCACGGTGGCCGACGCGGTCACGCAGGCGTTCGCCATACGTGCCGCTGCGGCGCGTCGTGCCGGTCCGGCTGCCACCTTCGGCGCGCCGGACCCCGCCGCGACGCGCCGTGCCGGCCCGGCCGCGGATGTCACCCTCGGCGCGCCGGACCCCGCTGCCGGGGACGGCGGCCACACCCAGGACGGCGCTCCCGCGCGAGGCACCGCTGCCGGGGACACCACCCCGGCGCCGGAGAACGCCGGGTACGCCGCGCTTGCGGCGGACATCGCCGCATACGCCCCCGGGCCGGCCACAGCCGGACGTGGCACCCCCGCGCGGGGCCGGGACAGGGATGCCACCTCCGCGCCGCGTACGGACAGGGATGCCGCCCCTTCGCCGGGTAGGGAGGGGGACGCCGCTCCCACGCCGGGCACGGACAGGGACGCCGCTCCCACGCCGGGTACGGACAGGGATGCCGCCGCGCCGGATGTCCCCGGACGCGCCGGTTCCGCCGGATACGCCGTCGCACGGCAGAGCCCCGATCTCACCGGCCGGAGGGCCGGCGCCGTCCGGCCCGCACCGTGGACCGGGAGCAGCCCGGCCGAGACGGCTTCACGGCGCGGCGACGCCCGGGACCGGCTGCTCGCAGTACTGCTGGACGACCCGGTGCGCGCGGTCGGTGCCACGGTGGAACTGGAGCGCTGCCGCGAGCAGCTCGACCGGCTCACCGACGCGGTGCGCCACGAGCGAGAGGTCCTCGCCGCGGTGTTGCATCGCCTCTCCGCCGCCGGGCTGGAGTTCGGCCAGATCGTCCGACTGGCCGGCATGCCGGCCGACGAGGTGCGCGGACTCCTCGACCAGCCGAGCACCCGTTCGTCCTGACGACGGCCCGGCGGCCGCAGCTGCCGGGCCGTTCTCAGCCGACGATGCGATGCAGCAGCGCGGACAGATGCGGCTGCTTGGGCTGGCCCATCATCTCGCGCTCGTCCACGTAGGCCAGGTCGCCGCCGTCGACCAGCCCGTAGAGCCGGTGGGCCCCGGAGACCTCCTTGGCCGTCACCGTACGCGCCACGACATCGGTCTCGATCTCCCACGACGTCAGGCTCCGGGCCCGGCCGTAGTAGATCTCCGAGATCCCGGTGGCGTGCACGATGAGGACCTCGAGCGTCCCGTCGGGCTGTGGGCGCCAGAACCCGGTCTCCCGCGCGGCCGGACGGATCACCTCGCCGTCCGGCCCGAGCAGCCAGGAGCGCGACTCGTAGGACACGAAGGGGCGGCCGTCGTGGGCGAAGACGAGCTGCTGGCCGAAGTGGTACGGACCGTCGATCGTCGGGTAGACGGCCTCCCCGGTGCCCCGCCAGGCGCCGATCAGCGGGAGCAGCGGCAGGCATTGCTCGTGCAGGTCAGGGCCTTCACGCAGGTTCGCGGTGTCGTCCGGGATCGGCAGGTCGTCCCACCGCGGCTTGTTGCGCCGCGCCGAGTCGGGGGCCGCGTTCTTGGGGCCGGTGATGGTGCCGGGCAGGGTCGGCTCGGTGCCGTCGGCGCCGTTTCCGGGTCCGCTCATCGTCCCGCCTCCGTGGGAGCGTCGGCCGGCCCGGCGAATACGGGGGCCGGCTCGGTGGTGAAGAGCTTGTGGAGCAGGTGGCCGGTGAAGGCGACCACGCTCCCGCTCGCGGCGATCAGCAGTCCGGTGAACAACCAGTGCACGGCCGCGCAGCATAGCGGCGTGCGGTTCGCTGCGCCCGGACCCACGCTCAGCAGGCTCGCCCGGGATGTCGCCCCCGGAGGACGACGACGAGACCGCTCGATGTGGTCAGGCCCCGCAGACGACGATCGCCGCCCCGGCGGTGCGGAGCGGCGATCGTGGTCGTGCAGCAGGCTTCGGCCCTGCGAGCAGGCCTCAGGGCTGATGCTTCGGCCCTGCGAGCAGGCCTCAGGGCTGATGCTTCGGCCCTGCGAGCAGGCCTCAGGCCACAGCGATCTCGGTCTTGTGCAGGCCCGGCCCGTCGGCGGTCAACGCGGTCTCGCCGTTGCCGGAACGGGACAGTGCCCGCACCGTCCAGCTGCCCGGACGGGCGAAGAACCGGAAGTCGCCGGACGCCGACGAGACGACCTCGGCGGTGAACTCGCCGGTGCTGTCGAGCAGCCGGACGAACGCGCCGCCGACCGGCAGGCCGCCGGCCAGCACCTTGCCGGTCAGCACGGTCTCCTTGGTCAGGTCGGTCCCGGCGGGCAGCAGGGTGTCCTGATCAGGTGCGCCGCACATCAGCGACCGTCCCCGAGCTCGATCGGCACGCCGACGAGCGAGCCGTACTCGACCCAGCTGCCGTCGTAGTTCTTGACGTCGCCGTGGCCGAGCAGCTCACGCAGCACCACCCAGGTGTGCGAGCTGCGCTCGCCGATCCGGCAGTAGGCGATGGTCGACTTCGACCCGTCCAGGCCGGCCTCGCCGTAGAGCTCGGCGAGCTCCTCGTCGGACTTGAAGGTGCCGTCCTCGTTGGCCGCCTTGCTCCACGGCACGTTGATCGCCGAGGGCACGTGGCCCGGCCGCTGCGACTGCTCCTGGGGCAGGTGCGCCGGCGCGAGGATCTTGCCGGAGAACTCGTCGGGCGACCGGACGTCGACCAGGTTCTTGGTGTTGATGGCGTCGACGACCTCGTCGCGGAAGGCGCGGATCGAGTTGTCGGCGTCCTTGGCGGTGTAGGTGGTCGCCGGGCGCTCGACCACGTCGGTGGTCAGGGCGCGGCCGTCGAGCTCCCACTTCTTGCGACCACCGTCGAGCAGCTTGACGTTCTCGTGCCCGTACAGCTTGAACTGCCAGTACGCGTAGGCCGCGAACCAGTTGTTGTTGCCGCCGTAGAGCACGACGGTGTCGTCGTTGCTGATGCCCTTGGACGACAGCAACGCCTCGAACCCGGCCTTGTCGAGCACGTCGCGGCGAACCGGGTCACGCAGCTCGGTGGTCCAGTTGGCCTTCACGGCCCCCGGGATGTGCCCGCCGTCGTAGGCGGTGGTGTCCTCGTCGACCTCGAGGAAGACGATCCCGTCGGTTCCGAGGTTCTTCTCGGCCCAGTCGACGGAGACCAGGACGTCCTGGCGACTCATGCGGTGGCTCCCTGTCGTGTGTGCTGGTTGCCGGGCCCGAACCGGGACCGGAATCGAACGATCAGTGCGTACATCTCGCAGCCCAGGCAGAAGCCGAAGGCTGCGTTGAGGAAGGCGGCGGCGAGCGCGAACGCCGTCGCGATCAGGCCGAGGGTCGTCAGGCCGGTCAGGTAACCGGCGGCGGCGACCACGGCGAACACGAAGCCGACGGTCTGGGAGAACCGCACCGGGGCGGCCTCCTCGGACGTGCTCGGCGGCCCCAGCCGCGGTGCCACCAGCGCCCGGAACAGCACGCCGTAGGGCGCGAACCGCAGGCCGGCGAACGCGCCGAGGGCGAACACCACGGCCTGCGCGGCGACCAGCCAGCCGCTGCCGCTGAGCAGGACCAGCGCGAGGACGACCGTGGTGAGGGCGGCGTTGAAGCGCACGCCGCGCGGGTCCACGGGCGGCTCGGCGGCCCGGGCGGGAACGCCGGCCGGCGGCGGTGGGATGTCCGGTGCGGACATGTCGAACTCCTGAGTGAGATGCGGACACGGTCCCGCCGACGCGCACGCCCGGAAGCGGTGGCAACCTCTCCGGAACGGGTGGCGTCGACCTCAGTGAGCGCGACAGAGGCAGCTGCCGACGCGGCACAGATCCACTGCGCGTCGTCGGGTGAGCGGCCAGAACACGGGACCGAGGGTAACCGAGGACCTGGGCGGACCGGAACGTGCTCCCAGCCACGGGGCGCTCTTCCGGGTGGTCACGCCGGTGCGGCCGGTCACGCCGGTGCGGCCGGTCACCGGGTCAGGCTCCGAGCGCCGGTGCGAGCGCGCTCTCCAGTTCGCGCAGCCGCGGGACCCCGGACACCCGGAGCAGCTCGGCGCCCGACCGGTCGAACGCGACGACGGTCGGGGTGCGCATGATCCCGAGCTCGCCCGCCACCTGCGGGTGCTCGGCGGCGTCGACCTCCACGTGGACCAGTGCAGGGGTCCGGGAGGCCAGGTCGGTGAGCAGGGTGGCGGTCTGCCGGCACGGCGCGCACACCGGGGAGGAGACCTGCAGCAGCAGGACCTGGTCGTGTTCGCCGGGGTCGTGCCCGGCCAGCGCCCAGCCGCCCGCCGGACCGGCTGCCCCGCGGGCCGCCCGGACGCGACCGTCGCGGGCCCGGAGCACGAGACCGGCCACGGTGGCCAGGGCGAGCGTGCCGAGCAGGACGAGCAGGCCCATCGTGCTCATCGGGGGGTCACCGGCCCGATCACGTCGTCGATCACGGACCCGGCAACACCGCCCGCGTGCCGGTTCATTCCCGCACCGCCGCCCTGGCGGCGGTCGGTCACGCGCCGCCGGCGCTCCCGGCGCCCAGGACCAGCCCGGATGTGAACCCGCTGATCTCCAGCGTGCCGTCCCGCGCCCGCAGCCGGGTGGGGGTGACCTCGAGCGGCAGCGTCCCGGGGTCGATGCGCAGGGTGAACAGCGCCCGCAGCGCGGTCTGCACCGGCGGGGGCAACGCCTGGGGGTCGTCACTGCCGGGCCGGCCGATCCGGATGTCGCGCGGCACCACCTGGATCTGCTGGCCCGACAGCTCCAGCACCGCGATCACCGCGACCTCGACCTCCTGACCGAGCACCCGGGTGGTGCCGACCAGCCGCGCCGCCGAATCCGGGTTGATCGAGGTCAGCGAGGCGGCACCGCCGTCCTGGAAGGCCTGCTCGAGAGCCAGGTCGTCGATGTTCTCGATGCGCAGCTTGTCCACCCCGGTGATCAACCGGGCGAGGTCGTTGGCGCTGATCCGGATGGTGCCCTCGGCGTTCCCGACGCGCAGTGTCCTCGGTCCGGAGGCGAGCAGCTCGCTCAGTGGCGCCTGGACGTCGCGCAGCTGCGCCCGCACCTCCACCTCGCGCAGCTGGCCGAAGCTGACCCGCTCGGCGGTGACGTCCACGCTGCTGTAGTCCCCGGAGATCGCCTGGGTGAGGAAGGGGAACCCGTTGATCCGCACCGACGGGTCGTCGGCCAGACCGAGCTGCTGACGCATCTGCCGGGAGACGGCCGACTCGGCGGCGGCGGCGGCGCCGTAGTCCGCGGCGACGAGCAGGCCGAGCAGCACCAGCAGGGCGATGACCAGACGCTTCACGCGACCTCCGACCGGGGCGAACGGGGACACACGACCGTAGATGCGCCGTCCGGAGCGGTTGCAGGCGGGACCGGGCTGGAGCCGTGGCGGGCGTCGTCGCCGTCGCGCGCCGGGCCGATCCGTGGCCGGATCGTCGACGACGCCGAGCCGTTGTGGCTGCTCACGCACCTCCCGATGAGCGTGAGCTGCGCCGCGAAGGTCGTGTGATCGGGCCAGGCCCCCGTTATTCTTGACCGATCCGCGTGGGTGCTCCGACCGGGTCGCGCGGTGAGAAACGGTGCGCCAGTGTCGCCCGCCGTGATCGGACCAGCGGGCGTCTCCCACGGCGATCCGCTTCTCGATCCCCGGCGGGAGAGGAGGCAGCGGTGGAACTGCTACTGCTGACCGCGGATCAAGACCCTGGATCAGTGCTGCCGGCCCTCACGCTGCTGCCGCACGGAGTGCGCACGGCTGCGCCGGAGGTCGCCGCGCTCCTCGACGCGGGGCCGCACGACGCCGTCCTGGTGGACGCGCGCACCGATCTGGTCGCTGCCCGCAGCCTGTGCCGGCTGCTCGGCAGCACCGGGATGGACGTTCCCGTGATCGCCGTCCTGACCGAGGGCGGGCTGGTCGCCGTGTCGGGTGAGTGGGCGGTCGACGAGATCCTGCTGCCCAGCGCGGGACCGGCCGAGGTGGACGCCCGACTCCGGCTGCTCAAGTCGCGGCCCGGGGGCGACGCCCCGGCCAACGGGGGTGCCCTGGTCCTCGGTGAGCTGGTGATCGACGAGGCCACCTACGCCGCACGGCTGCGCGGCCGGCTGCTCGAGCTGACCTACAAGGAGTTCGAGCTGCTCAAGTACCTCGCCCAGCACGCGGGCCGGGTGTTCACCCGGGCGCAGCTGTTGCAGGAGGTCTGGGGATACGACTTCTTCGGCGGCACCCGCACCGTCGACGTGCACGTACGGCGGTTGCGCGCGAAGCTCGGGACCGAGCACGAGCAGATGATCGGCACGGTGCGCAACGTCGGCTACAAGTTCGTCCGTCCCAGCCGCGGCGGCCTCGGGGTTCCCGCGGGTGGAGTTGCGGACGAGCCGGCCGAGGGCGACGACGACGAGCCGGATCGGGCCACCGGCTCCGTGGCCGGGCGGTCGCTCCCGGTGCGCGCCCGGTTGAGCTGACGCCGAGGTCCGCGTTCGGTGATCGTTCGCGGGTAGGGTCCGTGACATGGTGGAGTTGTCCCTGCGGCGCGAGCTGGACGAGGCGCAGATCGGTGCGGTCTCGGCGCTGGCCGCCGCCACCGCCGAGGCGGACGGCACCGCCCCGCTCTCCGAGCAGTTCCTGCTGAACCTGCGGCGCGGGGGCTCCGACCGGGTGCTGCACGTGCTGGCTCCGGATCCCGACGGTGGTCTCGCCGGGTACGCGCAGGTGGAAGTCCTGGGCGGGGACACGGGCGCGGTCGCTGAGCTCGTCGTGCATCCCGGGCACCGCCGCGCCGGTCTGGGTGGCGCGCTGGTGCGGCCCCTGCTGGAGCAGGCCGCAGCGGCCGGTGCCCGGCTCAACGTGTGGTCCCACGGGGATCACCCCGGGGCGGCTCGGCTGGCCGGGCGCCTCGGGTTCTCCCGGGTGCGGGAGCTGTGGCAGATGCGGCGCAACCTGACCGACCCGCTGCCCGCGGCGGAGTTCCCGGCCGACGTGCGGGTCCGGCCGTTCGTCGTCGGCGCCGACGAGGACGCGTTCCTGCGGGTCAACAACGCGGCCTTCGACTGGCACCCGGAGCAGGGTGGGTGGGGCCTCGACCAGGTGCGGGAGCGGGAGGCCGAGCCGTGGTTCGACGCGGCGGGTTTCCTGCTCGCCGTCGACCCGGACGACCGGCTGCTCGGCTACCACTGGACGAAGGTGCATCCGGCCACGGCGACCGAGGGCCCGATCGGCGAGGTGTACGTCCTGGGCGTCGACCCGGGCGCTCAGGGCCGCCGGCTCGGCGCGGCACTCACGCTGGCCGGCCTGCATCACCTGCGTGCCGCCGGGTTGACCGAGGTGCTGCTCTACGTCGAGGCCGACAACCACGCGGCGGTGCGGGTCTACCAGAAGCTCGGGTTCAGCCGGTTCGCCACGGACGTGTCCTATCTGTACTGAGCATTCCCGGAGGTCAGGGTCGTTCGGGCCGGCATCGACCCCGTAATTGCAGGTCCCGGACAGGTTACGGGTGCGTCCATAAGGGTGGCCTTCCTCACCACCAGTGACCTGTTCATCCTGCGTTTACCTGATCGGGGGCGCCCGTCCACCGTCCTTACCTAGCGTTCCCGGCGAGTGGCCGATCCGGGCCGCGCACGACCGGGCCTCGCGCCGGTGAGCAATGACGGAGGAACCACGTGAAGACCATGCGGCACGGGTCTCGTGCCCGCCTCGCTGCGGTGGGCATCGCGACCAGCGGCGCCCTGCTGCTGGCCGGGTGCGGCGCGGCCAACGAGTCCGGTTCCGCGGGCGGCCAGGCCGGTGGCTCGAACCTGTCCGGAGCGATCGCCGGTGCCGGTGCGAGCTCCCAGCAGGCCGCGCAGACTGCCTGGATCGCGGGCTTCACCGGGGCCAACCCCGACGCCACGGTGAACTACGAGCCCAGCGGCTCGGGCGCGGGCCGTACCCAGTTCGCCGCCGGGGGTGTCGCGTTCGCCGGCAGCGACGCCTACCTCAAGGGCGATCAGCTCGCCCGGTCGAAGCAGCGCTGCGGGGGTGAGATCGTGGAGCTCCCCGTCTACGTCTCGCCGATCGCGGTGGTCTACAACCTGCCGGGCGTCAAGGACCTGAAGCTCGCGCCCGCGACCATCGCCGGGATCTTCAACCGACAGATCACCAAGTGGAACGCACCGCAGATCGCCGCGGACAACCCCGGCGTCGCGCTGCCCGACCAGGCGATCACCCCGG
The DNA here is from genome assembly GCF_012911875.1 of Pseudonocardia bannensis. GTDB lineage: Bacteria > Actinomycetota > Actinomycetes > Mycobacteriales > Pseudonocardiaceae > Pseudonocardia > Pseudonocardia bannensis. The sequence goes on along the minus strand of NZ_JAAXKZ010000131.1, from coordinate 7,143 downwards.
TGAACCGGTCCGACGAGTCGGGCACCACGGAGAACTTCACCGAGTACCTGGCCGCCGCGGCCGGACCGGCGTGGCCGCACGAGCCGGACGGCAACTGGCCGGTGGCCGGTGGCGAGGCCGCGCAGGGCACCTCCGGTGTGGTGGGCGCCGTCACCGCGGGCGCCGGCACGATCGGCTACGCCGACGAGAGCCAGGCCGGCGAGCTGGGCAAGGTGCAGGTCAAGGTCGGCGACGAGTTCGTGGCCCCGACCCCGCAGGCCGCGGCCGCGGTGCTGGACGCCTCGAAGCGCGTCGAGGGCCAGGGCCAGTACAGCTATGCCTTCGACCTCGCCCGTAACACGACGGCGTCGGGCACCTACCCGATCGTGCTGGTCTCCTACGTGCTGGCGTGTTCCAAGTACGCCGACGCGGCCCAGGCCGACCTGGTGAAGGGGTACCTGAGCTACATCACCAGCGCCGAGGGCCAGGAGGCGGCGGCCAAGACCGCCGGCTCGGCGCCGATCTCGGACACCCTGCGCGGTCAGCTCACCCCGGCCGTCCAGGCCATCTCCGCGGGAGCCTGAGCCCGTTGGAAGCCGGCCGGAAGGTCCGGGCGCTCGTCGCTGACGGTGAGCGTCCGGCCTTTCGGTATGTCCAGTTCCTGCGCCCACTCTCGGAGGGGACGTCGTGAGCACGACCACCGATCTCAAGGCCGAGCAACGGGCGGCGAAGCCGGTCCTCCAACTCGGTGACCGCATCTTCTCCGGCTCCGCGAAAGGCGCCGGGATCCTGATCCTCGTCGTCCTGGCCGGCGTCGCGATCTTTCTGTTCAGCGAGGCGTTCCCGGCGCTGGTCGCTCCTGCCTCGGAGATCCGCGGCGGCAACGGGCTCGTCGCCTACATCTGGCCGCTGGTCTTCGGGACCCTGCTCTCGGCCATGATCGCGCTGGCCGTGGCGACGCCCCTGGCGGTCGCGGTCGCGCTGTTCATCACCCACTACGCCCCGCGACGGGTGGCACAGGGTCTGGGGTACCTCGTCGACCTGCTGGCAGCGGTGCCGAGCATCGTCTACGGCCTGTGGGGTTTCGCGGTGCTGGCCCCGGCGTCGGTCGGGTTCTCGACCTGGCTCAACGACTACCTGGGCTGGATCCCGCTGTTCGCCGGACCCGTGTCCGTGACCGGTCGCACCATCCTCGTGGCGAGTCTCGTCCTCGCCGTCATGATCCTTCCGATCGTCACCGCGGTGGCCCGCGAGGTCTTCCTGCAGACGCCGAAGCTGCACGAGGAGGCCGCCCTCGCGCTCGGCGCCACGCGCTGGGAGATGATCCGGATGTCCGTGCTGCCGTTCGGGCGCTCCGGCATCATCAGCGGCGCGATGCTCGGCCTGGGTCGCGCGCTCGGCGAGACGATGGCCGTGGCCACCGTGCTGTCGGTCTCCGGTGTCGTCACCTTCAACCTGATCAGCTCGAGCAACCCGTCGACGATCGCCGCGGACATCGCCCTGCAGTTCCCGGAATCGACGGGCCTCGCGGTCAACACGCTGGTCACCTCCGGTCTCGTGCTGTTCGCGATCACCCTCGGGGTGAACATGCTCGCTCGCTACATCATCAACCGACGCCGTGAGTTCTCGGGGGCCAACTGATGTCCATCGACACGCAGCGCGAGCGCAGCCCCGAGCGGGAGCTCGACACCTCGCTGGACGCGATGCCGGTCATCCGGGGACAGCTACCGCGCTGGAGCCCGTGGGTCGGCCTCGTCGCCGTCGTACTGATCGTCGGCGGGGTCCTGTCGGCCACCGGCTTGAGCATCGGGCTGTTCGCGGTCGTCTCCGCGGTGGTGTACGCGGTCGGCATGTACACCGCGTCCCGGGTCGTGGAGGGGCCGCGCAAGGCCACCGACCGGCTGGTCACGATCATCGTGACCGCGGCGTTCCTGGTCGCCCTGATCCCGCTCGTCTCGGTGGTCTACACCGTGGTGAGCGAGGGCCTCAGCCGCTTCGACGCCGAGTTCTTCAACTCCTCCATGCTCGGGATCGTCGGTGAGGGCGGGGGCGCCTACCACGCCGTCATGGGCACGCTGATCATCACCGGCCTCGCCGCGGCGATGTCGATCCCGGTCGGCCTGCTCACCGCGATCTACCTGGTCGAGTACGGCAAGGGCCGGCTGGCCCGGGCCATCACGTTCTTCGTCGACGTCATGACCGGCATCCCGTCGATCGTCGCGGGCCTGTTCGCGTTCGCGTTGTTCGCGCTGTTCTTCGGCCCGGGTGTCCGGATGGGGTTCGCCGGGGCGGTGGCGCTCTCGGTGCTGATGGTGCCGGTCGTGGTGCGCTCCACCGAGGAGATGCTCAAGATCGTCCCGAACGAGCTTCGGGAGGCCTCCTTCGCGCTCGGCGTGCCGAAGTGGCGGACGATCCTGAAGGTGGTGCTGCCGACCTCGGTGGCGGGCATCGCCACCGGCGTCACCCTCGCCATCGCCCGGGTGATGGGCGAGACGGCGCCCCTGCTGGTCACGGTCGGTCTGGCGACGGGAATGAACCTGAACCCGTTCGACGGCCGGATGGCGACCCTGCCCGTCTTCGCCTACTACTCCTACGTCTCACCCGGTGTCCCGCGTGAGCCCTCCCTGGAGCGGGCCTGGACCGCCGCGCTGGTCCTGATCATGATCGTGATGGCGCTGAACCTGCTGGCCCGCCTGATCTCCCGCGTGTTCGCCCCGAAGACCCGATAGGAAACCCCGTGGCCAAGAGCATCGACGTCGCGAATCTCGACATCTACTACGGCTCGTTCCTCGCCGTGCACGACGTCACCATGACGATCAAGCCGCAGACCGTGACCGCCCTCATCGGGCCGTCCGGGTGCGGTAAGTCGACCTTCCTGCGCTCGATCAACCGCATGCACGAGGTCATCCCCGGCGCCCGCGTCGAGGGACGCATCGAGCTGGACGGACTGAACCTCTACGGCCCCGGGGTCGACCCGGTCGCGGTGCGCCGCCAGATCGGCATGGTCTTCCAGCGCCCGAACCCGTTCCCGACGATGTCGATCTACGACAACGTGATCGCCGGGATGCGGCTGAACAACAAGAAGATGAAGAAGGCCGCGCTCGACGATCTCGTCGAGCGGTCGCTGCGCGGGGCCAACCTCTGGAACGAGGTCAAGGACCGGCTGGAGAAGCCGGGTTCCGGTCTGTCCGGCGGCCAGCAGCAGCGGTTGTGCATCGCCCGTGCGATCGCCGTGCAGCCCGATGTGCTGCTCATGGACGAGCCCTGCTCGGCGCTCGACCCGATCTCCACGCTCGCGATCGAGGACCTGATCAACGAGCTGAAGAACGACTACACGATCGTCATCGTCACCCACAACATGCAGCAGGCCGCCCGGGTCAGCGACTTCACCGGGTTCTTCAACATCGAGGGCACCGGCAAGCCGGGCAAGCTCGTCGAGATGGACGACACCAAGACGATCTTCTCGCAGCCGGCCCAGCAGGCGACCGAGGACTACGTGTCGGGCCGCTTCGGCTGATCGGGCTGTCGCCTAGATCGGTAGCGACTCCGGTGTCCCGCCGGTGACGGCGAACACCATGTGCCGGGCGACCGACACGGCGTGGTCGGCGTAGCGCTCGTAGTAGCGGGCCAGCAGGGTCAGGTCCACCGCGGGCGCTACGCCGTGACGCCAATCCTGGTCCATCAGCACGGCGAACATGTGCTTGTGCAACTCGTCCATGGCGTCGTCCTCGCGTTCGAGTTCGACGGCCATCAGCACGTTACGGGTGCGGATCACCTCGGCCGTCTTGAGCGCCAGCCGCACCCCGAGCGCGCCCATCTCGGCGAACAGGGGGCGCACCTCCTCCGGCACCGCGGACCCCGGATGCCGGCGGCGCGCGGCCTCGGCGACGTGCTGGGCCAGATCGCCCATCCGCTCGATGTCGTCGGCCGACCGGATCGCGGTGACGACGGTGCGCAGGCCGGAGGCGACGGGCGCGTGGAAGACCAGCGCCTCGGTCGCCACCTCCTCGATCCGGTTGCGCAACGCGTCCACGGCGTCGTCGGCGGAGATGACACGCTCGGCGAGCCGGACGCGGCTGTCCAGCAGGGCGGTCGTCGCGTGCTGCATGCCGGCCGCGACCTCGGTGCACATCTGCGCGAGCAGGGCGTCCAGCTGGACGAGTTGTTCCTGCAGGCTCTCGCGGCGCATGGGGATCAGCGTAGGCAGCGCCGCCCCTGTTGACAGGGGCGGCGGATGAACGGTCGGTGAACGTGGTGCGCCGGTCAGCTCTCCAACTTGAAACCGACCTTCAGCCCGACCTGGAAGTAGTCGACGGCGCCGTCGACCAGGTGTCCGCGGATCTCGGTCACCTCGAACCAGTCCAGCTCCCGCAGGGTGCTGGCCGCGCGGGTGACGCCGTTGCGGATCGCGGCCTCGACGCTCTCCGGGGAGGTTCCGACGATCTCGGTCACGCGGTACACGTTGCTCGACATGACCGGAGAGTCCCCAATGGGAGGGACGCGTCAAACGTCCGGCAGGCCGACACCGCCGGACGGCCGGTGGTATCGGCCGGAAGTGCCGGTCGGCAGGGTCAGACGGTGACCGGGCCGGGCATCCTCCCGGTGACCACGTAGACGATCCGCCGGGCGACGGCGACCGCATGGTCGGCGTAGCGCTCGTAGAACCGGGCGAGCAGCGTGACGTCGACGGCCGCGGCGACACCGTGGGTCCAGTTGCGGTCCATCAGCACCGTGAACATGTGCCGGTGCAGGTCGTCCATCGCGTCGTCGTCGGTCTCGAGTTCCGCGGCGGCGGCCAGGTCGCGGGTGCGGATCACCTCGCCGGCCTTGAGCGCGAGGGCCACGCCGACCCGGCCCATCTCGGCGAAGTACGGCTTGACCTCTTCGGGCAGCACCGGCTGCGGGTGCCGGCGCCGGGCCGCCTGGGCGACGTGCAGCGCGAGATCGCCCATCCGCTCGATGTCACCGGCGCCGTGGATGGCGGAGACCACGATCCGCAGATCGGTGGCCACCGGCGCCTGCAGGGCGAGCAGCGCGAACGCCTTCTCCTCCGCGGCGGCGCGGATCTCGTCGACCTTGATGTCCTCGGAGATCACCTCTTCGGCTAGCTGGAGGTCGCACTCGAGCAGCGATCGGGTGGCCTTCTCCAGTGCGGCGGCCACCTCGCCGCACATGTCAGCCAGCCCGCCGGCGAGGCCGTCGAGCTCGTCCTGGTAAGCGTCGCGCATGCAGCCAGCGTAAAGGGCGGTCCTGCACCGGGCACCGTCACGAGGTGAATCCGAAATGAACGGTCAGCGTCGGACCAGGGTCGATGGACCGGTCAGGAGCAGTTCGCCCGCTCCGCAGCGGCGGTGGGCGCGGTCGCGGGTCCCGGCTCGGCGAGGGCGCGGACCGTACCGTCGAAGGAGGTGCCGAGTACGAGCTGGAGCCGGCCGCTGGACGCGGAGTCCGGCACCGACCGTGCCGAGGGCACGGTGTCGGCGAGCACCTGCGCGGCCGCGGCCCGGTCGGGGGAGAAGCGGATCAACGACTCGGCGGACGGCTCCGGGGCGTTGCCGATGGTGCCGAGGGAGAAGCCGAGCTCGCGCAGCGTCGCTCCGATCTGAGCAGCCAGCCCGGTGCGCTCGGACGCGTTGAGCACGTCGACCGTGATCGACGCAGGATCCGGCCGGGCCGCGGCGGCCGGTGCCGGCGCGGTCGCGGCCTCGGGCAGCGGCTCGCCGGAGCGCAACGCCGAGAACAGGGCGTTGGCGTCGCGGTCGCGCAGCACCGCGTTCCCCCGGGTGTTGGTCTGGCCGGAGACCGGCACGGGAACGAACGTGACGGCCTCGCCGTCGAGGTACTGCAGCGAGCGGGCGAGCGCGACGAGCTCATCGAGTCCGGCGCCGTCGGACAGGGTGCTGCGCCCGAACTCGCCGGCCAACGCCCGGAGCGTCCCGGGGTTCAGCAGCACCTGGTTCGAGAGCGCCTTGCGCAGCAGCGCGGCGAGCACCTGCTGCTGGCGCTGGATGAGCCCCTGATCCGACGCCGGGTCGCCCTCCACGTGACGGGCCCGCACGAAGTCGAGTGTGCGCCCGCCGTCCAGGTCGTTCGTCCCGGCCGCCGGGATCACGGTGCCGAGGACGACGTCGACGACGGGGCGCTCGACGCAGACCGAGATGCCGTCGACCGTATCGACCATGGCGCCGAGGCCGGTGACGTCGAGCGCGATGAACCGCGTGACGGCCAGGCCGGTGAGCTGCTGAATGACGCGGACCGCGCACGCCGGGCCGCCCACCTCGAACGCCGAGTCGAGCTTGGTGCGCGTCTCGGCGGGGACGGTCTGGTCGAGGTAGGTCGCGGCGGCGGCGTCCCAGCGCTGGCAGGGCGGACGGTTGATCTCCAGGTCACGCGGGAAGCCGACGGTCACGATGCCGCTGCCGTCGGCCGGCACGTGCGCCACGACGATGGTGTCGGACCCGGCGCCGGGGGCGAAGCCGGTGCCGGCCGGGCCCGGGTCGAGGCCGAGCAGCAGCACGTTCTCGTCGCCGAGCTGGGATGGGGGGTCCACGATCGCGCTCGATGTCCGGTCGAGCGCCGCGACGGACCGGATGGCCGAGTCGAGCCACGTCTTGGCGGCCCAGCCCAGCGCGGTCGACGCGAACACGATCACCGCGACCCCGGCGGCCAGGAGCCGGGCGGCGAGCAGGCCGCGACGCCGGAGCGGGTCATCGGGGCGGGCGCGTTCGCCGCGGCTGCCCGCCCGGGCCGGACCGACGCCGTCCGCGTCGCTGCGGGCATCCGCGCCGGGGCCGCCCTCCCGGCCGTCGGCGTCCTCGTCGTCACGGTCCTCGTCGTCACGGTCCTCGCCGTCGCGGGACAGCAGCAGGCCGGCGTGCGCCGCGGTCACCCGCGTGAGGCTCGCATCGATCCGGCGTCGGCGCTCGTCCGCGGTGGCGGCCGGGTCCGGAGCCGCGGCGACGTCCGCGGACGCCGAGTCGTCCGCGTCCGGCTCCGGGGTGCTCCCGTCGGGCCCGGCGCCGTTCGGACGCCGGGCGCCGATCCAGGCGGTCGCCTCCACGGTGCCGCGCGGCGCTGCGGACCCACTCCGCGATCGGACGCAGGGTGCCGGCGTCCCGGGAGCCCCCCCGGGGCCGGCCACGCCACCGCCGAGCGTGCCCGCGC
>NZ_JAAXKZ010000130.1 GCF_012911875.1 Pseudonocardia bannensis | reverse complement strand
ACCCTGGAGAAGTCGACGATCGCCAAGGGCGAGCGCGTCGAGGAGGCCTTGGGCCGGATCGCCGCGTCGACCTCGACGGTCGAGCTGACGCCCAAGGGGCGCGGGCTGGCCCGCGGCCTGTCGTTCGCCGACGCCGACCTCGCCGGGAAGGCCTGTGCTGCGGCGTTCGGGCGGGGCCTGCTGATGGAGACCTCCGGACCGTGCAGCGAGGTCATGAAGATCATGCCGCCGTTGACGGTGACCGACGACGAGCTGGACGAGGGCCTCGCGATCGTCACCGAGGCCGTCCGCAGCGTCACGATGGGAGCGTGAGCACATGATCGTCAGAACCCTCGACGAGATCACCGACACCGACCGCGACGTCAAGACCGAGCACTGGCGCAGCAAGCGCATCGTGCTGGCCGGGGACGGCGTCGGCTTCTCCGTCCACGAGACGGTTCTCGACGCCGGATCGGTCAACGACTTCTGGTACGCGAACCACATCGAGGCCGTCTTCATCACCGAAGGTGAGGGCGAGCTCTACGACAAGGACAACGACGTCACCTACCAGCTGGCGCCGGGCTCGATCTACGTGCTCAACGGCAACGAGCGCCACCAGCTGCGGCCGCGCACGCAGATGCGTACCGTCTGCGTCTTCAACCCACCGGTGACCGGACGGGAGGTGCACGACGAGAACGGCGTGTACCCGCTGATCACCGAAGCCGAGCTCGCGACGCTCGCGGGCGGCGCCGGCACGCCGTCCGACGCCACCACGTCCGGAGAGGCGGAAACACAGAAGGAGGCATCGTGATGACTGCCGTCATCGGCAGCGAGCTCCAGTCGACCGATCGCTACTACACCCGGGTGTCCGATCGTCCTGCGCTCATCGAGCGGACGGAACCGGCGGTGTGGGGCGACCACGCGAGCGCCGGGATGCTCGGTGCGCAGGAGCTGGCGGCCCACGAACGCGACGGTTTCGTGACCGTGCCGCAGCTCCTGACGCCCGACGAGGTCGCCGGCTACGCGGCGGAGCTCGACCGGCTCGCAACGGACCCGGCGGTCCGTGCCGATGACCGCACGATCGTGGAGAAGACCTCGCAGGAGGTCCGTTCGATCTTCGAGGTCCACCGGATCAGCGAGGCGATCGGCAGGCTGGTCGCCGATGAGCGCGTCGCCGGCCGGGCGCGCCAGATCCTGGGTTCCGAGGTCTACGTGCACCAGAGCCGGATCAACTACAAGCCCGGTTTCGGTGGTGGTGGCTTCTACTGGCACTCCGACTTCGAGACCTGGCACGCCGAGGACGGCATGCCGATCCCGCGCGCGGTCAGCATCTCGATCTCGCTGACCGAGAACTACGCGCACAACGGCTGCCTGATGATCATGCCGGGCTCGCACAAGACGTTCGTGTCGTGCGTGGGCGAGACCCCGGCGGAGCACTACCGGGAGTCGCTGAAGGAGCAGGAGATCGGCACGCCCGACCAGGGCAGCCTCACCGCCCTGGCCAACCGGCACGGGATCGCGATGCTGACCGGTCCGGCCGGCTCGGCCACGCTGTTCGACTCCAACTGCATGCACGGCTCCAACAGCAACATCACGCCGTACCCGCGGTCGAACATCTTCATCGTGTTCAACAGCGTGGAGAACCAGATCGTCGAGCCGTACTACGCGCCGTCGCGGCGGCCGGAGTACATCGCGGCCCGGGAGTTCACCCCGGTCTCCAGCTGACCGGACCCGTCCCGCCCCGGCGGCCCCGCCCCACCTCGGTGTGGGCGGGGCCGCCGTCTCGTCGGGGGTCAGCGCACCGGGTGGGAGCCGTCCAGGGGGATCAACGGGGCCAGCTCGGGGCGCTTGGGCAGGTAACCGTCGCCGGTCCGCCGGCCGGATAGTCGCCCCTTGACGTAGGGCATCACGAAATCGCGCACCCAGCGCAGGTCCTCCTGCTGACGGTGCCGCCAGGGGGCGGGCTCGGCGGCGGGCCACGGCGTCCGCCAGTCCTCCGCGACGGGCTCGCCGAGCACCTCGAGCACCCGCAGCGCGACGCGTTCGTGCGCGTCCGGGGTCAGGTGCAGCCGGTCGCGGCCCCACGCCCGGGGGTCGGCGAGTACGTCCATCGCCCACAGGTCCACGACGCGGCAGCCGTGCCGTTCGGCGCTGGCCCGCATGAGCTCGTTGAAGCAGGCCACCCGGCCGCGCAGCCGTCGCAGCAGCAGGTGCATCCGGCCCAGGTCGAACCCGGTGAAGATCAGGACCTCGGCTCCGGTCGCGACGAGCCGGCCGAGTGCGGCGTCGAAACGCGCCACGAGTTCGTCGGTGTCGCACTGGAACCGGATGATGTCGTTGCCGCCGGCGCAGAACGTGATCAGGTCCGGTTTCAGCGCTTCGGCCACCGGGATCTGGTCCTCGACGACCTGATCGAGGAGCTTGCCGCGAACCGCGAGATTCGCGTAGGAGAAGCCGGGGCGTCCGATCGCCAGTCGCTCGGCCAGCCGATCGGCCCAACCGCGGGGTGTCCCGTCGGCGCGCCAGTCGTCGAGGCCCTCGGTGAAGCTGTCGCCGATGGCGACGTAACTGGTCAAGGCACGCACGGCGGCAGCCCCCTTCGTTCACGTCCATGTCACCCGTCGGCCGGGTGATGATCGCTCCAGGATCACCCACCGCTGCCGTTTTGCGCCAGTGGCCGCGATCGGATTGAAGTGATAGGGCACCCTTGCCTCTGTGAGCGCGCGTGAGCCCCGTCCACAGGCCGCCGCGGGAGGAGCGTCCGACCCGGCAGCCGAGCCGACGCTGCGGGAGATCCTGGGGGGCCGGGGCGGTGCCGTGGACGCGTCCGTGCCGGTTGTGGTGTTCGTCGTGGCCTGGCTGGTCGCCGATGCGCTCCGCGCGCCGTCCGCGGTGGGATGGGCGGCGGCCGTGGCCGTGCTGGGCGGGGCCGTGGTCGCGGCCGTCCGTCTCGGGACCGGCACCCGCCCCCGGGCGGTGATCTTCGGCCTGCTCGGAGTGGCCGTGGCCGCGCTGGTCGCGCTCTACACGGGCCGTGCGGTGGACTTCTTCCTGGTCCAGCTCGTCAGCAACGCGGCCAGCGCGCTCGCCTGGACGGTGTCGATCGTGATCCGCTGGCCGTTGCTCGGGCTGGTCGTCGGCGCCGCGCTGGGTCAGGGCGTGCGGTGGCGACGCGACCCGGACCTGCTCCGCGGCTACCGGCGCGCGAGCTGGGTCTGGGTCGGCCAGTACGTCCTGCGGGTGGCGGTCTTCCTGCCGCTCTACTTCGCCGACGCGGTGGCGGCCCTCGGTATCGCCCGGATCGGGCTGACCTGGCCGCTGATCGTGGTGTGTGTGGCGCTCTCCTGGCGGGTGTTGCGCCGGACGCTGCCCCCGGGCCACCCAGGGCTGCGCCACCCCCGGGCCGCTGCAGCAGCACGCGATGGCCGCTAGCATGGTCCGCTTCTGACACGAACGAGTGAGGGCGCTCACTTCCTGTGATCGACTGGTGCGTTTCCTGGATCGACCACGTTGATAACCGGTGAGTGCCCGCCCCGATGCATCGTGAACAGGAGCCATGCGCTACTCGCAGCCCCCTCACCGGTCCTCTGCCCCGCCGACCAGGCCGATCGGTCCGTCCGGTACCGCCGGTCCGTCCGGTCCCACCACCGGCCCTCGCGATCCGTCCGGCACATCCCTCACGTCCGGTCTTCGCGTTCCGTCCGGTTCGCCCGGTGGTTCGACCGGTCCCTCGGAAGGCTCCGCGGCGGAACCCGGGTCGAAGGGCACGGGACTGGGCCTCACGGTCAACAAGCTGCTGGCCGGGGCGGGCGCGGCTGCGACGACCGCCGTCTTCGGGTCCTTCTTCGGTGCCGCGGGCACCGTGACGGGCGCGGCGATCGGCTCCGTGATCACCACCGTCGGCAGCACGCTGTACCAGCACTCGCTCGACCGCACCCGCGAGACCGTCAAGAAGCGGATCAAGCTGCCCAGCGGGCGGACCGTGGAGGTCACCCGCGACGCGAGGACCGGGCTCGACGCGTCCGCGCAGATGACCATCCCGCTGCAGCGGACGTCGTCGGGCGGCCCGCTCCGCCCGGTCGAATCCGCCGAGACGCGTCAGGTCGCTCCCGCGCTCGAGACCTCCGACAACCGGCGGCCGCGCCGGCTGCTGCTGATGGCCGGCGGCACCCTGCTGATCTTCGTTCTGGGGTTGCTGGTCGTGACGGGCGTCGAGTGGGCGAAGGGCTCGCCGCTGTCCGGCGGTGACTCCGGGACCTCGGTGAGCCGGGTACTGGACCGCTCCGCGACGACCAGCAGCGACACCGAGCAGGACACCGGCACCACGGGCAGCACCGAGACCACCAAGGCCCCGAGCTCGGCCGAGCCGAGCGCTGAGGCCACGCCGACCCGGTCCCCGCAGTCCACTTCGCCGAACCCGGCGCGCAGCACCGGAACGCCCGCGCCGTCCGCCGAGCTCGTCCCGCCCGGCGGCTCCGGCAGTTCCGGCAGCTCCGCCGAGCCGGGCACCGAGGGCCAGGGGGGACTGCAGGCGCCGGCGACCCCGGCGCCGGCCCCGCTCGTCGGTAGCGACAGCTGACTGGGCCGATCGGCTGCGCTCTCAGCCGCGCAGCCGATCGGCCAGCACGCGGGCGGCGGCCTGCGGATCCTCGGCCTCGGTGATGGCGCGGACCACCACGATCCGCTCCGCGCCCGCGGCCAGCACCTCGTCGAGCCGGTCGTGGTCGATGCCGCCGATCGCGAACCAGGGCCGGTCGGGCTTGCGGTCCGCAACCGTCCGCACCAGGTCGAGCCCCGGGGCGGGGCGGCCGGGTTTGGTGGGGGTCGGCCAGCACGGGCCGGTGCAGAAGTAGTCCACCCCGGGCTCGTCGGCGGCCGCCGCGGTCTCGCCGGCGCTGTGCGCGGAGCGGCCGATCAGGACCTCGTCGCCGACCACCCGCCGGGCCCACGGCACCGGCAGATCGTCCTGGCCCAGGTGCAGCACGTCCGCCCCGGAGGCCAGGGCCACGTCGGCCCGGTCGTTGACAGCCAGCAGCGCGCCGTGCCGCGCGCAGGCCTCCGCCAGCACCTCCAGCGCGGCGAGCTCCTCGCGCGCCTCCAGCGGGCCGTCGGGGCCCTTGTCACGCAGCTGCACGATGTCGACCCCACCGGCCAGGGCCGCGTCGAGGAACTCGGCCAGGTCGCCGCGGCCCCGCCGGGCGTCGGTGCAGAGGTACAGGCGCGCGTCGTCGAGTCGCGCGCGCCGGGCGTCGCCGTCCAGTCCGGGCATGTCGTCAGACCCTACGGTGCGGTTCGGGAGCGGCGTAGGGTTGCAGGCAGGTGACGCACGGGAGCCCGGTCGTAGCGGGCTGAGAGGGGACGGAACAGGTCCCGACCGTCGAACCTGATCCGGGTCATGCCGGCGCAGGGAGCGGATGGTGATGAGGAACACAACGAACGAACGACTCGTCGTGCTGGGCGGCGGGGTGATCGGGCTCAGCTGTGCGTGGCGTGCGGCACAGGACGGCCGGATGGTCACCCTGCTGGATCCGGCGCCCGGTTCCGGGGCGTCCTGGGTGGCCGGCGGCATGCTCGCACCGGTCACCGAGGCCTGGCCCGGGGAGGAGGACCTGCTCGCGCTCGGTGTCGAGTCGGTGCACCGCTGGCCCGGTTTCGCCGCCGACGTCGGCGAGTCGGCCGGTCGGCCGGCCGGGCTGCGGACCGAGGGCACCGTGGTCGCCGCGACCGGCTCCGGGGACCGCGCCGAACTCGACGCCCTGGCAGCGCACCTCGGCCGGCTCGGCCGGCCGACCGAGCGCCTCTCCGGACGCGAACTGCGCCGCCTCGAGCCCGCGATCGGTCCCGACGTCCGTGGCGGCCTGTCGGTGCCCGACGACCTCGCGGTGGACAACCGCGCCCTGCTCGCCGCCCTGCGCGCGGCGGCGGAGAAGGCCGGTGTCGAGTTCGACCCGCGATCGGCCCGGCAGGTGCGTGAGGACGATGGCCGGGTCACCGGGGTCCACTGCACCGAGGGCGCCGACGTCGACGCGGACCTGGTGCTGGTCTGCGCCGGCGCGTACTCGGCCGGGCTGCACCCCTCGCTCGCCGGCCTGGTCCGGCCGGTCAAGGGGGAGATCCTGCGGCTGGGCCGGCGGCCGGGTGCGCTGCCCGCGCCGCGGCGGACGGTGCGTGCCCTGGTCGACGGCCGGCCGGTCTACGCGGTGCCGCGCCCCGACGACGGGCTCGTCGTCGGGGCCACCCAGGCCGAGACCGGCTTCGACACCGACGTCACCGTGGGCGGGGTGCGCGATCTGCTGCGCGACGTCGAGCGGGTGTTGCCCGGGGTGGCGGAATACGCGCTGCTCGAGGCGGCCGCCGGGCTGCGCCCGGGCAGCCTTGACAACCTGCCGCTGATCGGAGCCCGCGGGCCGGAGGGCCTGCTGGTGGCCACCGGCCACCACCGCAACGGGATGCTGCTGGCACCCGTCACGGCCGACGCCGTGCTGGCCCTGCTGCGGGGGGAGCCGGTGCCGGACCCGGCCCGGGCGGCCGACCCGGCCCGGTTCGCGGCGGCCGACCGGCGCGAACCCGCAAGTGGTTCGTCGGAGAGGAGATAGCGGGTGCACGTGTGGATCAACGGCGAACGCCGTGAGCTGAGCGCGGGGGCGGGGCTGCTCGACGCGCTCGGCGTGCTCGGCGCGCCCCGGACGGGCGTGGCGGTCGCGGTGGACGGCGAGGTGGTTCCCCGGGCCGACTGGCCGTCGACCCGGTTGACCGACGGCGCGCGCATCGAGGTGCTGACCGCGGTGCAGGGAGGGTGAGCATGACCGGCTACAACGACGAACCGCTGGTGATCGGCGGTCGCAAGATCGCCTCTCGTTTGATCATGGGGACCGGCGGGGCGGGGAACCTGGAGATCCTGGAGCGCGCCCTGGTCGCGTCCGGGACCTCGCTCACGACCGTCGCGATGCGCCGGATCGACGCCGCCACCGGCACCGGGGTGCTCGACCTGCTGCGCAGGCTGGGCATCGAGGTGCTGCCGAACACGGCCGGCTGCCGGACCGCGGCGGAGGCCCTGCTGACCGCGCGGCTCGCGCGCGAGGCGCTGGAGACCGACCTGGTCAAGCTCGAGGTCATCGCCGACGAGCGCACCCTGCTGCCCGACCCGATCGAGTTGCTGGACGCGGCCGAGCAACTGGTGGACGACGGGTTCACCGTGCTGCCCTACACCAACGACGACCCGGTGCTGGCCCGCAAGCTGGAGCAGGCCGGGTGCGCCGCGGTGATGCCGCTGGGCTCCCCGATCGGCACCGGGCTGGGCATCCGCAACCCGCACAACATCGAGATGATCGTCGCGCAGTCGGGGGTCCCGGTCGTGCTCGACGCCGGGATCGGCACCGCGTCGGAGGCGGCGGAGGCGATGGAGCTGGGCTGCGACGCCGTGCTGCTCGCCACCGCGGTCACCCGGGCCGGGGACCCGGAGCGGATGGCGCACGCGATGCGGCTCGCGGTGGAGGCCGGTCGTGCGGCCCACGGTGCGGGCCGCATCCCCCGCCGTTACTGGGCGCAGGCCTCCTCCCCGGACCCCGACGCCTGACGCCTCTCGCCCGCAACGGCCGCGGCGGTTGCGGGCGCAGGAGGTCCGGGGCGCCGGTGGCCGGTTCCGCCGTGCCGTCCTCGGGTGCCGCCCGCCGCGGCGCGGGCCTCGTGCCGGCGGGCCGAGGTCAGCAGCGGCGGGGGTCCGGCCGCTCCGCCGCGGAGGGCGGGAGTTCGGCGCCGAGCCGGGCCAGGCCGTCGGCCAGTCCCGCGATCTCCGCCGTGGACCAGTGGGCCAGCCGCCCGCGCCAGGCCTGGCGCCGGGAGTCGGTCACCTCGTCGAGCCGGCGCGCGCCGTGCGGACTCAGCTCCAGCAGGAACGCCCGCCCGTCGGCCGGGTCGGGCCGGCGGACCAGCAGGCCGAGCCGCAGCAGGGCGGAGACCTGGCGGCTCATCGTCGACTTGTCCAGGCCGAACTCGTCGGCCAGATCCACCAGGCGCAGCGGTCCGGCCTGCGCGATCACCAGCAGGATCGCGTAGGCACCCGCATCGACGTCGGGATGGACCTGACCCGCGACCGTGCGCGCGAAACTCCGCGACCGGCGCAGCAGCAGGCTCATCTGCTGCGCGAGCCGGTCGACCTGCGCATCGTGGTCGCGCTGGGCGTCGGTCGGCCCCTCGATCGGCCGGGCCGGGTCCATGACCGAGACCCTATCGAGATCCCGCCCGGGTCTGCGGACCGTGGGGAGTGGATCAGTCCCCGGCCGCGGGTTCGGCCTGCACGTCCGGCTCGGCGACGGGGACGACCCCGGCCCGGTGCCGCCGGGCCAGCTCCCGATAGGTCTGCGGGTTGTTGCGCACCCACCAGCTCGCCGACTCGCTCAGCGGCCCCTTCACCGCGGCGACGGCACCGAGTACGAGCTGCTCGTCGGGCACGACGCGCTTCGGGGGAACGGTGGCCCCCGCCCCGATCAGGCAGCGGGCGCCGATCAGGGCGCCGTCCTGGATCGTCGCCCCGTTGCCGACGACGGTCTCCGCGCCGATCACGCAGCCGTGCACGACGCACAGGTGCCCGATCGTCGCGCCCGGCCCCACCTCGGTGATCGGGTCGGTGCCGCCGTGCAGCACCGATCCGTCCTGCACGTTGGCGCCGGCCCGCACGATGATCGGTCCGAAGTCGGCGCGCAGCACGGCGTTGTACCAGATCGAGGCCTCCGCCTCGACCCGCACATCGCCGACGAGGGTGGCGGTGGGAGCGATCCAGGCGTCCGGATGCACGGTCGGGGCGACACCGTCGAGGGAGAACAGCGGCATGCCGGGGAGCCTGCCATCCGGGCTAGGACGCGGCGCGTTCGGCGCGCAGGGCGGCGAGCTCCGCGCGCAGCTCGCGGATCTCGGCCAGGATCTCCCGGTTCGCGACCTGCTCCTCGGCGGCGTGCTCGGCCTCCTCGGCGCGCACCTCCGCGAGCACCTCCTGCTCCATCGCGTTGACGACCACGGCGATGAACAGGTTCAGCACCATGAACGACGAGATCAGGATGTAGATCACGAAGAAGATCCAGGACAGCGGCATCGTGTCCATCAGCTCCCGGGCGATGTCCGGCCAGCCTTCACCGGTCATCGTCTGGAACAGGGTGAACAGCGTCGTGCCGAGGTCGCCGAAGTTCTCCGGTGACGCGGCGCCGAACAGCTTTGTGCCCATCACGCCGGCGACGTAGAGGATCAGCGCGAGCAGGGCCGCGATGGACGTCATGCCGGGCACCGCCCGCAGCAGACCGTCGATGACCCGGCGCATGCTCGGCACGATCGAGACCAGCCGCAGCACCCGGAGGATCCGCAGCGCGCGCAGCACGGCGAACGGGCCGGACGTCGGCAGCAGCGCGATCGCCACGATGGCGAAGTCGAACACGTTCCACGGGTCGCGCCAGTACCGACGGCCGTGCGCGACCAGCCGCAGCCCGATGTCGACGACGAAGAGGATCAGTGCCAGCTGGTCGACGGCCTGCAGCAGCCCGCCGATCACCCCGGTCACGGCCGGGGAGGTCTCCAGGCCGAGGGTGATCGCGTTGATCACGATCACGGTGATCACCGCGGGCTGGAACGCCGGGTGATCGACGATCCGCAGCGCTGTCCGACGGGTCCTCTTGATCACCGCGACGAGACTACTGTCGGCTTCACACCACCCGGTGGCGGTATCTCGGGCCCCGGTCCGGCGCGCCGCCCCGGCCCGCGCACGGGGATCGGTCAGTCTGGCCGGATCCACGGTGCAGGAGGGCAGGGGGACCGACGGTGCGGATCATCGGGTGGGCGAGGGCCCTGCGGACGGGATGTGCACTGCTGCTCGGGGCAGCGCTGGCCGGGTGCGCCGGCGACGGCGGCGCAGCGGACCGGTCCATCCCGGCCGGCTCCGGACCGCCGGCGGCCGGGGCGAGCGCCGACCCCGCCGCGTCGCGGGCGCTGGCGATCTACTACGTCGGCGACACCGCCGCCGGCTTCCGGCTGTTCCGTGAGTTCCGCTCGGTGCCGACCGGCGACCCCGGCAGCGACGCGGTGCGGCAGATGCTCGCGACGCCCGCGGCCGACCCCGACTACCGCTCGCAGTGGCCCGCGGGCACCCGGCTGCTGTCCCCGGTCACCCGCGCCGACGGCGTCATCACCGTGGACCTGTCGGCCGAGGCGGCCGGCCCGGCCCAGGTCGGCGCCGAGCTGGCCGAGCTCACCGTGCAGCAGTTGGTCTTCACCGTGCAGGCGGCGCTGCAGGCCACCGACCCGGTGCGTGTGCTCGTCGGCGGGGAGCCGGTCGCGGAGCTCTGGGGGCATGTCGCACTCGCCGATCCCGTCGCCCGGGCGGACCAGTACGCCGTGCGCTCTCCGGTGCAGATCGACTCCCCGGCCCACGGCGCGACGGCCGGGCCGGAGGTCACGGTGACCGGGGAGGCCGCCGTCTTCGAGGCGACGGTTCCGTGGGAGGTGCGTCGTGACGGGGTGGTGGTCCGGTCGGGGTTCGCCACGTCGCAGGAGGGCCAGCGGTTCAGCCCGTTCCGGTTCACCGTCGCGCTCGAGCCGGGGGAGTACGAGATCCGGGTGACCGAGGACGATCCGTCGGGCGGGGAGGGCCGGCCGCCGCTCTCGGACACCAAGCAGGTCACGGTCACCCGTTGAGGCGGCCCGCCGCGTCCGGGTGGGAGCGCGGTGGCCGCAGCCCCAGCGTCGCCAGCTCCAGCATGGCGAGCCGGTGCACCACCTCCCGGTCGTCGCGGCGCCACGCCTCGACCGGGTCGGGCGCGACGGCGAGCAGCCGGTCGGTCGGGTGCCGGGCCAGCGCGCGCAGCGCGAGCAGGTCCGTACCCGTCTCGCGGGCGGCGACCGCCGAGCCGGCCGTGCGGGCGTAGCGCAGCCGCATCGGCAGCCAGATCAGCAGCACCGGTAGCGCCCCGAGCAGCACGACGAGGACCCCGGCCCCGGTCGCGAGGGCGGTGACGCTCTCGACCTGTTGGTGGCCCGACCGGGCCAGGGCCTCGCCGGCCGCGGACGCGGCACCGAGGGCGCGGGAGACGTCGTCACCGACGAGCGGGATGCCGGCCACGGTCCGCGCCGCGCCGTCGAACGCGCCGTGGATCTCCTCGCCCGCATCGGCGAGGGTGCGGGCGGGGGCCCCCAGCCCGATCACGAGGTCGTGGGCGGCGACCCCGAGCACCACCCACAGCACGAACCAGCCGATCGCGACGACGTCGGCCAACAGCTGCCGGGCGGCCCGCGCGGGGCGCTCCGCGTAGAACCGCATGCGGCCCCACGGTAGGGCCGCCGGGGGGCGATCGCCCGGCCACCCCACCCGCGCCACCGGGCCACCGCGGCCGGGCGGCGCTACAGCAACCCGAGCTTGGTGGCCGCGTACACGGCCTCGGCGCGGCGCGACACCATCAGCTTGCGCATCAGGTTGCCGACGTGGAACTTCACCGTGGTCTCGGAGATGAACAGCTCCGCGCCGATCGCCCGGTTCGACAGGCCCCGGGCCAGCAGCCGCAGCACGTCCAGCTCGCGCTCGGTGAGCCGCTCGCGTTCGGGCACCCCGCCCGACAGCGAGCGCACCATCGCCGAGGCGCTGCGCGCGTCGAACGCGCTCTCCCCGCGCGACACCGCCCGGATCGCGCGCACCAACTCGGTGGTGTCCACGTCCTTGACCACGTAACCGCGCGCCCCGGCCTGCACCGACTCCACGACGAGCCGGTCCTCGGCGAACGTGGTGAGCACGAGGACCCCGAGCCCGGGGTGCGCCGCGCACAGCCGGCGGCAGACGTCCAGCCCGTCGGTCTGCGGGCCGGCGGTGAGCTTGAGATCGAGCAGCACGACGTGCGGCCGCGAGGCCGCGACGGCGGCGATCGCGTCGGAGGGCGTTCCCGCCTCGCCGACCACCCGCAGGTCGTCCTCGCGTTCCAGCACGGCGCGCAGGCCCTGGCGCATGATCGAATGATCGTCGACCAGGACGATCCGTACCGGCATCGGCCGGGTGCGCCCGGTCGCGACGGAGATCGGGCTCCGTGCGCTGCTCATCGCCTCGTCCCCTCGGTGCTCTCTGCCCGGTCCTGCGGCCGGGCCTCGGTGCTGCCGGGGCCGCCGGTCGCGCCGGCCCCGGTGGAACCGCCACGGCCTGGCCGACCGGCCTCGGGTGCGCGGTCGCAGCCGGGCACCGGGATCTCGACCTGCACCTGCAGGCCACCCAGCCGGGCCCGGCGGAAGGTCAGCGACCCGCCCATCTCGCGCGCCCGGGCCTGCATGTTGAGCAGCCCCCGGTGCTCCCCGGACGGACCGGCGAGGCCGGCGGCCCGCAGGCTGCGGCGTACCTCCTCGGGGCTGCCACGACCGTCGTCGGAGATCGTCAGCCGGACCTGATCGCAGCGGTAGGCCAGACGGACCACCGCACGTCCGGCCTCGGCGTGCACCGCTGTGTTGAACAGTGCCTCGCCCGCGATCCGGAACAGCGACTGCTCGGTCTCGGCCGGCAGCGCGACCGGCTTGCCCCCGATCCGCACCTCGACGCGCAGCTCGTCGGGCATGTGCACGGTGGACAGGCGCCGCAGCATCGCGGGCAGGTCCTTGTCGGCACACCCGTCGTCGTTGAGCGCGTAGATCGCCGACCGGAGCTGCTCGACGGCCCTGCGGGTCAGGTCCTTGGCGGTGTCGAGCTGGGCGCGCAGCCGTGGATCGTCGATCTCGGAGCGGCACAGCTCGATGTGCATGCCCGCCGACAGCGCGTACTGGGTGACGCTGTCGTGCAGCTCGCGTGCGATCCGGTGCCGCTCGACGTCGAGCACCTCGCGCTGGCGGGCCGCGCCGAGCTCCTGCTGGGTGCGCTCCAGCTCGGCGTTGCGCTGCTTCAGGTCGTCGGCCTGCCGGGCGGTACGCGCGTAGAGCCGCTCCGAGTGGTCCAGCAGCGCGCAGTTCTGCAGCGCCGCGGCGGTCTGCCCGGCGAGGATGCGCAGCACCGAGTTGTCGGTCTCGTCGATCTCGCGGTCCGGCGGGGTCCAGGCGACGAACCCGCCGACCGTGCGGCCGTCGAGGCGGATCGGGATGTGCCGGTGCCGCCGGGTCGTCTCGGGGTCGTGGTCGGGCCCGTCCTCCACGGCCCGGCCGGCGCAGATCTGCCGGACGTGGTGGCGCACGGCGCCGGGCACGTGGTCCAGGCTCGGCCACTCGACGCCGTCCGGGCCGAGGACGAGATGGCGCGGCCGGGAGTCCGGGAGCGCGCCGTCCAGCAGCGCGAACACGACCCAGTCGGCGGACAGGTGGTCGGCCGCGGCCTCGACCACCGCCCGTACCAGCGCCTCGGACCCCTCCATGGTGCGCACGAGCGCTGCGGAGATCCGGTCGAGGGCGAGGATGACCCGGCGCAACCGCTCGGCGGAGACCCGGTACTCGGGGTAGTAGGACGGTTTGCCCGAGCGCAGCCCGGTCAGCGCGTCGAGGTCGGGACCGTGCGCCATCGAGGCGGCGCGGTGCCCGGCGGCACGCTGGCCGCCTCTCCGGGGAGGCCAGGGCGCGGTGGTCACCGGACGCCGGTCGGAGTGGGTCGCACGACGGCAGCGCTCACAGGGCCGCCCGGAACAGGTCGGCGACCTCGTCCGCCGACGCCGGACGCGGGTTCGTGGTCAGGCAGGCGTCGCCGAGGGTGAGCTGGCTCAGCCGCGGGATGTCCTCGGCTGTGACGCCGAGGGCGCTCAACCCCTTGGGCACGCCCACCTCGTCGCCCAGCGCGCGGATCGCCTCGGCCACCATCTCGACCGCCTCCTCGGGCGGGGCACCCGTGACGGGCAGACCCATCGCCTGCGCGATCGGCACGAACCGCTCCGGCGTGGCGGCGCCGTTGAAGCGGATCACGTGCGGCAGCAGCACGCCGTTGATCACCCCGTGCGGCAGGTCCAGCATGCCGCCGACCTGGTGGCTCATCGCGTGGGTGGCGCCGAGGATCGCGTTGGTGAAGGCGAGCCCGGCCTCCAGCGCGGCCTGTGCCATCGCCGAGCGGGCGGCACCGTCGTCGGGCCGGTGCATGGTCCGTGCGAGGTTGGCGTTGACCATCGAGACGGCCTGCAGCGCGTGGTGGTCGGTGAGCGGGCCGTGCGCCAGCGAGACGAAGGCCTCGATGCCGTGGGTCAGCGCGTCCAGCCCGGTCGCGGCGTTGAGCCACTCCGGCATCGTGACCAGCAGCCGCGGATCGATCACCGAGACGTCCGGGACCAGCGCCCGGCCCATGATCGTGATCTTCGTGTTGCGCTCGGTGTCGGTGACGATGCAGAACTGGGAGACGTCCGCGCCGGTGCCGGACGTCGACGGCATCATGATCATCGGCGGGATCGGGTTCGCGATCTTGTCGATGCCCTCGTAGTCGAGGATGCGGCCCCCGTTCGCGGCCAGCAGCGCGACACCCTTGGCCGCGTCGATCACCGAACCGCCACCGATGCCGAGCACCACGTCGCAGTTGGCCGCGACGTAACGCTGGTAGCCGTCCTCGATCTCGTGGTCCTTGGGGTTGGGCGTGACGTCGAGCCACAGCTGCGGCGCCAGTCCGGCCAGCCGGAGCTGGGCGAGCAGCTCGGTGGGCCAGCCCGCCTCGGCGAGTCCCGGATCGGTCACCACGAACGGACGGCGGGCGCCCAGCCGGGCCGCCGCGTGCGCCGCCTCCGGCAGCGAGTTCGGACCGAAGACGATCTCCGGCGCGTGGAACTTGGACAGCCGCGGGTGCGGCACGCCGGAGGCCGGTTCGGGAAGCGGCCCGCCCACCCGCCGGTGCTCCAGAAGGACCGTCTCGCCGGCCCGTCGAGCCTCGTTGACGAGGACCACGTTGCCCTCCAGTTGCAGACCATCCGACGCCGTCCGCTCGCGCGGGTGCGCGATCCGCGCTGACCAGGCTACAAGAGCGGACGTGTGCCGCGCGCCTCTCGGGGACCGCTCGGTGGGACCGGACGGACCTCCGGTCGGGGGTGTCGCACCTGCGTCCGGCCGAACGCGGAGCGGGACGTCGCAGATCCCTTCGCGGGGCGCCCGGCACGCCGAGCCCGGGTCACCGGAACGGGACCGCCCCGGAGGTGAGGACGCCACCTGCCCGTCCGGGTAGGTGGCGTCCTCGGACCGCTCAATGGCTGTGGATCGGCCCTTCACGGCTGGCCAGGTGCGCCCCGCTGCCGCCCCAGTGCTGGGCGATCATCTCCGCGGCGATGGACACCGCGGTCTCCTCGGGGGTCCGGGCGCCGAGGTCCAGACCGATCGGACTCGACATCCGGGACAGCTCCTCCTCGGTCAGGCCGGCCTCGACCAGCCGGGCGAGCCTGTCGTCGTGGGTGCGCCGCGAGCCCATCGCGCCGATGTAGGCCACCTCGGGCAGCCGCAGCGCGACCTCGAGCACCGGGACGTCGAACTTCGGGTCGTGGGTGAGCACGCAGATCACCGTGCGCTTGTCGATCCGGCCGGCCTCGGCCTCGGCCTTGAGGTAGCGGTGCGGCCACTCCACGACGACCTCGTTCGCGCCGGGGAACCGGCTGGCCGTCGCGAACACCGGGCGGGCGTCGCAGACCGTGACCCGGTAGCCGAGGAAGGTGCCCATCTTGGCCACCGCGGCAGCGAAGTCGATCGCCCCGAAGACGATCATGCGGGGCGGCGGGGCGAAGGACTCCACGAACACGTCGAGGCCCTCGCCGCGGCGCTGGCCGTCGACGCCGTAGTGGAGCATCGCGTTCCGGCCGACGTCGAGCAGGCCGCGGGCGTCATCGTGGATCGCGTCGTCGAGCCGGGACGAGCCGGAGCTGCCGTCGATCCGATCGGGCCACACGATGAGCCGCTTGCCGAGCCGTTCCTCCGGACCCGCCACGATGGTCGCGACCGCGACCGGGGACTCCGACCGCACCGCCTCCGCGACCTGGCCGAGCTGGGTGAAGGTCTCGGGGGAGACCTTCTCCACGAAGATGTCGAGGATGCCGCCACAGGTCAGGCCGACCGCGAACGCGTCGTCGTCGGAGACGCCGTAGCGCTGCAGCACCGGCCGGCCGTCCTTCAGGACCCCCTCGCCGAGTTCGTAGACCGCGCCCTCGACGCACCCGCCGGAGACGCTGCCGACGGCCTCGCCACCCGGCCCGACGAGCATCGAGGCCCCCGGCTGCCGTGGCGCCGAACGGAACGTGCCGACCACCGTGGCCAGCGCCGCCGGCTCGCCGTTCTTCCACCAGCCCTCGAGCTGGTCCATCACGTCACGCATCCCGCACCACCTTGAGCAGTTTCTCCAGCGTGTCCAGACTGTGCCCGGCCAACAGATCGTCCAAGTACGGCAACGCGGCGACTATTCCACCCTGCACGGGTGCATAGCCGTCCTTGCCCGCGTGCGGGTTCACCCAGACCACGCGGTGGGCGAGCCGGCGGAGCCTTTCCATCTGGCCGGCCAGCAGATCCGGCTCGCCGCGCTCCCAGCCGTCGGAGAAGACCACGACGACGGCGCGGCGGGCTGCCCCGCGCTGACCCCAGCGGTCGATGAACGCGCGCAGCACCTCACCCAGCCGGGTCCCGCCCGACCAGTCGGGGATCGCGTTGCTCGCCGCGGAGAGCGCGTGCTCGGCGTCGCGCATGCGCAGCTCCCGGGTGACCCGGGTGAGCCGGGTGCCCAGCGTGAACGCCTCCACCGACGCCGGCGAGCGGCGGACCACGACGTGGGCGAAGCGCAGCAGCGAGTCGGCGTAGGGCTCCATCGAGCCCGACACGTCGACGAGCAGCACCACCTTGCGGGGCCGCCGCGAGCGGTCCCGGCGGCGCAGTTCGCGCAGCTCACCCTCGTTGCGCAGGGCCGCACGCAAGGTCCGCCCGGGGTCGGGCTCGCCGTGGCGGGAGGCCCGGCGGCGCCGCGACGACCGTGTCGGTGGCTCGGGCCGCAGCAGCGCGAACAGCCGGCGCAGGTGCTCGCGCTCGACCGGGGTGAGCTCGGCGAGGTCGTGGTGCCGCAACACCTCGGTCCCGCTCGCCGCGGCCTTGATCTCCAGGCCCTGCTCGTCGTCGTCCCCGCCGGACTGGGGCGCCGACGGGGTGAGGGAGGCGAGCTTCGGG
>NZ_JAAXKZ010000012.1 GCF_012911875.1 Pseudonocardia bannensis | reverse complement strand
GGTGAAGCCCATCCCGCTCCCGCCCATACCCATGGCGAAGGTGATCTCGCGGCGGGCGGTGACGGGGTCGGTGTTCGGTGTCCGGGCCGGCAGGGATGCCGGTAGGGGCGGCGGCTGCCGGGGTGGCCCGTCGACGCTGAGGGTGGCCAGGGTGGCCGGTTCACTGGTTGCGTCGCGCCCTCCCATCATGCCGCCGGTTCCGGTGCTGCCGCGGTCGTAGGCGTCGGTGAGGAGCTCGAAACGCCCGGCCCTGTCGGGCCGGATGAGGATGTCGGCGCGGTTGCCGGGGGCGAGCACGATGCGGCCCGGACCGGCGGGGCCGGGCAGGAACGCGGCGTCGAGCATGATCTGGGTCAGCTGCTGTCCCGGCAGTCGCAGCGGCAGGACCCGGGAGGTGCAGCCGTTGATGATCCGCCATCGCTGCACGGTTCCGGTGCTGGCCGCGATGGTGGGCTGATGTTGGCCGTTGACCAGCACCAGCCGGCCCTGCCGGCCCATCATCCGGTCCATCGGGCCGGCCACGACGATCCGGCCGTCGGCGTCGAGGGTGGTGTCGGTGATGAGCAGGACCCGATCGGCGGCGACGGGCAGCTCCGGGCCGCGGTCGACCAGCAGTGCCCCGGCCAGGCCGCCGAAGAGCTGGTCGGCCACCGTGCCGTGGTGGTGCGGGTGGTACCAGAAGGTGCCGGCCGGATGGTCGGGTGGGATGCGGTACAGGTAGTCGAACGAGGTGCCGGGGTCGATCCGCAGAAACGGGTTGTCGGAATTGCCCTGAGGGGACACCTGCAGGTCGTGGGTGTGCAGGTTGGTGGGCTGGTCGAGCCGGTTGGTCAGTCGGACGGCGAGGTCGTCGCCGGGGCGCACCCGCAGGGTCGGTCCCGGCGAGGTGCCGTTGTAGCCCAGCGCAGCGTTGTCGCGCCCGGCCAGGCGGGCGCCCGGGGCTGCGGTCAGCACGATCGCCAGTCGGCCCTCGCGGCTGTCCAGTACCGGTGGTTCCAGGAGGTCCTCGCCGGTGGTGCCGGCCGCCGGCAGGCCGCCCGGGGTGCTCGCGTTCTGGGCGAGTAGGCCGGTAGTGCCGGCGACGAGGCTGGCCGCGCCGAGCCCGCCGAGGACGAGCGCGCCCCGCCGGCTGATCGGTCGTGGGGTCATGGCAGCTCGGCCCGACGCCGGCGGTATTCCTGCTCGTCGATCTCGCCGCGGACGTAGCACTCTTCGAGGATTCGGCGCGCGACCGAGAGGTCGGTCGGCGAGCCTGCGCCCCTGCCCAGCACGAGTTGGTAGGCCGCAAAGCCGAGCAGGACCAGCCCGACCAGCACGAGGGCCGGCCAGATCCAGAACCAGCCCATCATCGGACCGCCCCAACCGCCCATCATGGTCATCACTCCCTGTCGGTGCCGGACTTCCTGTCTGTGCCGGATCCGGCGGGCCTGCGTGGTCGCCGGGTCACCCCTGTCCCGCGGATCAGGCGTCACTGCGTGCGTTGCTGCGAGGTAGGGGTGTCGAGCGCGGCTCGGATGTATCCGGAAGGCGGCCCTGGTGGCCAGAGCGTCCGGCCACCGGCCGGGCCCGGGCTGCGGCGGTCGGCCGGACCGTGACGGCGGTTTCCTCAGCAGGTGTTGCCGGTGGGTGAGGCAATCGGAGGCGTTTGAGCATCAGCGCGTTGACGGCGACGAGGAGGCTGGAGCCGGACATGGACAGCGCCGCGATTTCGGGGCGCAGCACCAGCCCGAAGGCGGGTTCGAAGGCTCCGGCGGCGATGGGCAGCGCGACGGCGTTGTAGCCGACGGCCCAGCCGAGGTTCTGGCGCATCTTGCGCAGCGTGCCGCGGCCGATCTGCAGCGCGGTCGGTACATCGAGCGGGTCGGAGCGCATGAGCACGACGTCGGCGGTCTCGATGGCGACGTCGGTACCGGCGCCGATGGCGACCCCAAGGTCGGCCTGGGCCAGCGCAGGCGCGTCGTTGACCCCGTCCCCGACCATGGCGACCCGGCGGCCTTCGTCCTGCAGCTTGGCGATCCGGGCGGCCTTGTCCCCGGGTAGCACCTCGGCGACAACGCTGTCGATGTCCAGCTCAGCGGCGATACGCCGGGCGGTGGCCTCGTTGTCCCCGGTCAGCATCACGACATCGACGCCCAGCTCGTGCAGCGCGAGCACCGCGGCCGCCGCCGAGGGTCGCGGGGCGTCGGCGAGGGCGACCAGACCTGCCGGCCGGCCGTCCACGGCCACCAGGACGGTGGTGCGCCCGCTGGAGGCGAGGTCCTCCCGGCGGGCGGTGAGCGGACCGAGCGCCACTCCCTCGCGTTCCATCAGCCGGCGGTTGCCCACCGCGACGCGGTGGCCCGCGACCGTGGCAGTGGCGCCGTGGCCGGGCACGTTCTCGAACCCGGTGACGGTCAGCCGTTCGACGGTCCGGGCGTCGGCGTGCGCGACGACGGCCCGGGCCAGTGGGTGCTCGGAGTCTCGCTCGACGGCGGCGGTCAGCGTGAGCAACTCGTCCTCGTCGAAGCCTTGGGCGACCAGGTCGGTGACCTCGGGTTCGCCCTTGGTGAGGGTGCCGGTCTTGTCCATGACGACGGTCTGGATGCGCGCGGCGGACTCCAGCGCGGCGGCGTTCTTGAACAGCACCCCGCGCCGGGCGGCGAGCCCGGTCCCGACCATGATCGCCGTCGGGGTGGCCAGTCCGAGCGCGTCCGGACAGGTCACGACGACCACGGTGATCGCGAACAGCAGCGCCGTCGCCAGCGGCTGGTCGGAGAACAGCGCCCACGCGGCGAAGGTGGCTGCGCCGCCGAGCAGCGCGACGAACACCAGCCAGAACGCGGCTCGGTCGGCCAGGCGCTGCCCGGGCGCCTTCGAGTTCTGCGCCTGTTGCACCAACGAGACGATCTGCGCCAGCGCGCTGTCGGCGCCGACCCTGGTCGCTCGCACTCGCAGCGTGCCGGCGGTGTTGATGGTCGCGCCGATCACCTCGCTGCCCGGGCTCTTGCGCACCGGCAGGCTCTCCCCGGTGACCATGGACTCGTCGACCTCCGACTCGCCCTCCTCCACGAGCCCGTCCACGGCGATCTTCGAACCGGGCCGTACCAGCAGGACGTCGCCGGCGACGACCTCGGCGGTGGGCATCTCGATCTCACGCCCGCCGCGCAGCACCACCGCCTTGGGCGGGGCGAGATCCAGCAGTGCCTGCACCGCGTCGTTGGCCCCGCCACGGGCGCGCATTTCGAACCAGTGACCGAGCAGCACGAACGCACACAGCACGGTCGCGGCCTCGTAGAACACCTCGCCGCCGCCGGTGAGGGTGACCAGCAGCGAATAGCCCCAGCCGGCGCCGACCGCGACGGCGACCAGCACCATCATGTCCAGGGTGCGAGCCCGCAGCGCCCGTACCGCCCCGTCGAAGAAGACCCACGCCGAGTAGAAGATCACCGGCAGGCTCAGCAGCAGCGAGAACACGTCGTCGCGCAGCCCGAACGGGGCCGGTACCGCGAAGCCGAGCACCTCCCGGCCGATCGGTGACCACAACAGCACCGGGACCGACAGCACCGCCGCGACCAGGAACCGGTTGCGCATGAGGGCGACCATCGTTGCCATCGACATCTCGCGCCCGCCGTGACCCACCCTCTCGTGCGGCGAGGGCTGCGGGGCGGGCACGCGAGCGGTGCCGGCGTCAGGGCCCCTGGGGGGCTCGATCATCGGGTCGCAGACGTGCCGGGGGACCGACTGCCCGCGGCAGTGATAGCTGCAGTCGCGCACCCACTGGGTCAGCTCGGCCACCGAGGTCCGCTCGGGGTCGTAACTGACGGTGGCGGACTGGGCGACGGGATTGGCCGCCACCGCCAGCACCCCGGGTCGGCGCGCGAGCACCGCCTCCACGACCCGCTTCTCGGTGGCCCACTGCACGCCGGACACCTCGATGACCGCCGTCAGCACGGTCCCGTCGGACCGATGCCGATCATGTGCGGTGTCCATGGCGTGTCCGGGATGAGAAGTAACGGGGCGGCGAACCCGCTGCCCCGACCGGGCGAGCTCAGGGTTCGACGAACGGACGGGCACGCTCACGCAGCGTGTGGAGGCGCTGGCGGTACTCCTGCTCGTCGATCTCGCCCCGCGCGAATCGTTCGGCCAACAACTGTTCCGGAGTGGGCCGGGCCGACATCGACCGGTCGCCGCGCACCAGGAAGCGCACCAGCGCGATCACCCCGCGAATGATCAGAGCCCAGAACAGCACCATGCTCACGGTCATGAGGGCATAACCCCAACCGCTCATCCCAGGCCCGTACCACCACATCATCTCGCGACCTCTCTTCTGTTCTCCGGACGGTGCGACGCCTACCGACCCTGCTCACGGCCGGCTGGACCGCGGATCGCAGTGTGGTCACCCATGGAGTGTTCGGGTTCATCTCGGCGGTCGCGCCCACCCCCGCGGTGTCCCCCCGCCACCATGAAGATCATCATCAGCGGGCAGGCCAGCACGGCGGCGAGAACCACCGGATTCGAGACCGGGACATCGAAGACCACCGCCCGACGACCAGCATCGCGGCGGACGAGACGAAGAACGGCAGATGCTGACGCTTCATGACAGGGCCTCCTCGGCCGGTCAGCACCGATCCTGCCCCGGAGCCGGGCGGCGAGGCAGCGGCCGATGGCCATGGCCGAGCACACCAAAGGTCCCGCTCGCCGGGAGACCATGGATCCCTGAACTCTCAGCCTTGCTCGGCGGCAGTCCGGGCCCACCGCGGGGTGGACGCACGGGTGCA
The DNA here is from genome assembly GCF_012911875.1 of Pseudonocardia bannensis. Taxonomy (GTDB): domain Bacteria; phylum Actinomycetota; class Actinomycetes; order Mycobacteriales; family Pseudonocardiaceae; genus Pseudonocardia; species Pseudonocardia bannensis. Next base: position 79,593 of record NZ_JAAXKZ010000012.1, on the reverse strand, counting down.
CGATCCGTGCCACCGACACGGGGGCCGTTCCCCCGACCAGGCTTCCACGCCTGGTGTGAGACCGGCTGCCATTCTGAGGGCATGGACGTGAACGAGGTGCTGCTTCCCGGGGTGGGGCTCCGCTACGAGTTCGACACGGCGGAGGGGAACCGCATCGGGATCGTGGCACGTCGGGACGGCCGCTTCGAGGTGGTGGACTACGACCGGCGGGATCCGGACCGGTCGCGGCTGCTGCTCCGGCTGACCGAGGAGGAGGCCGACGCGGTGGCCGAGATCCTCGGGGCGCCGCGCATCGCCGAGCGGTTCGCGGACCTGACCAGGGAGGTGCCTGGTCTGAGCGCGGGCCAGGTCGAGGTGGCGGCCGACTCCCGCTACGTCGACCGCCCGCTGGGCGAGACCCGGGCCCGCACCCGTACCGGCGCCTCGATCGTCGCGATCGTGCGGGGCGAGGCCGTGATCGCCTCTCCGAGCCCGGTGGAGGTCCTGCGCGCGAAGGACGTCCTGGTGGTGATCGGCACCCCGGACGGCATCGCCGGTGTCGACCGGATCATCCACGCCCCCTGAGTCACGTGCACACGTCGGTGGCCCTGCTGCTCGAGCTGGGGCTCATCCTCACGGCGTTGAGTGCGCTCGGCGCACTCGCCCGGCGGTTCGCGTTGACACCCGTACCGCTCTACCTGCTCGCGGGCCTCGCCCTGGGCGAGGGCGGTATCGCGCCGGTGCCCGCCGCCGACGAGTTCGTCGAGATCGGGGCCGCCATCGGCGTCGTACTCCTGCTGTTGACGCTCGGCCTGGAGTTCTCCCTCGGCGAGTTCGCGGCAAGCGCGCGCCGCCACGTGCGGTCGGCCGTCGTCGACCTGGTGCTCAACGCGACACCGGGCGCGGTCGTGGGCTGGCTCGTCGGGCTGAGCCCGCTGGGCGTCCTCGCGCTCGCCGGGGCGACCTGGGTCTCCTCGTCGGGGATCATCGCCCGACTGCTCACCGATCTCGGCCGCCTGGGCAACCGGGAAACCCCTGCTGTGCTGTCGGTCCTCGTCCTGGAGGACTTCGCGATGGCCGCCTACCTGCCGCTGCTGACCGTGCTGGCCGCCGGCGGCAGCTGGTGGCAGGCCGGTCTGGGCGTGCTCCTGGCGGTGGGCGCGGTGGCGGTCGCGTTCGTCGCGTCGCGGCGCTGGGGCCATCAGATCGGCCGGCTGCTGTCCCACCCCGAACCCGAACAGCTCATGCTGCGCGTGCTCGGCACGACGTTGGTGGTGGCGGGGCTTGCCGAGCTGGTCGGTGCGTCCGCCGCGGTCGGCGCGTTCCTCGTCGGGCTCACCCTGACCGGCGTCGTCGCCGACCGGGCCCGGGCCGTGCTGGCCCCGCTGCGGGACCTGTTCGCCGCGACCTTCTTCCTCGCCATCGGCTTCGCCGTCGACGTACGCGCGCTGCTGCCCCTGCTGCCCGCCGCGATCGCGCTGGCCGCTGTCACCGCGGGCACGAAGGTGCTGACCGGCGCCTACGCGGCATCGCTCGACGGCGTCGGACGGTGGGGACGCCTGCGCGCGGGCACCGCGCTGATCCCTCGTGGCGAGTTCTCCATCGTCATCCTGGGCCTGGCCGCGGTGGCCGATCCGACGCTGGGTGCGCTGGTCACGGCCTACGTCCTCGTGCTCGCGATCACCGGCCCGGTCCTCGCTCGCCTCGTGCGGGCGCCACTGCCTGCACGGAGTGGCCCGAACGTCCGAGTGGACCGACGGTGACGCGGCAACCGCGAGTGCGACCGCGGTGCACATCGCGCGGGTCACCGCCGGGCGTCCGGTAGCGGCGCCGACGACGGGAGGTGGGTCGGTCGGGCGGCCCCCGGTTTCCGCGCGACCGTTCGGTCCCCGGACAGGTGCCGCAGAAGGTCAGCGACGGGGGGACCGTGCGACCCGCGCATCGAGGGCCGAGAGCCACTGCGATCCCGGCCGCCGCGCTGGCAACGTCTGCCCCGACGAGGAGGAGCGATGATTGCTCAGCATGCCGGCCTGCCGGTGGTTGCCGGGGTCGACGGGTCGGAGCGGGCGCTGCAGGCGGTCCGTTGGGCGGCGCGGGAGGCCGACCGACGCACGGTGGCGCTGCGGCTCATGACCGTGTGCGGATGGATGACGGACCAGCATCCCGAGGGTCCCGGACTGAGCCCGGAGTACCGCGAGAAGCTGCTGACGGTGGCCCGTGGCCACCTCGGCACCGCTGTCACCGCAGCGCGCGAGGTGGCCCCCGGCATCGAGGTCGCGCAAGAGGTCCGCGCCGGCTTCCCGGCGCCCGTACTCACCGAGGAGTCGACGCGGACCCAACTGCTCGTGCTGAGCGACCGCGGCCAGGGCGGGTTCACCGGGCTGCTGCTCGGCTCCGTGGCCGTGGCCGTGGTTGCGCACGCATCGTGCCCGGTGGTCGTGGTCCGCGCATCGATGTCCGCGGGCCTCGTACCCGACACGGGCCCGGTGGTGGTCGGGGTGGACGGGTCGCCGACGAGCGAGGCGGCGCTCGCGTTCGCCTTCGACACGGCGGCGCGGCGCCGGGCGCCGCTGCTCGTGGTCCATACCTGGCAGGACCTGATGCTCGACCCCAAAGTGGCTCCGCTGCTGGACTGGGACGCCAGGGCTGCCACCGAGCGCCGTGTGCTGGCCGAGCGGCTGGCCGGCTGGTCGGAGAAGTACCCCGACGTCGAGGTCCGCCGACTGGTCACCCGTGACCGGCCGGCCCGCGCTCTGCGGGAGCAGTCGGTGGATGCGCAGCTCGTAGTCGTCGGCTCCCGCGGCCGGGGCGGGTTCGCCGGCCTGCTGCTGGGCTCGGTCAGTCAGACGCTGCTGCACCACTCGCACTGTCCGGTCGCCGTCGTCCGGCCCGCCGAAACAGAGGGCGCTGCTACTGGGCCTGTCTGATGCTCACCTCACCTTCCGACGACGTGGCAGGCCTGCTTGCGCCGAAACGACCAGGGCGCGTCCTGGCGCCCGGCCCCGACCAGGGCCGATCGCTGCGTCTACAGCGGGCCGGCGAGATCCTCGTGGAGGGATCGTCAGATCGGTTCCCACCCGCGGCGTGCCGGGCGCACGGCAGGACCGCCCTGCCGTGATCGGTAGACGATGTAGGGTCGGAACAGATACCCGACGGGCGCGGTGAACGCGTGCACCAGCCGGGTGAACGGCCAGATCGCGAACAGCAGCATCCCGATGAGGGCGTGCAGCTGGAACGCCGGCCCGGCCGCGCTCATCGAGGCGACGTCGGGCTGCAGCACGAACAGCGACCGGAACCACGGCGCCACCGACAGCCGGTAGTTGTGCTCCTCACCGCCTGCCGCGCCGAGCAGCGTGGTCGCGAGCCCAACGACGATGGCCGCGACGAGCACGACGTACATCAGCTTGTCGTTGCGGGTGGTGGCCATGAAGACCGGACCGGTGGTGCGCCGCCGCCAGATCAGGATCCCGATCCCGACCAGCGTGCAGAACCCGGCGATGCCGCCGAGCAGCAGCGCCTGCACGTGGTAGGCCTCCTGGCTCAGCCCGGCTGCGTCGGTCCAGCTCTTCGGGATGATCAGCCCGATCACGTGGCCGATGATCACGACGAGGAGCCCGAAGTGGAACAGCGGGCTGCCGATGCGCAGCAGCCGCGACTCGTGCAGCTCCGATGACCGCGTCGTCCAGCCGAACTTGTCGTAGCGGTAGCGCCAGACGGTGCCGAGGACGAGGACGGCGACGGTGACGTAGGGCAGCACGCCCCAGAGCAGGACGTCCCAGGTGCTCATCGGGGTTCTCCGGTGGGGATCGGGGTGAACGGTGCGAGCTCGAGCCCGACCTGTTCGCGCGGTGGCCCACTGCGCGCCAGCGCCTTCGCCGCCGCGACGTCGGCCGGGGACGGCCCCGGTAGCAGCGCGCAGACCGCTTCGACGGGCGCGGCGTACGGGGTCCCGGCGTCGAGGAGGGCGAGCCGGAGCAGCTCGAGCCCGGCCCGGTACTCCTGGAGCAGGGCGAGGCCGTCGGCGAGGTCGGCGGTGGCGGCGTACTCGCAGACGACCGGAAGGTAGTCGGGCAGTTCGTCGCCGCGCAGGTCCAGCCCGGCCGTCCGGTAGCGTGCCTTGAGTGCGGCGAGCGCGGGGCCGCGGCGGCGGGTGTCGCCGTCGGTCCACCAGGTCAGGTACAGGCAGCACCGCCGCCGGGTGTCGAAGACCTCGACGTAGTGCTCCGCCAGTGCGGCGGGCGGGACGGCCGCGGCGGAGTCGAGGAAGCGGCCCAGCCGCTCACGCGGCCTGTCCTCGGGAAGCGCCTGGACGGCGTCCCGGACGACCGGCAGCGCCGCCAGCACGGTGTCGTCGGGGTACTGCAGGCACACCGAGGCCGCCTGCAGCACGACCGCGGACTCGCGCGCCCCGATCGGCCCGGGGCTCATCGGCGGTCCTCCAGCGTCGGTGCCCCGGCCCTGCGGTCCGGTTCGGCGCCGCCCTCGGTGATGTCCCCGGGTTCGGGCGACGCCTCGCGCGGCGGCGGGAAGAGCCCCGGTGGGCGTCCCTTGCCGTCCCAGTTGAGCAGGTTGATCCGTGCCCGCGGAGTCTGGGGGTCGGCGATCCCCTCGCTGGTCTGGCGCACCCGCAGGGCGTGGAAGGTCTCCACGGAGACCGGGACGGGCCGGCCGGAGGCCTCACCGAACGGGCCGCTGCCCGTCTCGAGGCCCATCCCGGGACCGCCGTCGACGTCGAGGCTGCAGCCGATCTCCTCGAGCTGGTGAGCCTCGCCCTCGTAGGCGGTGGGGATGACGTAGCGCTCGTCGTACTTGGCCAGCGCCAGCAGCCGGTACATCTCCGTGATCTGCTCGGCGTCCATGCCGACGGCCGCCGGGACGGACTCGTCGATCTCCCGGCCGAGCGTGACGTCCCGCATGAACGAGCGCATGGCGGCGAGCTTGCGGAGCACCTCGGTGACCGGCCCCGGGTCGCCGGCGGTGAACAGCTCCGCGAGGTACTCCACCGGGATGCGCAGGGCGTCGATCGCGCCGAACAGGTTGGGCGCGGACTCGCCGTCGTGCCCGGTCTCGACCAGCCGGTCGACGACGGGGGACAGCGGCGGGATGTACCAGACCATGGGCATGGTGCGGAACTCCGGGTGCAGCGGCAGGGCCACCCGGTAGGTCTTGGCCAGCCGGTACACCGGGGAGCGGCGGGCGTGCTCGAGCCAGTCCTCGGCGATGCCCTCCTGGCGGGCGGCGGCGATGACCTTGGGGTCGTTCGGGTCGAGCAGCAGGTCGAGCTGGGCGGCGTAGAGGTCGCACTCGTCGGCGACCGATGCGGCCGCAGTGACCTTGTCGACGTCGTAGAGGAACAACCCGATGTAGCGCAGCCGGCCCACGCAGGTCTCGCTGCACACCGTGGGCAGCCCGACCTCCACGCGGGGGTAGCAGAAGGTGCACTTCTCGGCCTTGCCGGTGCGGTGGTTGAAGTAGACCTTCTTGTACGGGCAGCCGGTCACGCACATGCGCCAGCCGCGGCACTGGTCCTGGTCGACGAGCACGATGCCGTCCTCGGCGCGCTTGTACATCGCCCCGGACGGGCAGGATGCCACGCACGACGGGTTGAGGCAGTGCTCGCAGATCCGCGGCAGGTAGAACATGAAGGCCCGCTCGTAGTCGAACTTGACCTTCTCCTCGGACTCCGCGCGGATCCGTTCGACGATGGGGTCGTGCGGCCCGTGTTCGGGGGCGCCGCCGAGGTCGTCGTCCCAGTTGGCGCTCCACTCCACGGCCAGGGACTTGCCGGAGATCAACGACTTGGGCTGGGCGACGGGGAAGTCGTCGCCGAGCGGGGCGTCGGTGAGGTTCTCGTAGTCGTAGGTCCAGGGCTCGTAGTAGTCGCGGATGTTGGGCAGCACCGGGTTGGCGAAGATGGTGAGCAGCTTGTGCAGGCGCCCACCGGCCTTGAGCTGCAGGCGCCCGCGGCGGTTGCGCACCCAGCCGCCCTTCCAGGTCTCCTGGTCCTGGTAGCGGCGGGGGTAGCCCTGCCCGGGCCGGGTCTCGACGTTGTTGAACCACACGTACTCGACGCCGCTGCGGTTGGTCCAGGCCTGCTTGCAGGTGACCGAGCAGGTGTGGCACCCGATGCACTTGTCGAGGTTCATGACCATGCCCATCTGGGCCATCACACGCATCGTCAGTACTCCACGTTCTGGCCGGCGCGGCGGCGGACGACGGTGACCTCGTCGCGCTGGTTGCCGGTCGGCCCGAGGTAGTTGAACGCGAACGACAGCTGGGCGTAGCCGCCGATCAGGTGGGTCGGTTTGACCAGGATCCGGGTCAGCGAGTTGTGGATGCCGCCGCGACGGCCGGTTGCCTCGGACTTCGGGACGTTCACCACGCGCTCCTGCGCGTGGTAGACGAAGACGGTGCCGGCCGGCATACGGTGGCTGACCACGGCGCGCAGCACCATCACGCCGTTGCGGTTCACGGCCTCGACCCAGTCGTTGTCCCGCACGTCGATCGCCGCCGCGTCCCGGTCGCTCATCCAGACCACGGGCCCGCCGCGGGAGAGCGAGAGCATGAACAGGTTGTCCTGGTACTCGGAGTGGATCGACCACTTCGAGTGCGGGGTGAGGTAGCGGACGGTCACCGAGGCGCCGTCCGCCGCGACCTCGCCGGGCCGGTTCTCGCCGAAGAGCCGCGACATGTCCAGCGGCACGCGGTAGATCGGCAGCGTCTCGCCCATCTCGTGCATCCAGTCGTGGTCGAGCAGGAAGTGCATCCGCCCGGTGAGGGTGTGCCAGGGCTTGGACCGCTCGACATTGACCGTGAACGGCGCGTACCGGCGCCCGCCGGTCTCGCTGCCGGACCACTCGGGGCTGGTGATCACCGGCACGGGGCGGGCCTGGGTGTCGGTGAAGGTGATCCGCTTCTCCTCGCTGCCCTCGGCGAGGTCCGCCAGTCGGGTGCCGGTGCGCCGCTCCAGCTCCCGGAAGCCCTGCACGGCGAGCCGGCCGTTGGTCGTGGCGGACAGGGCGAGGATGGCCTCGGCCATCTTGGCGTCGGTGTCGATCGCCGGGCGGCCCTCGGCGACCCCGCCGAGCATCACCCCGTTCTTCGCTCCGAGGTAGGCGATCTCCTCGTCGGGCCGGTAGGTGACGGCCTTGGTCGTCATCCCGAGGCGGTCCACCAGGGGGCCGACGGCCGCCATCTTCTCCGCCACCGCGGGGTAGTCCCGTTCGACGACCACGAAGTTCGGCATGGTCCGCCCGGGCACCGGCTCGCACTCGCCGGCCCGCCAGTCCAGAACCCGGCCCCCCGGCTGCGCGGTCTCGCCCGGCGTGTCGTGCTGCAGCGGCACCGCCACGACGTCGCGGCGCACGCCGAGGTGGGTGCGGGCCAGCTCGCTGAACCGGCGGGCGATGGCTCCGAAGGCGTCGAAGTCGGTGCGCGCCTGGAACGGCGGGTCGATCGCCGGGGTGAACGCATGGACGAACGGGTGCATGTCCGTGGTGTTCAGGTCGTGCTTCTCGTACCAGGTCGCGGCCGGGAGGACGACGTCGGAGAGCAGCGTCGAGCTGGTCATCCGGAAGTCCAGCGACAGCAGCAGGTCGAGCTTGCCCTCCGGTGGATCCTCGTCGCGCCAGGTGACGTCGCGGGGCCGGCGCTCGGCGGGGGTCTGCTCGGCCATCAGGTTGTCGTGCGTGCCGAGCAGGTGCTTGAGGAAGTACTCGTCGCCCTTGGCCGAGGAGCCGAGCAGGTTCGCCCGCCACAGGGTGAGGCAGCGCGGCCAGTTCTCCGGCGCGTCGGGGTCCTCGATCGCGAACCTCAGCTTCCTGTCCCGCAGCTGTGAGACGACGTGGGCCGGGACCTGCCGGCCCGCGGCCGCGGCGTCGTCGGCGACGTCGAGCGGGTTGCGATCGAACTGCGGGTAGGACGGCATCCAGCCCAGCCGCGCGGACAGCGCGATGGTGTCCATCGTGTGCAGGCCGGCGAGCCGGCCTGTCGCCAGCGGGGAGGTGAGCGCGTCGGCGCGGTAGCCGTCGTAGCGCCACTGGTCGGTGTGGGTGTACCAGTACGCGGTGCCGATCATCTGACGCGGTGGGCGCTGCCAGTCGGTGGCCATCGCCATCGTGGCCCACCCGGTGACCGGGCGGCACTTCTCCTGGCCGACGTAGTGCGCCCAGCCGCCGCCGTTGCGGCCCATCGACCCGGTGAGCATGAGCAGCGCGAGCACGGCGCGGTAGGTGGCGTCGCCGTGGAACCACTGGCAGATGCCCGCGCCCATGATGATCATGGTGCGGCCGTGCGACTCCTCGGAGTTGGCGGCCATCTCCCGCGCCACCCGCACGACCTGTTCGGCCGGCACCGAGGTGATCGACTCCTGCCACGCGGGGGTGTACGGCTCCGCCGGGTCGCCGTAGCCCGTGGGCCACCGACCGGGCAGCCCGTCGCGTCGCACGCCGTACTGCGCGAGCATCAGGTCGAAGACCGTGGTGACCAGCCGCCCGGCGACCCGGCGCACCGGCACCCCGCGGCGCAGCACACCACCGGTGCCGTCGAGCGCGTCGAAGCGGGGCAGCAGCACCTCGGCGGCCTCGACGCGGTCGGGGGTCAGAACGGTGAGCTGGGGGGCGACGTCGCCCAGGTCGAGGTTCCACCGCCCGACGCCGGACTCGGTGTAGCGGAACCCGAGCGAGCCGTTCGGCACCACCGGCTCGCCGGTGCGCCCGTCGAGCAGCACCGTTTTCCACTCCGCTCCCTCACCGGCGTCGCCCAGGTCGGCCGCGGTGAGGAACTTCCCCGGCACGTGTGCCCCGTCGCGCTCGTCCAGGGTGACCAGGAACGGCAGGTCGGTGTAGCGCCCGACGTGGTCGACGAAGAACGGCACCCGCCGGTCGACGAAGAACTCCCTGAGCATGACGTGGCCCATCGCCATCGCGAGCGCCCCGTCGGTACCCGGTTGCGCGGGCAGCCAGGTGTCGGCGAACTTGGTGTTGTCGGCGTAGTCGGGAGAGACGACGACGACCTTCTGCCCCTTGTAGCGCGCCTCGGCCATCCAGTGCGCGTCGGGCGTGCGGGTGATCGGGACGTTGGAGCCCCACATCAACAGGTAGGTGGCGTTCCACCAGTCCCCGGACTCCGGGACGTCGGTCTGGTCGCCGAACACCTGCGGGGAGGCCACCGGCAGGTCGGCGTACCAGTCGTAGAACGACGTCATCGTCCCGCCGATGAGCTCGATGAACCGCGAGCCTGCTGCGTGGCTGACCATCGACATCGCCGGGATCGGCGAGAAGCCCGCGATCCGGTCGGGGCCGTAGGTCTTGATCGTGTGCACGTGCGCGGCGGCGACGATCTCCACCGCCTCGTCCCAGGACACCCGCACGTGCCCGCCCTTGCCGCGCGCGGACTGGTAGCGGCGGCGCTTGTCCTCGTCGCCGGTGACCTCGGCCCAGGCCGCCACCGGGTCGCCGAGCCGGGCCTTCGCCTCGCAGTACATCTCGACCAGCACCCCGCGGGCGTAGGGGTAGCGCACCCGGGTGGGGGAGTAGGTGTACCAGGAGAATGCCGCGCCGCGCGGGCAGCCGCGCGGCTCGTACTCCGGGGAGTCCGGCCCGACCGAGGGGTAGTCGGTCTGCTGCGTCTCCCAGGTGATGATCCCGTCCTTGACGTAGACCTTCCACGAGCACGAGCCGGTGCAGTTCACCCCGTGCGTGGAGCGCACCACCTTGTCGTGGCTCCAGCGGTCCCGGTAGAAGACGTCGCCCTCGCGGCCGCCCACGCGGAACACCGCCCGCAGATCGTCCGAGGTCTCCCGGCGGGTGAAGAACCGCCCGATCCGCAGCAGCGCATCGGCCGCAGGGCCGTCCGTTCCGCTCCGCGAGGCGGCCGCCGGACCATTTCCTGTTCCCGCATGGAGAGCCATGCCCGCGTCCTTTCGCAGCTGATGGCCCTCCTGACCCTGGCATTCGGATCCCAACAGATCAATGCCGAAGGTCCCGACGACGCGAACGAAAGGTCCCTGCCGATCAAGTACCCGGCGCAGGACCGTTGACAGCCGAGGCACCCGCGGACCGCAGGGTCGTCCGGGCAGACAGGAGACGCGTCGTGACCAGACCGGCCGCCAAGGGGACAGCACCGGCCACCGTGTCGTCGGTGTCGGCGGCGGCACCACGGCCGGCGGTGATGCTCGGGCTGGCCACCGTCGGCTTCGCGGTGACGTTCTGGGCCTGGGCGCTGCTGTCGCCATTGGGCGCGACCCTGCGTGAGCAGCTGTCGCTCACCTCGTTTCAGCAGTCGCTGCTGGTGGCGGTGCCGGTCATCGTGGGGTCGCTCGGCCGGATCCCCGTCGGCGCGCTCGCCGACAGGCTGGGCGCCCGTCGAATGTTCCCGACCGTGGCGCTGCTGACCGTCCTGCCCGTGCTCTACCTCGGTCACCTCGCCGACTCGCTGATCGAGTACCTCGTCGGCGGCTTCTTCCTCGGCCTGGGCGGCACCACGTTCGCCATCGGTGTTCCGTTCGTGAACTCCTGGTACCCGCCGGAACGGCGCGGCCTCGCGCTGGGCATCTTCGGTGTCGGTATGGGCGGTACCGCGATCTCGGCCTTCTCCACCGTTCAGTTGGCCAAGGCGATCGGACCCAGCTTCCCGTTCGACCTGGTCGCGGCCGTGCTCGTGGTCTACTCCGCGGTCGCCTACCTGCTGCTGCGAGACCGGCCGGACCGGTCCGTGGCCGCGGGGAGCATGCTGGCCCGGCTCGTGACGGCGTTGCGGATGCCGGTGACCCTGCAGCTCGCGTTCCTCTACGCCGTGGCGTTCGGTGGCTTCGTGGCGTTCAGCGTGTACCTGCCCACCTACCTCACCAACGCCTACCACCTCGACCGCGGCGACGCGGCGTTGCGGACCGCAGGCTTCGTCCTGCTCGCCGTCGCCATGCGGCCCGTCGGCGGCTGGCTGTCCGACCGGTTCCGGCCGGTACCGGTACTCGTCATCGCATACGGCGCGGTCGCAGTCCTGGCCCTGCTGGCCGCGTTCGAGTTCCCGCTGGTCCCGGTCGCGACGGCGGCCTTCCTCGGCATGGCCGCCGCGCTCGGCATCGGCACCGGTGCGGTCTTCGCGCTGGTCGCCCGGCTGGTGGAGCCCGAGCGGGTCGGGGTCGTGACCGGCGTGGTCGGTGCCGCGGGCGGCCTCGGCGGATTCTTCCCGCCGCTGGTCATGGGCCTGGTCTACGGCGCGCTGGGCGACTACACCCTCGGGTTCCTCCTGCTCGCGGCCACGGCCGCGGTGGCGGCTGTGTTCACCGCGACGTTGGTGCGCCGGCGCGCCGAGCAGGTGGCGACAGGAGGAATCGATGCGCGTACGTGAGGTCATGTCCAGTCCCGCAGTGGTCGTGACATCCGGTACGCCGGTGAAGCAGGCTGCGTTGCAGTTGGCCGAGAACGCGTTCATCAGCCTGCCGGTGGCCGAATCGGACGGCAGCCTCCTCGGGCTGATCAGCGAGCCGGGCCTGCTGGCCGACCGGTTCCCGCCGGACCCCCGGGTCCCGGGTCCACGCGCCTCGGTACCCGAGCCCGGCAAGACGGTCGGCGACATCATGCACACCGATGTACTGGTCGCCCACCCGCAGGAGGGCGTCACCGATCTGGTCACCGTGCTGGCGACGGCGAGGTGACGCTGACCGGCGAGGAGCGCGACCCGATCGAGCGGCGCACCGCGGAGCTGATCGCCGAGGCCGTCATCGGGGTCATCTCGGTCCGCTTCGCCGACCCGGTGGCTGCCGAAGGCTGAGTAACCCCGTGCCGCGCCGCTGCGACGGTGGACGCACCGCCGGCCAGCTGCTCGCGCAGGTCAGCTGCTCGATTCACGCCCACCGCGGGTCAGCCGCTTGTGAGCGGCGTCGGCGAGCAGCACCGCTGGTACCGCGAGTGCGGCCAGGGCCCAGCCCAACGGTGTCGGGACCGACCCGCCCAGCAGCTGCGGGATCGGGGGCAGGCCGAGGAACCCGGCCAGCAGAACCAGCTCCACCGCAACCGCGCCGAGCAGCAGCGGGTTGCCCCGCCAGGACCACCGGCCGACGGGCCGGTGCTCGCTGCGGCAGGCGAACGCGTTGGCCAGCTGGCCCAGCACGACCGCGGTGAACGCGGTGCCGGAGGCGATGGCCAGCAGGGCTGAGGAAGCCGGCGCCCCCCAGCTCCAGCCACCGATGGAGAGGACGATGATGAACGCCCCGAGCTCCACCGCGGCCTCGACCGGGCCCAGCACGCCGAATGCGCGACCGAGCACGCGGCGGTCGATCAGCCTGCCGGTGCGGGCCGGCCCGGACAGCGCTCCGCGGCTCGGCGGTTCGGCACCCAGCGCCAGCGCGGGCAGGAGATCGGTCCCGATGTCGAGGGCGAGGACCTGCAGCACGCCCAGGGCCGGCGGGACACCGCCGCCGGAGAGCGCCCACAACAGAAAGGGCGCCACCTCCGCGACGTTGTCCGTCAGATGGTAGGTGAGGAACCGCCGGATGTTGGCGAAGGTGGCCCGTCCGTATCGGACGGCGGTGACGATGGTGGCGAAGTGGTCGTCCAACAGGACCAGGTCGGCGGCCTCGCGGGCCACGTCGGTGCCGCTGCGGCCCATCGCCACCCCGATGTCGGCCTCCCGCAGTGCCGGCCCGTCGTTCACGCCGTCGCCGGTCATGGCCACCACGTGCCCGCGTCGGCGCAGGGCCCGGGCGATCCGTAGCTTGTCCTCGGGTGCGGCGCGGGCGATCACCAGGCCGTCCACATCGATGACCGCGCCCAGTGCCTCCTCGTCGTCGGGCAGTTCGGCTGCGATCAGCACCGGGCTGTCCGGCAGGGCGAGGTTCACCTGCTCGGCGATGGCCCGGCCGGTCGAGGGGTGGTCGCCGGTGACCATGGCCAGCTGGATGTGTGCTGCCCGGCAGGCGGCGACGGCGTCCGCGACGCCCTCGCGGGGCGGATCCTGCAACCCGACCAGCCCGAGCAGACGCAGCCCGCTCTCCAGCTGCTCGACCGGAAGGTCGGCCTCAGCCGCCCCGCCCGCCAGCGGGCCCGCGGCCACGGCGAGCACGCGCAGGCCCCGGCGCCCCATTCGCTCGATCTCGGCCGTCGCCTCGGCGAGGAGCCGGGGGTCGTCGCCGCAGAGCGGGAGCACGGCGTCGGGGGCTCCGTTGATCGCGACGAATGCGGTCCGGCGGTCGCCGACGACGACGAGGCTGCGCCGGCGGGCGGGGTCGAAGGTCACCCGCCGCAGCTCCGGGCGGGCCACCTCGTCGGCGTCGGGGTCGAGCCCGCAGCGCAGCGCGAGCACGTGCAGCGCGACCTCCATGGGATCGCCCATCGGTGTCCAGGCCCCGTCTCGTTCGACGGCGCGGCCGGTGGCGCAGCGCGTGGCGGCGGCGGCGAGGTCGGCGACAGCACGGGTCGCCTCGGCGGTCGCCGCGGTGACGGCTCCGTCGGGCCGGTACCCCGAGCCCTGCACCGTCGCGGCGCCGTCGGGGGTCCAGACCCGTACCACGGACATCTCGTTGCGGGTCAGGGTTCCCGTCTTGTCGGTACAGATCACCGTGGTCGAGCCCAGCGTCTCCACCGACTCCAACCGCCTGACCAGGGCGTGCTGGGCTGCCATGGTGTGCGCAGCGCGGGCCAGCGAGAGGGTGACGGTCGGCAGCAGGCCCTCCGGGACCAGCGCCACGGTGACACCGACCGCGAGCAGGAAGCCCTCGGTGAGGTGCATGCCCAGCAACTGCGAGATGCCGAAGAACGTCACGCCCAGCGCGACGGCGACGAGCGCGACGATCCGCACCACCTGCCCCAGGCGGACCGCGAGCGGACCGGGTGGGCGATGGGTGCGTCGGGTCATCGACGCGATGCCGGCCAGCCGGGTACCGGCGCCGGTGGCGATCACGACCGCGGTGGCCTCGCCCTGGGCGACGAAGGTGCCGGCATAGGCTGTGACGCCCTTCTCGGGACGGGCGGGGGCGCTCTCCCCGGTCAGGGTGGATTCGTCGACGGCCAGACCGTCCACGCGCTCCAGGTGCAGGTCGGCGCTGATGCGGTCACCGGCGTCGAGCAGTACCACGTCGCCGCGCACCAGCTCCGTTGCCGGCACCACCTGCCGCCGTCCGTCGCGACGGACGGCGGCCCGGACCGGTAGCAACTCGCGCAACCGCTGCCCGGCCCGGTCGGCGCGGTACTCCTGCGCGAACGCGAACAACCCGTTCACCACGACCACCACGACGATCGCCACGCCGAGCTGCGGCATCCCGGCGAACACCGCGAGGCCGGCGGCGGCCCACAGCATCAGCGCGAAGAAGTGGGTCAGCTGGCGCAGCAGCAGCAACAGTGGCGACGGCGGCCGCGACACGGGCAGCGTGTTGGGGCCGTCGGCGGCCAATCGCTCCCGGGCCTCCTCGCTCGACAGGCCCGTCGGGGTGAGGGTGGTGGTGGACATCGGCTACGCGGGGAGCAGCCCGACCACGTCGGCGATTGCGAGCCGTCCGTGGGACGTCCGGTCGGGCACCGGCACCAGGGCGGTGCGAACCAGAGCGTGGTCGGCTGTCTCGGAGTTCATCTGCAGCTCCTGATGTCAGGGGGGGCGGCAGAAGGCGCGACCGCCTCGGCGAGGGTGACCGCGATGGCATCGTCGATGCGGGCGTCGGACCGGCCCACGGTCGTGCGGCACGACCTGACGGGACAGAAGGCCTGTGGGTCGCCGCGTGCGACAGCATCGCGGCGAGGATGCTCCGTGGCGTCCGCCGTCCGCCGCGAGGCCTGCCGTCACGAATGAGCCGGGGACCGCCTCCGTCGGGTGCGGGGTACACCCGCGGCGGGGAGCACCACCGCCAGGGCCCACGTCACGACGATCGAGCCGATGAAGCTCCCCAGCAGGACCTCGCCGATCACGCCGTTCCCGGACCACAGCAGCACAACGACGCCGAAGGTGAACGAGACGAGTCCGGCTGCTCCCGTGCCCCGTCCGGCCGGGCTCCCGCCGAAGGCCGAGCGGCCCAGGACCGCCGCTGCGATCAGGCCGAGCGCGAGCCCGGCCCCGACCATGCCGCGCGGATCCTGGATGAACGGCACGTCGCCGTCGACCAGGTGGCCGACGTAGGACACGACGATCGTCGCAACCGGGATCGTCGCGACGACGTCTGTCCAGTTGAACCTCATGGCCCTCGTCTCTCGGGATCGTTCGTTTGCGCGGCCCAGGGTGCGCTGATGCCGGAGCGGTGACACCGGCCATACGACCCGCCGTCGCAGGCCCGGCTGGTGCGAGCACCCGGGCCCATCGGACGGGTCGTCCGATGCCGCTCGATGACCACGGGCGGGCGTTCCCGGCGATCAGCCCGACAACCGGCCACCCGACCGGAGACGGTCGTACCGTCGGCCCTGTCGACCGCCCCGCAGCGACGGAATGTGGGACGGTGACGACGAACAGCGATCGCCCGGCACCCCGCACGATCACCCGCCTGGGTCTGGGCACGGGCGACGCCGACGGCGGCCGGCGGTTGCGCCGGACTTCTCGGTCCGGTGGCCAGCAGAACGAGGCGTTCAGCCGCGGTGAGATCTGTGCTTGACTCGGGAATGTTGGAGGCACAGCCGCTGATCCTCGGTGCCGTGCGACCGCTCCGGATCTGCCCGGCTCGTGCGGCTGTCCTGTCGAACGCTAGCGAGGATGCCCGTGGACCCCGATGAACTGTCTGCGTGGCGAGCCGGTGACGCCGACCGGGTCCAGCTCGACGAGCCGGCTCACCTTGCTCCAGGACGTGCCGGGGGTGATGCGGCGTTGACGTTCCCCGATCTGCCGCGTCTGGAGCTGGACCAGCTGCTCGGGCAGCTGGTCGACCGCGCCCGGGAGGTGATGGCCACCCAGAGCCGCTTGCGCGGGCTGCTGCATGCCAACCAGATGATCATCGGGGATCTGGCCCTGCCGGTGCTGCTGCGGCGGATCGCGGAGGCCGCGCGTGAGTTGATCGGCGCCCGTTACGCCGCGCTGGGCGTGATCGCCCTCGACGGGCACCTGGCCGAGTTCGTGCACGCCGGCATGCCCGAGGGGGCGGTCGAACAGATCGGGCACCTGCCGCAGGGCAAGGGCCTGCTCGGGGCGCTGATCGACGATCCGTCGCCGATCCGGTTGCATCGCATCACCGACGACCCGCGCTCGTCCGGCTTCCCGCCCGGCCACCCGCCGATGCACAGCTTCCTGGGCGTGCCGATCCGGGTCCGCGACGAGGTCTTCGGCAACCTCTACCTCACCGAGAAGGCGGAGGGCGGCGAGTTCACCGCGGAGGACGAGGAGCTGACCAAGGCACTCGCGGCGACCGCGGGAGTGGCGATCGAGAACGCCCGGCTCTACGAGGCCGCTCGCTCCCGCCAGGAGTGGCTGCGCGCCTCGGCCGCGATCACCCGCCGGCTGCTCTCCGTCGACACGGCCGAAGCGGGCCGTCCGCTGCACCTCATCGCCGAGAGCAGCCGGGAGGTCGCGCAGGCCGATCTGGTCACCGTGCTGCTGCCGGCCGATGACGGCAGCGACCTGCGGGTGGAGGTGGCGGTCGGGGTCGGCGCCGCGGACCTGCTCGGCGTTTCCGTGCCGCTGGATGCCTCGCTGGCCGGGCGGGTGTTCACCACCGGCGAGCCGCTACGGGTCTCGACCCCGAACGAGCAACCCGGGCTCGCATCGGTGGCGTCGGGAGGGCTGGACGTCGGCCCGGTGCTGGTCCTGCCGCTGCTGGGCTCCCAACAGATCCACGGGGTGCTGACCGCGGCCCGGCGGTCGGGAGCGCCGGCGTTCAGCGCCGAGGATCTGGACATGGCCGCCGGGTTCGCCAACCAGGCCTCCGTGGCCGTGGAGCTGGCCGAGGCCCGTGCCGAGCAGCAGCGGGCGGCGATGCTGGATGAGCGCGAGCGCATCGCTGCCGACCTGCACGACCAGGTGATCCAGCGGGTGTTCGCGGCCGGGCTGTCGCTGCACGCGGTCGCCACGGGCCTGGGCCCGGGCAAGGCGACCGAGCGGATCCTGGGCACCGTCCGCGATCTCGACAACACGGTCAGCCAGATCCGCACCGCCATCTTCCAGCTCCACCAGATGCCCCAGGCCCAGCCCCATGGCCTGCGGGCCCGGCTGCTGGACGTGGCCACCGACGTGGCCTCGGCGCTGGGGTTCACCCCCGCCGTGCGGTTCGCCGGCCTGCTCGACGACACCGTGCCCGACGACGTCGCCGAGGACCTCCTCGCCGTCCTGCGCGAGGCCCTGAGCAACATCGCCCGCCACGCCCAGGCCCGATCCGCCGAGGTCGACGTCACCGCCCGCCCGGATCGCCTGACTCTCGACGTCCGCGACGACGGCGTCGGCATGGGCCCGAGCACCCGGCGCAGCGGCCTGGCCAACCTGCGCCGGCGCGCCGAGCGCCACGGCGGGACCCTCACCCTCACCCCGTGCAAGCCGTCCGGGACCCTGCTGTCCTGGTCGGTCCCGACCCGGTAGCGGCCATCTGCGGGCTGCACTTCGTGCGGTCCGGCGTGCCCGGTCCAAAGTCCTGTGCAGAGGCGACGAACCGACGGCAGCGCGGGACGTCCGGCTCTGCTGCCGGCATCTCGGCTGCTGCATCGTCGAGGGACAGTCGTACATCGGGACGGAGGGACCGTGGCGGAAACCGCAGAGCTCGTTGAGCTCGATCGCGGCACATGTCTGCGTCTGCTGGCTCACGGCGTCGTCGGGCGGGTCGTGTTCACCGACGCCGCGCTGCCGGCCGCCCAGCCCGTCAACTACGTCCTCGACGGTGAGGAGATTCTCTTCCGCACCGCCGGCGGCACCAAGCTCGCCGCCGTCGCCCGGCGCGCTGTCGTCGCCTTCCAGGCCGACGCCATCGATCCGGGCGCCCACATCGGCTGGAGCGTCCTGGGTATCGGCGAGGCCTACGAGGTCACCGACACCGACCGGCTGGCCGACCTCGCCGCACGCCTGCCGGCGCCCTGGGCCCCGGGGCGGACCGCGCACACCATCGCCATCCCCCTCTCCAAGCTCACCGGGCGCCGGCTGTGCCTGGCCGACGCCGGCACCGGCTGATCACGATCGCACGAGCTCGGCCCGGGTGGCTCGGCCCGACGCCGGCCTGATCCTGGAAAGCGTCCAGCCAGGACAGCCACCTGTCCTGATCAGATCGGGAGGAGTACCGAGCGCAGACTCCGGCGCGGTGTGACCGGCAGTTCGGCGGCGCCGTCGGCCGGCCATCCGATCCGGATGATGAGCTGGGGATGCTCGGGGACGCGTAGGACGTGGTCCTGGAGGTCGTGTCGGCTGGTGTCGATCTCGAGGGCCTGGCTCAGTGGGGTGCTGGCCAGCCCGAGCCCGGTCGCGGCGAGCAGCAGCGCGCTGGTGGCTTCTCCGGCGCGCAGCCGGTCGAGCTGATCGTCGCCGCGGGTGGCGAGCACGAGCAGTTCGGCGGCGTCGTCGGCCGGGCCGCTTCCGGGTTGCTGCGGTGGTTGGGTGAGGGTCGCGCGCGGGAACCGGCGCAGGGGTGACGTGCCGACGAGTCCGACCGGGGGCGGGGACACGTTGGCGGCCGGGATGCCGTCGCGGGCGTCGGTGTAGCGGTGGGTCCACAGCTGCAGCTCGGCCTCGTAACCCGGGGTGTCCGCCTGCTGGTGGGCGGCCTCGGTGAGGACCGCGACGAGCCCCTGCCGGAGGGCAGGGTCGGTGACCGGGAGCAGCACCGCCCCGTGACGCGACGCCTGCTCGGCGAGCGTGGCCACATGCCCGACCGGTACCGGTCGGTGGCTCATCCGGCGTCGATCGGTGCGGCGGCGGGCGATGCTGTCGAACAGTGCGGCCTCGGCCTCGTCCCCGGGGCCGGGCAGAATCTCGACGGTGGCGAGGTGACCGAGGTCCTCGGGATCGGGCAACCGGTCCACCCGCACGGACACGTCGAGTGCGGCCAGCGCGACCTGCAGATGGTGCAGGGCGGCGCCGCAGCTCAACACGAGGTCGCGACGGCCGGGATCGGTCGCCGCCAGATGGCGATCCCAGTCGGCGTGCAACTCGACGGTGTGTGCGGTGATGCGCCAGTGCCACGGCTGGGTGTTGTGCACCGACGGCGCGCGCAGCGCGTGCTCGACCGCTGCCGAAAGGTCCGCGGGCCGTGAGCGGGTCATGGGTACCTCCGGATTCGCGCCCGGGGCGGCGCGGTAGGACCAGCATGGGTGGGCGGACCGGTGCCGGGCAGGGGCGTTGGTCTCCGCGTGGGAGGCCGGCCGGCGGCCTCGTCGAGCGGTCCGGCGCCCGGGTGCGCGGGCCCTTCGGCCGTGCCGACGAGCCGGTGGCCCGTTCTACGGTCAGCCGGCCTACGGGTGATGGAGGCAGCGGATGGGGCAAGGGATGCCCGGGGACAGCATCGGCTTGAACCGATGACGCCTCGGCCCGACGCGGTGGCGCACAACCACCGGGCGGACGCGTGGACGCTGGTCTTCGACGGCTGGGACCCGGCCGATGAGGGCCGCCGGGAGGCGCTCTGCACCGTCGGTAACGGCTATTTCGCGACCCGCGGCGCCGCCCCGGAGTCCTCCGCCGACGGCGTGCACTACCCGGGAACCTACGCCGCGGGCTGCTACAACCGCCTGCACGACGAGGTGGCCGGCCAGGCCGTCGAGAACGAGAGCCTGGTCAACCTGCCGAACTGGCTGGACCTGCGCTTCGCCATCGAGGACGGGGACTGGGTCGACCTGGCAGCGGTGCAGGTGTTGCAGCACCGCCGGGTGCTGGACCTGCGACGCGGCGTGCTCAGTCGGGTGGTGCGCTTCGTCGATGCGGCGGGCCGGCACACCTCGATGCGGCAGCGCCGGTTCGTACACATGGGACAACCGCACCTGGCCGGTCTGCACACCACGTTCACCGCCGAGGACTGGAACGGCCGCCTGCGGGTCGTGTCCGGGCTCGACGCTGCGGTGACCAACACCGGAGTCGCGCGCTACCGCCAGATGTCCGGGCAGCATCTCGCGGTCCTCGGCAGCCGCGAGCCGGACGGGCAGAGCGTGCTGCTGACCGCCCGCACCACCCAGTCCGAGCTGCGGATCGCCGAGGCGGCCCGTACCCGGATCCTGCGGGCGGGACGGCCCATCGGCCTCCCGCGCCGCCTGGTCCGAGAACCGGCGCGGATCGCCCACGAGTTCGACGTCGAGATCACCGCGGGTGCTCCCGTCGCCGTCGAGAAGGTCGTCGCGCTGTTCACCTCCCGGGACGTCGCCATCTCCGAGCCGGGACTGGCCGCGGTGGAGCTGCTGCGCGACGCCGCCGGATTCGACAACCTGTTGGATAGCCACGAGCTGGCCTGGCAGCAGCTCTGGCAGCGGTTCGCCATCGACCTCGGGCACGGGCGTGACCCGGCGCGCACCGACACCCTGCGCACGCTGCGGCTCAGCGCATTCCACCTGCTGCAGACCGTGTCGCCGCACAACGTGAACCTCGACGCCGGCATCCCGGCCCGCGGTCTGCACGGTGAGGCCTACCGGGGCCACGTGTTCTGGGACGAGCTGTTCGTGTTCCCGCTGTTCACACTGCGGCTGCCCGGGCTGGCCCGCGCGCTGCTGCTCTACCGGATCCGCCGGCTCGACGCGGCCCGGCGGGCGGCCCGAGCCGCCGGGCAGATCGGGGCGATGTATCCGTGGCAGTCGGGCAGCGACGGCCGCGAGGAGAGCCAGCGGATCCACCTCAACCCGCGCTCGGGGCGGTGGCTGCCCGACACCAGCCACCTGCAGCGCCACGTCGGTCTCGCCGTGGCCTACAACATCTGGCAGTACTACCAGGCCACCGGAGACCTGGCTTTCCTGGCCGAACACGGCGCCGAGGCGCTGCTGGAGATCGCGCGCTTCTGGTCCGGCCTGGCCCGCCGGGACCCGGCCCGGGGCCGCTACGTCATCCACGGCGTGATGGGGCCCGACGAGTACAGCACCCGCTACCCGGGCGCCGCCGAGCCCGGTCTCGACGACAACGCCTACACCAACGTCATGGCGGTCTGGGTGCTGCTGCGCGCCCAGGACGCGCTCGACGCGTTGCCGGCGACCCGCCGGACCGAGCTCCTCGAGGGTCTCGGACTGGGCCCCGCGGAGCTGCTGCGGTGGCGCGATGTCAGCCGGCGGATGTACGTGCCCATCCACTCCGACGGGGTGATCAGCCAGTTCGAGGGCTACCGGGATCTGCTCGAACTGGAATGGGACGACTATCGCCGACGCTACGGCGACATCCAGCGGCTGGACCGGATCCTGGAGGCCGAAGGCCGCTCTGTGGACGACTACCAGGTGTCCAAGCAGGCCGACGTGCTGATGCTGTTCTACCTGCTCTCCGCCGACGAACTGCGCGAGCTGCTCGGTCGGCTGGGCTACGCGCTGCCGCCCGAGGCCATCCCGCGCACGATCGACTACTACCTGGCCCGCACGGCCCACGGGTCCACCCTCAGCGCGCTCGTCCACGCCTGGGTGCTGGCCCGGGCCAACCGGGAACAGGCGCTGGAGCACTTCGAGCGGGCCCTGCACAGCGACACCGCGGACATTCAGGGCGGCACCACCGCCGAGGGTGTGCACCTCGGTGCGATGGCCGGATGCGTGGACCTGCTCCAGCGCTGTTTCGCCGGGCTGGAGACCCGCCAGGACGCACTGTGGCTCAACCCGCACTGGCCGCGCCGGTTCGGCGTGCTCGAGCTGACCGTCCAGTACCGCGCACAACCGTTGCGCGTGCGTGTCACGGGCCGCGAGGTGCAGGTGTCCGCGGAACCGGGCCCCGGCCGCCCGATCCGCGTGGGATGCGGCGAGGAGGTGCGGGAGCTGCATCCCGGAGAGGCGGTGCGGTTCACCGCAGCGGGCGCCTCGAAGGACGGCGCCCTCACCGGCGGGCCGACCGGCGCCGGCGGGGCCGGCGACCCCCGACCCTGACAGTTCCCGGGTGGGGGACTGTCCTCCCGGCTCTCGTGCCCTGGGGATCAGCTGCTGAGCTCGGCCAGGCCACGCCGCCGGCTCGGGAGCCAGGTGCGCCGCGGTGGTCCCGCCGCGGGCACGATCATCACCGGGCAGTGTGCCTGGCGCGCCAGTTCCTCGACCGGCGAGCCCGTGATGCCCGACAGCAGCGTTCCGCGTTCGGACCGGCCGAGCACCAGCAGTTGGGCGCGGTGGGAGAGCGCGAGCAGAAACTCCGCCGGCCGGTCGTTCACCACCAGCGGCTGCACCTCCACAGCGGGGTAGGCCACCGTCCACGCCGACAGCGCGATCTCCAGTTCGCGGCGCGCGCGCTGCTCGGCGGCGTCCCAGCGCGCCAGCCTGCTCGGAAGGAGCCGGCCGAGGTCGATCCGGGGGTCGGTCCAGGCCCGTACCGGCTGGAGCGGCACCCCGCGGTCGGCGGCGGCGCGGAACGCGGTGTCGAAGACCTCGTCGCCGGTCCACGGGGCGGCACCGAGCACGACCGGCCCGTCGGTCCTGACCTCGTCCTCCGGCACGATCACCACGGGACAGAACGACCCCGCGACGACGGCGCCGAGCTGTGGCGTGCTGGCCTCGACGACGAGTACCGAGGCGTCACCGGACAATGCGCGGAGCGCGGGGCCGGTCGCCTCGCCGATTTCCTCCGCGGACACCGCGACCTCCGGGATCGCGCGACGGACGGCGGCGAGCATGCCGGTGACCACCGCCAGATCCACGATCCGGTCCGCATGACGTTCGGGGAGGACGACGCGCAACAACCTCCCGGTACGGGCCGCCTGAGCCGCGCCCCAACGCACGGCCGCCCGGCCGCGGACGGGGTGGCCCGCCCACACGGTGACGGGACGGCGAGCCATGCTCATCGGCCTTCCTGGTCGGCCGCTTCGGGGGCGGCCCGTCCGGCGAGCGAACGGATCAGGTCGGTCGCCGTGACGATGCCGACCAACCGGCCGTCGTCGGCGACGAGCACCGCGTCCGACCCGGTCGCCTCCATCCGCCGCGCGGCGTCGGAGCGCCGCATGCGGACGGCGAGCGGGTCGGCAGCCCGGCAGACGTCGCCGACCACCATCGGCGATCCGTCACCGAACGGACCCGGCGCCTGAGCCAGGTAGCGCACCACGTCGGCCTCCACGACGAGCCCGAGGCACCGCCGGCCGTCCAGCACGGGGAGGTGGCGAACACCGGCGGAGGCCATCAGGTGAAGCGCCGTGGACAACGGAGCGTCCGGCACGATCCCGATCAGGCGGGTGGTCATCACCTCGGTCACCAGCGGGTCGTCATCGACGCTCTCCGGTGGTGCGGCGAGGTGGACGGGGCGGGTGGCCATGGCGTGCTCCTCGATCTGCGGGGTTTCGTCTCGAATCTCCGCCACGAGTCCTGACGCGGGACAGGGTCCGAGGGCCCACGGGTGGTAGCGGAGGGCCCCGGGCAGGCCGGCGATGACCGGACCAAGGGCCCGTCCGACCGGGACCGGCATTCGCGCTGCCGGGTTGGCCGTGCACCGCGGTGTTCGCAGGCCTGCGGCGGCACGCAGCCGCTCCTCCTGCGCCTCCACTCCGGACCCATCGGGGTCGGCGAGCGGCCGGGCCGAGCGGCGGAATCTCCGGGGCCGAATGGCCCGCTGGGCCCGGGACAACGGCCGCTGCTCCCTGTACCGGCGCGCTGGCAACGTCGACACCAACAGATCGAGAAGGGACGGCGATGAACACCGAGCAGGCAGGCCGACCGGTGGTGGCCGGTGTCGATGGATCCGAGTCGGCGCTGGAAGCCGTCCGCTGGGCCGCCCAGGAGGCAGACCGCCGTCGGGCACCGCTGCGGCTGGTCGAGGCGTTCGGCTGGATGGGCACAACCGAGTACATCGGTAACCCGGGCCTGGGGACGGACTACCGCGAGGTCCTGTTGCAGAACGCCCGGGACCAGGTCGCGGCAGCAGCGGCGGCGGCCACGCGTGCCGCTCCCGGGATCGTCATCGAGCAGGACGTGGTCATCGGTTACCCCGTTCCGGTCCTGAACGCCGAGGCGGCGCGGGCCCAGCTCGTCGTGCTGGGCAACCGTGGGCTCGGCGGTTTCACCGGGCTGCTGGTCGGCTCGGTGGCCGTGGCGCTGGCCGCGCACGCCTCGTGCCCGGTGGTCGTGGTCCGCGGTGCCACTCAGGACGCTCCGCCGCCGCTGGAGGGTCCGGTGGTGGTCGGCATCGATGGCTCCCCGATCAGCGAGGCCGCGCTGGCGTTCGCGTTCGAGGCCGCCGCCCTGCGCCGGGTGCCCCTGGTGGCGGTACACACCTGGCGGGATCTGCTCGTCGACCCGGTGATGGCCCCGCTGATGGACTGGGATGCCATCGAGACCGACGAGCACAAGCTGCTGGCCGAGCGGCTCGCCGGGTGGAGCGGGACATACCCGGACGTCCCGGTCCAGCGTGTCGTCACCCGCGACCGCCCGGCTTCTGCGCTCATCGAGCAGTCCGGCCACGCGCAGTTGGTCGTCGTGGGATCGCGCGGGCGCGGTGGGTTCACCGGGTTGCTGCTGGGTTCGGTCAGCCATGCGCTGCTGCACCACGCAAAGTGCCCGGTCGCGGTCGTGCGGCCCGACACCGCGGGAAAGTCATGATCGCCGGCATCGCTGCGGCTGACGGTCTACAGCGCCGGCCCAGGCGGCGGTCGTGATGCGTGCCCACGTCGGGGACTGGCTGGTGCTCCCGGGCCGCCCGGGGGAGCCGCACGGGCGGCGGGGCCGGGTCGTCGGGCTCGTGCACCCGGACGGCTCGCCGCCCTACCGGGTGCGGTGGCTCGCCGACGACCACGAGTCGGTGGTGTCCCACCCCCGGACTCACATCTCGAACATCAGACGGAGGTCGACACCGGAAGGGGTGGTGGCGGTGCGCGCTGAACAGGAACATCGCCCGCCGGCCAGGGTTCGGTCGGCGCGCCGGTTCACCGACCGCGTGGAGGACGCGGTCGCCTGGCTTCTCTCGTCACTGGTCCTGCTCACCTTGCTGGTCGCGGTGCTGGTGGGGCTGCAGGTGCACGGTCAGGAGTCCCAGCGGGCCCGAGCCGAGGCGGACAGCCGTACCCCGGTGCGTGCTGTCCTTCTGGAGGCGACCCCGAACGTGCCCGGCGTCGAGCCCGGCAGGATGTCACCCCCGGTCCGAGTCGCCGTCCGATGGTTCGACGCCGACGGCGCGGAGCACCTCGGGAAGCTGACCGTGCACGGCCCCCGGCCCGCGGGCACGGAGGTGAGGGCGTGGGTGGATCGACGCGGTGAGCTGGTCGGGGCACCCCTGACTGCGGGCGGAGCCACGCTGGTGGCCGTCGCTGCCGCTGCCGGTGTCCTCATCGCGGGCTGGTCGACGCTGGCGGTGGCCGGCCTCGGCGTCCGGCGCTGGGTCAGGGCACGCAACGACGCGCGGTGGACGCGGGAGTGGGCGCGGATCGAGCCGGTGTGGACCGGCCGCAACCGGTGAGGGCCTCGCCACCACATCCGCGCTCACCAGCCGTCGGAGCCCTGGACCGTGACTCGGTGGCTGTCCGGAAGTGGGTGCGGCACGGTGGGAGGTAAGTGCTCGATGTCCGTAGCCGAACGGCGTGACCGGTCCCGCCCCGAGACGGGGCGCGTCGATGCACGCCCGGTGCGGGCGCTGCTCGCCGACGGCACGGTGGTGCGGATGCGCGAGCTGGCCGGCGCGGACGCGCCCCTGATCGGTGCGCTCTACCGCGGGTTGCCCCCGTACGACCGCTACCTGCGCTTCTTCAGCGCCGGGGTGTCGCCGTCGGCGGACGCTCTCGTGCCGCGGGCCGGTCCGGGCAGTGTGTCGGTGGGTGCCTTCCACGGCGAGGAGCTCATCGGGGTGGCGCAGTGTGTGGCCGTCGGCGATGGGTCCGTGGCGGAGGTTGCGTTGGCGGTCGCGCACCCGCAACAGGCGCACGGTGTGGGCACCCTGCTGCTGGAGCATCTGGCCTCGCGGGCCCGTCGCCGGGGCGTACGCCGGTTCGTCGCCGAGGTCCTCGCCGAGAACACCCCGGTGCGACGGGTGCTCACCGACATCGGACTGCGCACCCGCATGCACGCGGAGGACGGCTGCCTGCACGTCGAACTGGGGCTCGACCCCGATGAGGGGTATCTGGCGGCGCTGGCCGAACGGGAGGAGCGCGCGGAGATCGCGAGTCTGACCGCCGTGCTCGCGCCGCGATCCGTGGTGGTCGTGGGCGCGAGCCGCCGGCCGGACTCGGTCGGCCACGCCGTGCTCGCCGGCATCGTGGCGGCCGGGTTCACCGGCCGCCTCGAGGCGGTGAACCCGCACGCGGCGCAGGTGTCCGGGGTCGCGTGCTACCGGTCGGTCACGGAACTGCTCGAGCCGCCTGACCTGGCGGTGCTGTGCGTGCCGGCGGCGGCCGTGCCGCAGGTGGCCGAGGAGTGCGGGCGACGCGGCGCGCGGGCGCTGCTGGTGATCACTTCCGGACTGTCCACGGACCCGCCGCTCGCGACCGGACTGATCGACGCCGTTCGTCGATTCGACATGCGACTGGTGGGCCCCAACTGCCTGGGCATCGCCAACACCGACCCGGCCGTGCGCCTCGACGCGGGTTTCGCCGGCACGGCCCCGGTTGGCGACGTCGGACTGGTAACGCAGTCCGGGGGGGTCGCGATCGCGGTGCAGGACGAGCTGCGCCGGCTGGGTGCCGGGGTCTCCACCATGGTGTCCACAGGGGACAAGTACGACGTCAGCGGGAACGACCTGTTGCTGTGGTGGCACGGCGACCTGCGGACCCGGACGGCCGTGCTGTACCTCGAGTCGTTCGGCAACCCGCGCAAGTTCTCCCGGCTCGCCCGCCGGCTCGCCGAGCGGATCCCGGTCCTCACCCTGCGCTCGGGCAGCTCGGAGGCCGGGCAGCGGGCAGCGGCCTCGCACACCGCCGCCACAGCGACTCCGCGGGTGACCCGGGACGCGTTGTTCCGGCAGGCCGGGGTGCTCGCGGTCGACCGGCTCGACCAGCTCTCCGAGCTGATCGCCACCCTGTCCTGGCAGCCCCTGCCGGCGGGCCACCGGGTCGCGGTGATCAGCAACGCCGGTGGTGCCGGGGTGCTGGCGGCGGACGCGTGCACGTCGGCGGGCCTGGTGGTCCCACCGCTGGCGGAACGCACCCGACAGGCCCTCCGGCGGCCGCTACCGGCCCACGCCGCGACGGGCAACCCGGTGGACACCTCCGCTGCCGCGACGCCGGAGATGTTCGCCGCGGCCGTGACCGCGCTGCTCGCGTCATCCGACGTCGACGCCGTCGTCGCGCTGACCGTGCCGACCGCGCTGGCCGACCCGTTCCCCGGTATCGCCCGCGCCGCGAACGAGGCACTCACCGGCGACAGCGACAAGCCGCTCCTGGCGGTCCGGCTCGCCCAGGCCGAGCATCTCACCGCGCTGCCGGGCACCCGCCCCGGGCTGCGGGTGCCGTGCTTCGCCGAGCCGGCGGCCGCCGCCACCTCGCTGGCGTACGCCGCCGAGAGATTCCGCTGGCTGGCGCGGCCGCGCAGCACCGACCCGGCCCTCACCGACATCGACCCGATCCGTGCCGCCGGTGTGGTGACCGGGTTCCTGGACGGCCACCCCGACGGTGGGTGGCTGGAACCGGAGCAGGTCCAGGACGTGCTCGAGGCCTTCCGGTTGCCGATCCTGCGCGGTGTCGTCGTCGAGGGGACGGACGACGCGGTAGCCGCGTTCTCCCGGGCCGGTCGCCCGGTCGCGCTGAAGGCGGTGGCCGACGACGTGCTGCACAAGGCGGCCGCGGGAGGCGTGCGGCTGGGTCTGGACAGCGCCGATGCGGTCCGGCAGGCGGCCGAGGACCTCGTCGACCGGTTCGGCACGCGACTGCGGGGCCTGCTGGTGCAACCCATGGCATCACCCGGGGTCGAACTCCTGGTCGGGGTGACGAACGATCCGGCCTTCGGGCCGCTGGTCGCCGTGGGCCTGGGCGGCACTATCACCGACCTGGCTGTGGACCGCACCCACAGGCTGGCTCCCCTCTCCGATGCCGACGCCGAGGAGATGCTCGGCGAGTTCCATGCGGGGGAGAGGCTGTTCGATCCGCGCCACGTCCCCGCGGTGAACCGATCGGCGGTCCGAGACGTGATCGTTCGGGTGGCCCGGCTGGCGGAGTTGCTGACAGAGGTAGTGGAGCTCGATCTCAACCCGGTGGTAGTCGGGCTGAACCGTTGCGTCACGGTCGATGCACGGATCCGGTTGGCGCCACCACCGAGCGGCGATCCCGCCCTGCGCGCTCTACGGATCTGATCGCACAGCCGGACGGCGCCGGTCTTGACGGAGGGAGAAACGACGTGGTGGTTGCCGGAGGCAGAACGGTGGGGACAGCCGTGGTGACGGCGCCCGAGCTGCCGGAGAACCTCCGGGCCGCAGCGGCCCGGCTGGCGATGCTGGACGACGCCGACCTGGCGAGGGTGGACGCGTGGTGGCGGGCCGCGAACTTCCTCACTGTCGGGCAGATCTATCTGCGCTCCAATGCCTTGCTGCTCCGGCCGCTGACCGATGCCGACATCAAGCCTCGGCTGCTCGGGCACTGGGGCACCAGTCCCGGTCTGTCGTTCGTCTACGCGCACGCGTCGCGGCTGATCCGTTACACCGGCCAGCGCATGATCTACCTGACTGGCCCGGGCCACGGCGGTCCGGCGCTGGTCGCCGCGTCCTGGCTGGAGGGCACCTACGGCGAGATCTATCCGCAGGTCGGGCAGGACGCGGCCGGTGCGGAGCGGCTGGTCCGCCGGTTCTCCACTCCCGGTGGTATCCCCAGCCACGTCTCGGTGACGACACCCGGATCCATCCACGAGGGTGGGGAGCTGGGGTACGTGCTGGTGCACGCCTTCGGGGCGGTAATGGACAACCCGGACCTCATCGCGCTGGCCGTGGTCGGTGACGGAGAGGCCGAGACGGCGCCCCTGGAGGGGTCGTGGAAGGGCATCTCGTTCCTCAACCCAGCCCGCGACGGGGCGGTGCTGCCGGTGCTGCACCTCAACGGCGCGAAGATCTCCGGCCCCACCGTGCTGGCCCGCAAACCGCCGGCGGAGGTGCGGCGGCTGCTGGAGGGCCACGGGTACGACGTGCTGGAGGTGACCGGCGACGACCTGCCCGGGATGCACCGGCGGTTCGCTCAGGTCCTGGCCACCGCGTGGGCGGGGATCCGCAGCATTCAGGAGGACGCACGGAGCGGGAGCTGGGACGGTACCCGGCCACGATGGCCGGTGATCGTGCTGCGCACCCCGAAGGGGTGGACGGGCCCGGAGGAGGTCGACGGAGTCCGGGTTGTCGGTACGTGGCGGTCGCATCAGGTCCCGCTGGCCGGCGTCCGCGGTAATCCGGAGCACCTGGCAGCCCTCGATCGGTGGCTGCGGTCCTACCGCCCGGAGGAGCTGTTCACCCCGGGCGGGGCTCCCGTGGCGCTGGTCCAGGAGGCCGCGCCGCCGGACGAGCTGCGGATGAGCGCTTCGCCCCACGCGAACGGGGGCCTGTTGACCCGCGACCTCGTGCTGCCCGACCTGCGCGACCACGCGTCCGAGGTTCCCGCCCCGGCGACCGTGCGGCTGGAGTCGACCCGCCGGCTGGGGGAGCTGCTGCGGGAGGTCTACCGTGCCAACCCGGACCGGTTCCGGCTGTTCTGCCCGGACGAGACCAACAGCAACCGGCTCGGCGCGGTTTTCGACGCCTCCGATCGGGCGTTCATGGAGCGCGTCGAGCCCGGAGACGTCGCGCTGTCCCGGCAGGGGCGGGTGATGGAGGTGCTCTCGGAGCACAACTGCCACGGCTGGCTGGAGGGCTACACACTCACCGGCCGGCACGGCATGTTCGCCACCTACGAGGCCTTCGCGATGGTCAGCGCGTCGCAGACGATCCAGCACGCCAAGTGGCTGGAGGAGGCCGAGGGGCTGGCCTGGCGGGCACCGGTGCCGAGTTTGAACGTGCTGCTCACCTCCACGGCGTGGCGCAACGACCACAACGGCTTCTCGCATCAGGGACCCGGCCTGATCCAGAACGTGATCACCCAGCGCGGGACGATCTCCCGGGTGTACCTGCCCCCGGACGCGAACTGCCTGCTCACGGTGGCCGACCGCTGCCTGCGGTCGCGCTCGGAGGTGAACCTGATCGTCATCGACAAGCAGCCGCAGCTGCAGTGGCTCACCCTCGACGAGGCGGTGGCCCACTGCGCCCGCGGCGCCGGCGTGTGGGACTGGGCCGGTAACGACGACGCCGACGAGCCGGACGTCGTCCTGGCGTGCGCCGGCGACATCGTCACCATGGAGACGGTGGCCGCGGCGGACATCCTGCGGCGGTGGCTGCCGCGCTTCCGGGTCCGGGTGGTCAACGTGGTCGACCTGATGGCGCTGACCCGTCCCCGCGACCATCCGCACGGCATGGCGCCGATGGCTTTCGAGGAGCTGTTCACCGCGGACGTCGACGTCGTGTTCGCCTTCCACGGCTACCCGGGCGCGATCCACCAGCTCGTGCACGGCCGCCCGGCCGCCGACCGCTTCCACGTGCGCGGGTTCGTCGAGCAGGGCACGACCACGACGCCCTTCGACATGGTCGTGCTCAACCGGGCGTCGCGCTACCACCTGGTGATGGACGCGCTGAACAATGCGCGTCGCACTCCGCGCGGAGCGAGCGAGCTGCTGGCCTGGTGCGAGCAGCGCCTCGCCGCGCACGCGGAGTACGTGGTCGAGCACCTCGAGGACATGCCCGAGGTGCGCGACTGGACCCTGCAGCGGCCCTGACATGCGGCTGCTGATCGTCAACACCGGCTCGAGCAGCCTCAAGCTGTCCCTGTTGGACGAACGGGACCGGTTGGTGGCCGAGCACACCGTGCAGCGCTGGCAAGGCGAGGACGACTTGTCGCCGTTGGAGCGGTTCCTGCAGACCGCGGGACCGGTCGACGCGGTGGGCCACCGGGTGGTGCACGGCGGCCCGCGTCACCTCGGGCCCGCACCGATCGACGTGGCCCTGCTCGACGAGCTCGCCGCGCTCACCGATCTGGCCCCGCTGCACCAGCCACGGGCCCTCGCGGGGATCCGGGCGGTGTCCCGGCTTCTTCCGGAGGTCCCGGCGGTCGCGAGCTTCGACACCGCGTTCCACGCCCGGATGCCGCCGGCCGCGGCCACCTACGCGCTGCCCGCCGCCTGGAACGCGCGCTGGGGGCTGCGCCGCTACGGGTTCCACGGGCTGTCCCATCGGTACGCGAGCCGGCGGGCCGCCGAGATCACGGGCGCGCGGGTAGAGGCGCTGCGGATGGTGTCCTGCCACCTGGGCGCCGGCGCGTCGCTGTGCGCGGTGCGCGACGGTCGCAGCGTGGACACCACGATGGGGTTCACCCCGCTGGCCGGCCTGGTCATGGTGACCCGGTGCGGGTCGGTGGATCCGGGTCTGGTGCTGTGGCTGCTCGAGCACACCGGGCTCTCCGTCGCGGAACTGCGTGAGGTCCTGGAACACCATTCCGGGCTCGCCGGGCTGTCCGGTACCTCGGGCGATCTACGCGACGTGCTCGCTGCGCGCGCTGCAGGCGACGGGGGCGCGTCGCTGGCGTTCGAGGTGTTCATCCACCGGCTGGCCCGGGAGGCCGCGGCGATGACGGTGGCGGCCGGTGGCCTCGACGTGCTGGTGATCACCGGCGGGATGGGGGAGCACTCGGCGCTGGTGCGCTGCGAGCTGGCCGACCGGCTCGCCCATCTCGGGGTCGCCCTCGACGAGGGCCGCAACGACGGGGTTTCCGGGGATGGGGACGTGTCCGCGGACGGGGCCGCGGTCCGCACCGTTGTCGTCATCGCCCGGGAGGATCTCGAGGTGGCTGCGGAGCTGCGGGCCGTGCTGAGTTCAGCGGTGTGCTGACCCGAACAGGGTGGTGTTACTGAGGGATCGCTTGACTGATGGGGGAGGGGCTGCCGTCGGCGTCGAGCTGCGAGCATGGCAGCGTCAGGGCGAGCACCGGGCATGCACCCCGGAGGCCGGTCGGCTGCTCGGCGCAGCGGCTCGGTGGCTCCGACCTCCCGGGTGGGGCTGTCCACCGGCTGCTACGGATCGGTCCTCAAGTCTGGTCGAGCGGCTACGGCGAAGGGCTGGGGCGACCACATCTCGGCATAGGTGGACCGCGCGGGAAGTCTTGATCGAGCCATGCAATCCATCCTGTCCCGAACTCGGGGCGATTCCTGTCTGCCGGACCGGGGTTTACCCTGCAGTGGTATCTGAAGGTGCTTCGTCAGTACAGAGATTTCAGCGGTCGCGTCCGCCGCGCCGAATACTGGATGTTCACGCTTGTCAGCGTGATCATCTCGGTGGTCCTCGCCATCATCGATGCCGCGCTCGGTCTCAGCCTCGGCGGGTTCGGGGTGCTCGGCGGGCTCTACGGGCTCGCCGTGTTGCTGCCTTCGCCGGCCGTGGGAGCGCGCCGACTGCACGACATCGGTCGCACGGGTTGATGGCAGTTGATTCAGCTCATCCCACTGGTCGGTGCGATTGTCCTCATCGTGTTCTTTGCCACCGAAGGCCACCGAAGGCCACCGGGAAGCCAACGCCTACGGCCCGGACCCCAAGGCCGCTCCCGCGGCCGACGCAACCGTCACGTACTGACTGACGCTATGGCAGCGCGGGTCGAGGTGCTCCGAAGCGGCGCGGAAAGGTGCCGCATTCAAGAGGGCGGACAGCGAGCCGATGCCGACCCCGTGCCGACCGCGCAGGCGCTCGCTCACCGGTTCGCGCCGGAGAGTCTTTCGGGCCACCGTCGCCGTCGTGACGACGGTGATCCGCGGGCTGGTCGGTGGCTACTCCGTCCGGCGTCGGCGGCCCGCTGACACCACCAGTTCCGGGGTGATCTCGTCCAGTGAGTCGACGACGGCGTCGGCGCGCGCGAGCGCGTCGTCGGCGGGCGGGAAGGTCGGCCGGGGAATCGCGACGATCGTCAGTCCGGCCGCGGCGGCCGACCGCAGTCCGTTGGTCGAGTCCTCGATGGCCAGCGAGCGCCGCGGGTCGGCGCCGAGCCGCTGCAGCACGGTCCGGTAGACCGCGGGCGAGGGCTTTCCGGCCTCGACCTCCTCGGTGGAGACGCTGACCCGGAACCATCCTGCCAATCCGGCTCGCTCCAGCACGATGTCGATCAGGCGTCGTGGTGAGGACGACGCGAGCCCCAGGGGCCACCGGTTTCCCAGCCGCTCCACGACCTCGACCGCACCCGGCAGCAGCGGCAGCCCGGAGTCGTACCGAGCGACCATCCGGTCGATGACGGTGTCGGCGACCTCCTCCGGCCGGCCGGGCACGCCCACCACCCTGGTCAGGTACGCCGACCACTCCGGCGTGCTCATGCCCTGCATGGCGAGGGTCGCCTCCGCGGGCCATGGTCGGCCCGCCTCGGCGGCAAGACCGCGGCGGACCTCGTCCCAGAGCTCCTCGGACTCGACGAGCACGCCGTCGAGGTCGAAGACCACCGCCGCCATCGTGTCCCCGGGCATCGTGCCTCCCGAATCGTCCTTGAACCGGATGCGTCGGTACGCGTTGGCGCCGACCGGTCGTTGACGCCGGCTCAGCCGCGTCCGGTAGTCGCCCGGATGCGTACCCTGTCAGGCTATGCCCACGGCCGCTGGGAGCAGCGGCAGGCTCATGCCGCCCGTCGTGGCCAACCGGATCGGGGGGAGCCCCTCCCCGAAGACCGTGTTGACCGCTCGATACGCCGCCGCGTGACTGCGGCCGGCCATCCCGGCGCCGATCACCGCGACGGAGAGCTGCTCCGACATCGTCTCACCCTTCACTGTTCGCGGCTGGCTGAGTTCGTCGACCTGGTCCACGGTGGTTTACGGGTAATTCGGGTCAGCGGGTGCGCTTGCGGGGCTGTGTTCTGCCGATTTATTAAAGCGCTTCAAGCGCGGATAGTGTGAAATTGGTGGCCGATCCCTGTCAAGGGAAGCGGGCGATTGCCGACCACGGTCAGGCAGAACGCCCGCGAGCTCACCGAGTGCGCCCACTCCGCGGTCGTCGAGCGGCTCGCCGCCGTTCGAGGCGAGGCGCCCACGAGCTCGTCGGCGTCCGCCACGGAGAGCTCGACGAGATCGCCTGGTACCGCGGGGACTCCGGCGGCGAGCACGGGGTGGTCGCCCCGTCGGCTTCGAGACCCTGCCGAAAGTCCGACTCACCAGAGCCCGCACATCTCGAATACGCGTTCGATCCTATGTAGGGTGTCGGGAATCCGATCTCAACTGTCTGCGCCGAGCGTTCGAATGCCGATCTTCAGGATGTCGGTCGCTGACCAGGACGCCGTGACCGGACCCGTTCCCTGAGGTGGCAAGGTGACCGACCGCGTGATCAAGATCGAGTCGTTCGACCCCGCCGAGTTCGCCGAGGAACTCGCCGCTGCGCCGGCCAACCACGACGTCGGCACCCGGTTGTGGTTCACCAACGACCGGATCCGGGTCTGGGAGATCCGCCTGCAGCCGGGTGAACGCGCACCTTTCCACGCGCACACCCGCAACTACTTCTGGACGGTGGTCGCGGGCGGGACCGCGCGCCACCGAACCCCGGACGGTTCGGTCACCACCTCCGAGTACGCGGTCGGCGACACCAAGTACACCGAGAACTCCCCGGCGAACCCGGCGCTGCACGATCTCGAGAACGTCGGCGACGCCGAGATCCGGTTCGTCACGGTCGAACTGTTGGACCCGGCCGGCTGACCGGCGAACGATCGGCACCCTCGTGCCCACCCCGGTTCATCTGCCGGGTGATCATCCAGATCCTGTCGGCGCTGTACGACCGACTGCTCGACCCCCGCTGTCGCGGTGGCGTCGCCGCCGGTGTGCTCGTCATGTACGCGACGGGACTGCTCGTCGCGGCCCGACCCGTCCGGCGCGGCTCAGGTCGCGCGCGATGATCGTGCGTGCTCGCCTCCTGTGGTTCGCGCCCGGCGAGGGGATCTGCCAGGACCGGTGCAACCGGCGGCGCGCGACGACGACGAGCGGTGCGCCGGCCGTCGACCGGTAACACCGCGCTCCACATGGTCGGCCAGGACGTGCACGTCGGCTGCCGCCGCGCCGACCCCGAGAACATGGCTGAGGCGACCGCGGCAGTGCCCGGTGCGGCCGCCTGCTCGCCGCATCGAGGCACCTCTGCTCGTCGGCCGGGTCGGTGGTGCGTCCTAGTGGCACGGCCGGTTGGCCTACGTCGACAACGGCCTCCCGCAGCCGAGCCGCGTGCGCGTGCCGTGTTTCCCTCAGGCTTGACGGGATACCCCTAGGTGGTATCTTCATCGCCGTTACCCCCACGGGGTATATGAGAGGGACTGGACATGTCTGACCACGCAGCACCCCGGGACGCCGCAGCCGGCGGTCACGCGCACGGGCACGGCGCCCCGGCCGGCGGCTTCGAATCGGTGCCGTGGTCGACCGCGGCGTCGGCGACCCTGCACTGCCTGACCGGCTGTGCGATCGGCGAGGTGCTGGGCATGGTCATCGGAACCGCCCTCGGGCTGTCCAACCTGGCGACGGTCGTGCTGGCGGTCGCGCTGGCGTTCGTCTTCGGCTACGCCCTGACCATGCGTGGCGTGCTCCGGGCGGGCGTCGGGTTCCGGCAGGCGCTGCGCATCGCGCTGGCCGCGGACACGGTGTCCATCGCCGTCATGGAGATCATCGACAACGCGGTCATGCTGGGCGTGCCCGGTGCGATGGAGGCAGGTCTGAGCAATTGGCTGTTCTGGGGTGCGCTGGCGTTCGCGCTCTTCGTGGCGTTCATCCTGACCACCCCGCTCAACCGATGGATGATCGGGCGGGGCAAGGGCCACGCCGTCGTTCACGCCTATCACCACTGACCCGACCGGGGGGTGGTCGCCGTGGTCCAGGCGGCGTTCTGCGTCGACAACGGGCACCATCTGCCGCTGTGGCGCGACCTGCCGCATGCGCTACTGGCTGCTGCCGGGCCTGGCCGGCGTCCCGATCCTCGCCCTGCGCCGCGGCGCCCGCCCCTGCCCCGCAACCACATCCGGGGCGTGAGTGATCAGTCGGCGTCGGCCCGGCGGCGTTCGATGGCCTGGGCCGCACTGGCCGCGGCGGGTGGTGACCCGGCGACTGTCGAGGGCTACGGCCGAAGCGGATCGTCGCGAGCGAGACGCCCTTCGGTCAGATGCGAACGGATCCGTCCTCCTTCAGCGTCCACCCGGGGTTGTGGGCGACCTCCCACACGTAGCCGTCGGGATCGGCGAACGCGCCGGACGTGCCTCCCCACTCGGCGAGCGCCGCTGGACGCACGATCGTCCCGCCGGCGCGTTGTGCCTCCGCGAGCACCGCGCCGACCTCCTCGGGCGAGCGGACGTTGTGGGCGAGCTCGATGCCTGGCGCGCCGTGGCCACCGAGCGCGGTCCACAGCCCGAACACCATCCCACCGGCCTGGAAGAAGCAGACCTCCTCGTCGGGCTGCTGGGCGCCGCCCCAGCCGAGCGCCTCGTAGAACGCCCGGGCGCGGGCGAGGTCGGCGACACCGAGGGTGAGGAGACTGATGCGCTGGTCCATGCCGACATCATCACGGCCCTGCCGCCCGCCGTGAACGTGTCGGCCCGCATCGGGTCGCACCGCGCTGCCCTGACACTCGGTCGTGCGGGCGGCGCAAGCCCCGTTCCGCGACGCATGGGCCACTGTTCGGTGAGAGAGCGATGAGTTTCTCCCCTTGTGACAGTCATCAGGTGCAGCATCCGTCGCGGGCCCGTTCCCGCCGTATGAGAGGACGCAGCGCCATGCAGCAGAAGATCACCCCGAACCTGTGGTTCGACACCGAGGCCGAGGATGCCGCGCACTTCTACATCTCCGTCTTCCAGAACTCGCGCATCGTGAACGTCAGCCACTACACAGAGGCCGGCCCGCGACCGGCCGGCACGGTGATGACCGTGGAGTTCGAGTTGGACGGTCAGCGGTTCGTCGGAATCAACGGCGGCCCCGAGTTCACGTTCGACGAGGCTGTCTCGTTCCAGATCAACTGCGATACCCAGGACGAGGTCGACTACTACTGGGAACGGCTGTCCGAGGGCGGGGAGGAAGGGCCGTGCGGCTGGCTCAAGGACAGGTACGGCCTGTCCTGGCAGGTCGTACCGACGGGGATGGAGGAGCTGTTCGCCGATCCGGACCCGGCGCGGGCCCAGCGCGCGATGCAGGCGATGCTCGGGATGAGCAAGCTCGACATCGCCGCGCTGCGCAGCGCAGCCGACGGCGTCGGGGCGACCTGACGGACAGGCCGGCGGCGGGCGTGCCGCGGTCACGGCACTCGCCTCACCCATCGCCCGGTGCCCCGACGGACGGGAGGTGCGTACGTCAGCAGCGGGGCCCGTCAGGTGAGGTGGCCGCCTTGCCGGAACTCCACGACGACCGGATTCACCGGGTCGGGCCGGAGCAGCGGGGCCATGTGGCCGCCTTCGGGTAGCGCGAGTGCCTGCCAGTCGTGTCGGGCCGTGGCGAGCAGCTCGGCCGGCTCACGGATCGGGCGGCGAGCGGCCGGGTCACCGGACCGCCACCGCTCGCCCGTCCTTGCTGCTCAGCAGGGCGCACTCGATCACCTTGATCGTGTCGCGGGCCTCCTCGGCGGGCACCGGCACCGGCCCCTCCCCACGGATCGCGGCGGCCATCTCCCGGTAGAACGACTCGTAGGCCCCCGGAACGCCGGCGAGCCGGCCGGCCAGCGGGAGCCCGCCGGCGTCGGTGGTGAGCGTTCCGTACCGGTCCTCGTCCTCTGTTCCCCAGCCCGGGTCACCCGGTCGTCCGCCGGCCAGGAGCGCCGCGATCTGGCCGTCGAGACCGTGCTTGACGAACGAGCCCGCGTCGCCGTGGACCTCGAAACGGGGGCCGGTGGCGCGCACCAGCGAGCCGGCGTGCAGGATCACCCGCAGCTGTCCGTAGCCCAGCACCAGGTGGAAGTAGTCGTCCACGACGGCGCCCGGGCGTTGCGCGCGGACATCGGCTATCACGGTCTCGGGCAGGCCGAAGAGGCTCACCGCCTGGTCGATCAGATGCGGGCCCAGGTCGTAGAGGAGGCCGGCGCCGCGCTGGTCCTGTTCCTGCCACCGGTGCGCCATCGGGTCCGGGCTGAAGCGGTCGTAGCGGGCGATGTACGTGCTGACCCGGCCGAGCACGCCGCGGCGGACGCACCGCTTCACGGTCAGGAAATCGCTGTCCCAGCGCCGCTGGTGGAAGACGCTCAGGCGCCGGCCCTGCCGCTCCGCGAGCTCGATCAGATCGTCCGCCTCGGCCGAGGTGACCACGAAGGGCTTGTCGACGACCACGTGTCGACCGGCCAGCAACGCGGTGCGGGCGAGCTCGTGGTGGACGGTGTTCGGCGCGGCGACGACGACCAGCTCGACGGTCGGGTCGTCCAGTAGCCGGGTTGCCTCCGGCACGACCGGGACCGACGGAAGGTCACGATGCACCCGATCGGGCTTCCCGGAGACGACGGCCCGCAGCCGCAGCCGTGCTTCGGCACCGATCAGCGGGGCATGGAGGTCCGCGCCGGAGGTGCCGTAGCCGACCAGGCCGACGCCGATCACGTCCCCGCTCATCCTGGCCGATCCCCGTACACGAGGGCGACCTTCACCGCCCCCTGCGGATGCTCGTCCAGCCACCGGTACGCGGCGGGGGCCTCGTCGAACCGGAACGTTCGGTCGAGCATCCCGTCGACCGAGACCCGGTCGGTGTAGAGCAGCCGGGTCGCGGTGTCCAGGACCCGACGCCGGTCCCACAGCGGCGCGTGCCGGTGCGGCGCCCCCCACGCGCCGACCGACGCGATCAACGAGAGCCGATTGTGGTGGAACTCCTCGCCGAGCCGCACGTTCGCCGCGCCGCCCTGGTAGAAACCCGCCGCCACGACCGTGCCACCCAGCCCGGCGGCCGCCAGCGCACCCTGCAGCCCCCGGTCGGACCCGGACACCTCGATCGCCACGTCCACGCCTCGACCCTCGTTCAGCTCCCGGATCCGCAGGCCGAGCGGGTGCGGGTCCGCGGGATCGAGCACGTAGGTGGCGCCGAAGCCCGCGGCGAGTTTGCGTCGGTGCGGGTCCGGGTCGACGCCGAGAACGTTCTGGATGCCGTCGAGCCGGCACATCTGGATCGCCAGCAGGCCGATCGCACCGAGCCCGTGCACGCTGACCGCGTCACCGAGCTTGATCTCCGCGTCGTGGACTGCCTGCAGCGCGACGGCGGCGAGGCTGACGAACAGCGCTCGTTCCAACCGCTCGGCCGTGGGCAGCACCACCAACGGGTAGGTGGCATGCAGCGACGCGCCCACGTCGAGCACCGTCTCCTCCTGGTGCGGTGTGCCGGTGTGCACCAGGTCGCCCACCTCGACGGCGGTGACTCCCGAGCCGACCTCGGCGACCTCGTTGACCATCTCGTAACCGAGCGTCACCGGATATGCGGACGCACTGCCGGCCGGCGGGACGACGAAGGCACGCAGGCCGCGGCCGAACACCTTGTCGGTGAACGCGGAGGTTCCGCGGTAGAGGCTCAGCTCGGTGCCGTGGCTGATCCCGCTCAACCGGGCGCGCAGCCGCACCTCGCCCGGTTGCAGCGGGCGGGACGGCTGCTCGGACAGCCGCAGCTGACGCGGACCGTCCAGGACCATCGTTCGGGGCACAGAGCCCCTCCTTCCGCAACTAGGCTCATCACGAGTCCACGAGCGGCCGGTGACGCGACGCACATCGTCCCACCTGGGAGAAGGTCCGATGGGGATGAAGCTCTCGTGCCAAGAGCAGTTGCTGCCGGGCGACGGCCTGCGGGCCAAGTTCGACTTCGCGCGCCAGGCCGGTTTCGACGGCATCGAACTGCGCGCCCGCGGGGACGGCCACTTCGCCGGCCGCCTGCCGGAGCTGCGCGCGGCGGTCCGCGCCGGCGTGGTGATGCGGACGGTATGTCCGGAGACGGATCACTTCATCGGGCACTTCGACGCGGAGTTGCGGCGCGATGCCGTCGCCCAGCTGCGCTCGCAGATCAGCGTGATCGCCGAGCTGGGTGGCGAGGGAGTGCTCACCCCGGCCAGTTGGGGGATGTTCAGCCTGCGGCTGCCGCCGTTCACCCCGCCCCGCAGCGCCGCGGATGACCACAAGGTGCTGTTCGAGGCGCTGGCGGAGCTCGGTGAGCACGCCGCGAGTGAGGGGGTCTGGCTCGCCCTCGAACCGCTCAACCGGTACGAGGACTACATGATCAATCGGCTGGAGCAAGCGGCCGACCTGGCAGAGGAGGTGCAGCGGGAGCTCGGCTGCGACTCCGTCCGGGTGTGCGCGGACCTCTTCCACATGAACATCGAGGAGGACGACCTGGCCAAGGCGATCACCGCCGTCGGCTCGCGGATCGCGCACGTACACGTCGACGACTCGAACCGGCTCCAGCCCGGCACCGGTCACCTGGACTTCGCCGCCGCATTCGGTGCGCTGCACCAGATCTCCTACGACGGCTGGCTCGCGCTCGAGTGCCAGCTGCGCGGCGACCCGCAGACCGCTCTGCCGGCCGCGGCCCGATTCCTCGCCCGCTTCCGGTAGCCCGGGCCGGTCCAGGGCAGCATGCGGAACCAGGTCCAGCTCGTCGCCTACGCCGACCGGCTCGGCGGATCACTTCCCGGACTCGCGCGACTGTTGGACGGCCCGCTCGCCGGGCTCTTCGGCGGGGTGCACGTGCTGCCCTTCTACCTCCCGTATGACGGCGCGGACGCCGGTTTCGACCCGATCGATCACCTGGCCGTCGACCCGCGGCTGGGCGGCTGGGAAGACGTGCGGCGGCTCGCCGCGTCGCGGGATGTCGTCGCCGACCTCATCGTCAACCACGTCTCGGATCGGTCCGTGCAGTTCCGGGACGTCGTCGAGCATGGCGAGCAGTCGCCGTACGCCGGCATGTTCCTCACCTACGACCGGGTCTTCCCTCACGGCGCGACCGAGGCCGACCTGGTCCGCATCGTCCGGCCGCGACCGGGCCTGCCCTTCACCCCGGCCGTCCTCGGCGGGCGGAGGCGGCTGGCGTGGACCACCTTCACCAGCCATCAGATCGACCTGGACGTGCATCATCCGGTCGCCCGCCGGTATCTCTCCGCGGTGCTGCGGCAGCTCGCGGACTGCGGGATCGCGATGGTCCGGCTGGACGCCGTCGGTTACGCCGTGAAGACGGCGGGCAGCGCGTGCTTCATGACGCCCGAGACCGTCGAGTTCATCGTCGACATCGCCGCCGAGGCCAGGCGGCTCGGCCTCGAGGTGCTCGCCGAGGTGCACGCGCCCCACCGCTACACGGTTCAGGCCGCCGGGCGCGTCGACCGGGTCTACGACTTCGTGCTCGCGCCACTGATCCTGCACGCGGTCTTCACCGGCGACAGCCGCCCCCTGCGCGACTGGCTGACCCGCCGGCCCGGCAATTCGGTGACCGTGCTCGACACTCACGACGGCATCGGGATGATCGATGCGGGCCCCGGCCCGGACACCGCGGACGGCGGCCTGCTGACCGCCACTCAGCTCGACTCGCTGGTGGCCACGATCTCCCGGAACAGCGGCGGCACCAGCCGCGCGAGCACGGTGCGCGGCGGCGGGGGCGGCGTCTACCAGGTGAGCTGCACCGCGTACGACGCCGTCGGCCGGGACGACCGGCGCTACCTGCTGGCCCGGCTGTTGCAACTGTTCACACCCGGGATCCCGCAGAT
This sequence comes from Pseudonocardia bannensis, assembly GCF_012911875.1. GTDB lineage: Bacteria > Actinomycetota > Actinomycetes > Mycobacteriales > Pseudonocardiaceae > Pseudonocardia > Pseudonocardia bannensis. The sequence continues at coordinate 37,986 of NZ_JAAXKZ010000012.1, read as the reverse complement.
CTACTACGTCGGCCTGCTCGCCGGCGACAACGAGCCCGGGCTCGCCGGCCGTACCGGGGACGCGCGCGAGATCAACCGCCGCAGCTACACCGAGGCCGAGGTCGGCGAGGCTCTCCGGCGACCGGTGGTCCGGGCGCTGACCCGGCTGATCCGCCTCCGCACCACGCACCCGGCCTTCGGCGGCGAGTTCACGCTGCTCGACACCCCGGCCGGAGAGCTGACCATGGTGTGGCGCGCCGGTCGCGCACGAGCCCGGCTGCGAACATCTCTGGCCGACGCCTCGTACCGGCTGGCCTTCACCGCCGATGGTGCCGAGCAGACGATCACAGGTGCACGACTGATCGAGCTGACATGACGTCGGGGTCGTGGAGGTCGGGGAGGCCCGATGGGCGCCGTCAGTGGTCTGCAGCGATGAGAAGGTCCGTCTGCGGTCCTCGTCAGTGGCTGGGAGCGCTCTGGGCGAGCACGAGGTCCTCGACGGGGCGACGTGGGGTGAGTCCTGCCACCGGCCAGCCGTGCCCGACGCGCAGCACGATCTGCGGTGGCCTGGTTGCGCTGATCATTCGCTGCATCTGCTGCCGAATGTCGGGCACCTCCACGAGCTGGGACAGGAAGGACACGGACAGTCCGTGCACGGTGGCGGTGAGCAGTACCCGCTGCAGGGCCTGCCCGGCCTGGATCTCGGCGCTGGGTCCACTCAGGTGCGCGCCCAGCACGGCGATGAGGGGCTCGGCCTCGAAGTCCTTGCCCGCGACCCGGGGCCGGCCCTGACCGCCGGTGAAGTCGCGCAGCACCCACTTGTCCTGGAGCTCCGGCAACGGGCCGCCGGCCGAGACCGGGACACCATCGGAACGGTCATTCGCGTCGCCGGTCCAGGCGGCGAGTTCGGCGCGGAACGCCGGGTCAGCCATCTGGACGTCGTGGGCTCGCGCTGCCAGCCGGCTCAATCGGGCGCGCTGCACCAGATCGTCCACGATGTGCAGCCAGGCGCCTTCGTCCAGCGCAGCACGGCACAGGGCGTGCTGTTCGGGCTGGATGAGCGGGGTGTCGGTGAAGGGACGTCGATTGGTGTGTCGCCGCGGTATCGCGGCACGTAGCCGATCGATCTCCGGTGTGCGCGGGTGCTGCCCACCGTGTCCCACGTTGGCCAGCAACTCCGGCCGGTCGGGGTCCGGAAGTAGGGTCACAACCGGTTGCACACCGAGGCCGAGCAGCGCCGTGCGCAGGTTGAACAGGGCCGCACCACAGCCGAGCCGCAGTTCGCGGTCCTGCGGATCAGCCCGTGGCAGGCGTCGGGCGGGATCTGCGTGCAGCTCGATCGCCTGCGGCGTCAATCGGAAACGCCACGGCTGGGCATTGTGCAGCGACGGAGCCCGGCCGGCGGCCTGGAGCAGGGCGGCGACCTGCTCGGCGGGTAGGCCCAGCGCACTGGGGATCTCACTCATCGAAGCCGTCCAGCACTGTCGGGGACCCCGGCCACAACGCCACGCCCGTTCCATCCACCGTGCCGCGCAGGTCGAACCAGTTGATACCGCCATTGGTCCCCTCAGGCCGGGATGCGGGACCCATTCCGGTGGCCCTTGCCGACCTGTCCGTTACCGGCGCCTCGACGAGCCGCTCCGCCGAGATCTCCGAGGCACTCGGGGGCTCCGAGAGCCGTGGACCGGCGTCGGCGGGTGTCGCGCCGCGCCTATCGGGTACCTGCATTGGCCTCGCACGGCGTGGCTGTCAGCAGCGCGCCGTGCGGGTTGCTCGTCCGCTCCCCGGTCGCAGGCCGACCGTGGGGTCGGCCGGGCACGGCTGGAGCCCGGTGATGCCGGGCTCCAGTTCGCCCGATCATCGCGCCGCGCTGCGGATCGGTCGAGCGGGGATCGTTTCACCGCGCCTGTGCACCGGCCCGACCGGTCGCGTCCGGAACGATTTCGGGGACGACGTCTTCCGAGGGTGGCTCCGTTCGCGGCGAGTGCGGTCGCGATCGTGGTGAAGATCGGGTTCTTCGGCCTGTCGCTCGACTCGGCCGTCGAACCGCTCACCTTCGCCGCGTGACGACGGCGAGGTCAACAGGCCGGCGCCCGACGCAGTTGGGACAATGGTGATATGGCCCCCGAAGCAGTCTCCGCCGCCGTCCCCGACTCGACCGACGTCCTCGTCGTGGGCGCGGGGCCGGCCGGGTCGGCCGCGGCGGCATGGGCGGCCCGCAGCGGGCTCGACGTCCTGCTGGCCGACGCCGCCACGTTCCCCCGCGACAAGGCCTGCGGCGATGGCCTCACCCCCCGCGCGATCGCCGAGCTCAACCGGCTCGGGCTGGGCGACTGGGTCCGGTCGCAGGGGACGAACCGGGGCCTGCGGGCGGCCGGCTTCGGGCAGGAGTTGCAGCTGCCCTGGCCGGGGGGTTCGCTGCCCGCCAACGGTGGTGCCGTCCCCCGCCTGGAACTCGACGCGCGCATCCGCGAGGCGGCGCTGGAGTCCGGTGCCGTCCCGTTCGAGGGTGCCCGTGCCGTCGATGTCGTGCGGGACGGTGAGCGGGTCGCCGGTGTGGTGTTCCGGCTCGCCGACGACACGACCACCACCGTCCGGTGCTCGCGCCTGGTCGTTGCGGACGGCGCCCGGTCCACGCTCGGTCGGGTGCTCGGCCGCGAATGGCACCGGGACACCGCGTTCGGCGTCGCGGCCCGCGGTTACATCCGGTCCGGCCGCAGCGACGACCAGTGGATCTCGTCGCACCTGGAACTGCGCGGCACCGAGGACGAGGTGCTCGCCGGTTACGGCTGGGTGTTCCCGCTGAACAACGGCGAGGTCAACATCGGCGTGGGCACCCTCGCCACCGACAGGCGACCGGCCGGTGTCCGGCTGCGCGGGCTGATCGAGCACTACGCCGATGCCCGCCGCGACGACTGGCAGCTCGACGGCCCGGTCCGGGCCCACGCGTCGGCGCTGCTGCCGATGGGGGGCGCGGTGTCCGGTGTCGCCGGCGTCAACTGGGCGCTCATCGGCGACGCCGCCGGCTGCGTGAACCCGCTCAATGGTGAGGGCATCGACTACGGGCTGGAGACCGGCCGCACGGTGGCCGAGCTGATCGCGCAGGAACGGGACCTTTCCGTCGCGTGGCCGGCCACCCTGCGCACCCACTACGGCCAGGCGTTCTCGATCGCGCGCCGGCTCGCCGGGCTGCTCACCCTCCCGCGCCTGCTCCCGCTGGCCGGGCCGGTCGGCATGCGCTCGCGGGGACTCATGACCGTGGCCCTGCGGGTCATGGGCAACCTCGTCACCGACGCCGACCGGGACCTCACCGCCCGTGCCTGGCGGGCGGCCGGGAAGCTCTCGCTGCGCCTCGACGATCGCCCGCCGTTCCCCGCGGCCGATCTGCGGATCTCGTCGCTCCCCGCCGCCAGCTGACCCGGCCCTCGGACCAGGCCGAGGCCGACCGCGACGACCAGCACACCAGTGCGGCCGCTACGCGCTCATCCGACTCGCGACGCCCGCGGTCTGCAGGAACTCATCGATGTGCCCGTTCAGCTCGGCCGGCCGCTCGAGCCAGACCAGGTGACCCGCCCGCGGGATGCGTGCCACCGCCGCGCCGGGGATCGCCGCCGCAACCCGCTCGTTGTAGCGGGGCAACGTGATCCGGTCCTCCTCGCCATACACCACGAGCGTCGGGCAGGTGATCTGCGGTAGGCGCTCGGCCGTCTCGTGCACGAGGTCCGCGCGGAAGTGTGCTGCCGTGCCGTCGAGGCGCGTCGACATGTGCCGCCGGAGCTCGGCCTCCACAGCGGCCTGAAGGTCCGGCTCCTCGTCGATCACGCTGGGGGAGGACATCCAGAACGCGAACTGGGCGTACACGTCCACCGGACCGTTCTCGAGCGCGTAGAGGCGCGACGCGAAGTGCCGCTGCATGTGCTTCTCGCGCTCGGTGGACGACCAGGTGGCCGCCAGCACGACGCTGCGCACCCGGTCGGGCCGCAACAACGCGATCTCCTGGGCGACCGCGGACCCGAGGCTCAGACCCACGACGTGCGCGGGCGGTAGGTCGAGCGCGTCCATCAGTCCGATGACGTCGGCCGCGAGGTCGGCCACCGTAGGCGGGAGGTGGCCACCGACGGTCCGGCCGCTGCCGCGCAGGTCGAGGGTCAGGCACCGGTAGCGGTCCTGGAAGTGGGCCACCTGGTGGGTGTGCCACATGGAACCGGCGAGACCAGTGCCCGGAATCCACACGATCGGGTCACCCGACCCGGACTCCTCGTAGTGCATGTCGACGTCCCCCGTGCGGACCATGGGCATCCGGCGCTCCTCTTCTCCCGTACGTGAGCGACCGCGCGATCGCCCCGTGTGGCCGGAATCCGACCGGCCGTGCACCGTCGCAGGCGTCCGTGAGCGCGCCGTTAACCACGTCACAGTGTGGTTGCGATCACTTGTATGCTGTGTTGCATGCAATGAGCCCGCCGGATCGGTGGGGGCAGACCGAGTTCGCGGTCATAAAGTTCCGCCGGTCGGCGTCCTCCTCACGGCCGGTCCGGGCGCCTAGAGTCGCGATCGACGGGGGCCGATGCGGCGCAGCCGGGCGGGATGAGGAGCAGTGCACGGGATCGGAGCCTCCATCGGGGTGCAGCGGAGTTCAACCTGATGCGGGTTATCCAGCTCAAGATCACCCCGCCGCCGGTCGGAGGCACGGTGGTGCGACGGCCGCGGATCGAGTCCCTGCTGAGCCGACTCATCGAGCAGCACCGGGTCGTGTGCGTCCTCGCGTCCGCAGGAGCGGGCAAGACGACCGCCGTTCTGCAGGCGGCCCAGCAGTTGCGCCGCCCGTTCGCCTGGCTCGCGGTCGACGCGACCGACACCGTCACCGGGCGCCTGCTCACCTATCTCGAGGCCGCGATCGCCCGCCAGGTGCCGGGGGTGAAGGGGCTGGCGGGCGCCGCCCTGGTCTCTCAGCTGCCGCACCCGGAGGTCGCCGGCCTGCTCGCAGAGGCCGTCGGAGACAGCAACCTGCTGCTGGTGCTCGACGACATGGAGCGGCTGGCCGAGGAGCCAGAAGCCCTCGCCGTCGTGTCGTCATTCGCTCGCTACCTGCCGCCCACCGCGCGGCTCGTCATCATCAGCCGTTCCGTCCTACCGTTCGACGCGGCCGGTGGCGCCTCGTTCCTGACCTACGTCGCGGCGGTCGGCGAGGAGGATCTCGCGTTCACGGTGCAGGAGGCCACCGATGCGCTCGTGCTGTCCGGCCGACCCGACGTCGATCCCGCCGAGGCGATCGTCGAGACCGGTGGCTGGGTCACGGGCGTGCTCTTCGAGGCGTGGCGCTCGGCGGACCACGTCATCGGGATCGGCGGTGAGGCCGACCCGCTGCACGGCTACCTGGCTACCCAGATTCTGGCGCAGCTCACGCCGGCTGACCGCGAGTTCCTGATCTCGACCGCCTTGCTCAAGGAGGTGACGCCGGCCGCCGCCGAGAGCCTCGGGGTGCAGGACGCGGCGGTCCGCCTGCACAGCCTGCGCTCACGCCGGCTCCCGGTGGCCTGGGACCCCGGCGGCAAGGCGATGCGTTGCCACCCCCGGTTTCGTGAGTACCTCCTCGAGTTGCTGCAGCGGCGCAGCGACGCCGAGGTGAGAGAGCTGCACCGGGCCTACGCGCAGCTCCTGGTCGAGCTGCAGCACGACGAGGAGGCCGTTGAGGAGTTCTTCGCCGCCGGCCGGCTCGACGAGGCCCTGGAGGTCGTCGAACGGGTCGTCGTCGGGGTCATCGAGCGCGCCGATTTCGCGCTTGCCGAGCGCTGGCTGCAGCGGCTGAAGCCGGTGCGCGACGACGGGCAGCCCGGTCTCGTCGTCGCCGAGCTCATGCTGGCACTGGGCCGCGAGGACTACTGCCGGGGTGTACAGCTGGTCGACGAGCTGGCGGAGGGGGGCCGGCGTGACGAGTTGGCCGGGTCGTCGAGCCGGGCGGCGAGCCTGATGGCCTGGTGCTACCTGCACGCCGGGCGGGTGGCGGACATCAATGCGGTGCTGGACGTCGCCCTGCCGGGCGACGAGCTCGACGCCATGCGGTACGCGATGCGGACCGTGGACGGCATCCCGGGTGCCTCGAACACCCCGGTGGGGTCGCTGACCGGCGGGCCGTTCGACGCGCTGGTCATGCGCACCCACTACGACCTCGGTCGGCTCAGCCTCCTGGCCGATGCGCCGTCGTCGCCCTGGGCGGCGAAGGCCGCCGAGCCGTGGCGGGTGGGGGCGTTGCTCGCCACGGGGCACACCGAGCAGGGCTTCGAGCTGTACCAGGGCCTGGAGGGCAGCCACGAGCAGGGTGTGTGGCTCGCCGCGGTGATCGGACCGAAGCTGATGGCCGAGCTCGGCGAGCACGACGCGGCCTGGCGGCTCCTGCGCACCGGACGCGAGCGCATCGTGGCCAGCGGCTCGGAGCTGTTCCGCATGCTCAGCCTGCTCGCCGAGGCGGAGCTGTTGCTGCGGCTGGGCAGCGACGCGCGCGCCGCTCGGCACGTCCTCGAGGAGGTGGCGCAGCATCCGATCGGGCAGCGCTACGCGAACATCCGCGAGCACGCGAACACACTGCTCGGGACCGCCCTGCTGCTCGAGGGCGAGGACCTACGCGCCCGGGACTGCCTGGAGGCGGCCGTCGTCAGCATGCGGCAGGGCGAACGCATCCTGTGGCTGCCGGCGGCCGCCGTCCACCTGGCCGAGGCTCAGTGGCGGCTGGGGGAGGAGCAGGGCGCCGACGACGCCGCCAACCTCGCGCTGTGGGCCGCCGAGCAGCAGGGCTCGAACCACCTGCTGCTGCAGGCGCTCTCGGAGTTCCCGGCCGTGCTGTCCCGGCGGCTGGACATCGAGCGTCGCGCCGATTCACCCTGGCACGAGCTCGGCCGCGCGCTCATGGTGCTGGGCGTCGAACTCGGCGACGTGCTCGCCGCGTCGGTTCACGTCACGGAGTTCGGGCGGACGGCCGTCCTGGTCAACGGCGAGGACGCGGCACTGCGGCTGAAGAAGAGCTACGAGCTGCTCGCATATCTCGCCAACAGCGGTCGCGACGCCGTTCCGCGCCAGGAACTCCTCGACGTACTGTTCGCGGGCCGCGGCGACGACGCCGCCGGCTCCTACCTCCGCCAGGCCGTGCTCCGGTTGCGCCGCGCCGTGCCGGACGTCCTGCGTTCCGACCCCGCCGCCGGCCGTGTCGGCCTCGGCGCCGGCGTCCGGGTGACCACGGAGTCCGAGCGGTTGTCCGCGCTGCTGCGGCAGGCGGCGAGCCTGCGCGGCCAGGACCGGCTGCGGACGCTGTTGCAGGCCTTGGAGATCGCCGACCGCGGGGAGTACCTACCCGGAGTGCTGTCGTCCTGGGCCGAGGAGCGGCGCCAGCACCTGGCCTCCGTCGTGCAGGAGGCCCGGCACGACGCTGCCGAGATCGCCTTCGCCACCGGGCACTACCGGCAGGCGGCCCGGTTGGTCGGCGACGTGTTGCGGGCCGATCCGTTCCGGGAGTCCGCCTGGCGTCTGGAGATGCGGATCGCCGACGCACTGGGCAACCAGGACCGCGTGATCGCGGCGTACCGCGCCTGCGAGCGCGCCCTGAACGAGCTCGGCACCCAGCCCACCCCCACCACCGTCCGGCTCCTCCAGGACCTGCGTCGCTGACGGCACGTGTGCGCGAACGGCCTCCGAAACTGCATGGATCAGCCCGGAACATCCCGATTTCGCCGCGATTCACGGAGCCCCTCCACCATTCGCCGCCACAGCGACATCCACCGCGCAGCACGACCGTGCCGGCGCTCAGCGGAGACCTGGAGGACGCACGCGATGCCCTCGTCCTGGTTGCTCATCGAGAACGGCACCGTCGTCGACGGCACTGGTGCGCCGGCCTCGGCCGGAACATCCGTCCTGATCGAGGGCGACCGTATCGTCCGGGTCGGTGCGGACGCGACGGCCGACGCGGTGCCGCGGGGTGAGCCGCTCACCCGGATCGACGCCACCGGCAAGACCGTGATGCCCGGCCTCATCGACGCGCACTGCCACATGACCTACGGCGAGAGCCGCAGCGAGGAGGAGATCGACCTCTACACCAGCCCGGAGCTGCGCACGCTCAAGGCCGCGTTCCACGCGCAGAAGGTGCTGCGCGCGGGCGTCACCGGGATCTCCCAGCCGGGGGGCAGCTACTTCATCGGCGTGGGACTGCGAGAAGCGATCAAGGACGGCATCGTCCAGGGGCCGCGGATGACCTCCGCCGGCCGCTACATCAGTACCAGCAACAGCCTCACCGACTGGTACCCGGACTCGGTCGGCGTGCCCGAGGGGTCCATCGGCATCCTGGCCAACACGGTCGACGGGATGAAGGACGAGGTGCGCCGCCAGGTCAAGGCGGGTGTCGACCTCATCAAGCTGGCCGACAGCCCCTACGGCGACTACCAGGCGTTCACCGACGACGAGATGAAGATCATCGCCGACCTGGCCCACCAGCTCGGTAGGAAGGTCACCATCCACGCCCGCGGTTCCGCCGAGGTGGACGCCGCCGTGCGGGCCGGCATCGACTGGATCATGCACGGCAACGTCATGGACGACGCGACGATCGAGCGTCTCGCCGAGTCCGGCACGCCGCTGGTCCCGACGCTGCTACTGCTGGCCAACGTCGCCGACTTCGGCGACCGGGTGGGCGCGCCGGCGCCACTGCGCGACGGCATGAAGCGGATGCTCGACAAGACCGGCGACAGCTTGCACCGCGCTCACGAGGCGGGCGTGAAGATGGTGCTCGGCACGGACACTGGATTCTCCGTCGCCCCCTACGGCGAGTGGCACGCCCGGGAGCTCGAGCTGCTCATGGACTACGCCGGCCTGTCCTCGCTCGAGGCCATCCAGGCGGGCACCCAGCACGGCGCCCTCATGCTCGGCCTCGACGGCCAGGTCGGCGTCATCGCGCCCGGCATGATCGCCGACGTCATCGTGGTCGACGGCGACCCCGTCGCCGACATCACCGTTCTCCAGGACAAGCGGCGCATCGAGACCGTGGTCCAGGACGGCCGGGTGGTGGTGTTCGACGAGGCGGCGCTCGAGCGGCGCTGGCCGCACGAGCGCGGTCAGACGTACTCCGTCACCGACCTCACCTACGACCTCGTGCACGGCGGGGCCGAGGACGCGGCCGGGAACGGGCACGTCCCGGAGCTCGACACGAGCCACGCGGGCGACCTCGTAGCGGATCTCCAGCGCCGGGAGACCTCCGCACGGATGTGCTGACGGTCCGGTCACCGGCCGTCGGTCCTGCAGTTGCAGTCCCTCCCATCCCGTTCCCATCACCGGGGAGACCGAATGACAACCAGCAAGGAAGTCCCCGAAGGGCAGTACGAGGACGGCGACGACCTCGACCTCGACCTCGTCGACGAGAAGCCGCTGTCCTGGTTCGACGTGTCCGCCATGGGCACGGGTGAGATGCTGTTCACCGCCGGGTGGGCCTGGATCGTTTTCATCGCCAGTGCCTACGGGATCAAGTGGACCCTCATCGGGTTCGTGGCCGGCGCAGTGGTGATCAACATCGCCTGGTGGCTTTACCGCGAGATGATCACGGCGGTACCCGAGCCCGGCTCCATCCAGTCCTACGGCCGGGAAGCCGGTCTGTTCTCCCTGGGCACCTCGTACTTCATCCTCTACGCCCCGGTGTACGGCGCGTTCATGTGGCTGGAGCTGCTGATCGCCGAGGGGCTGCTGACGCTGCTGTTCCCGGACGTGCCGGTGGCGATCTGGCCGTACGTGGTGATCGTGCCGGTTGTCGTGCTCAACCTGATGGGCCACCAGATCACCGGCAAGGTGCAGGCCGCGCTCGTCGTGGTCACGCTGGTCGGTGACATCGTGCTCGCGGTCGGGGTCTGGTGGCTGTTCGCCGACAGCGGCTTCTGGGCGGCCAACTGGGAGTCGCCGAGCCCGGTCAACTGGCTCACGCTGTTCACCGTCGGCGGGCTCTGGCTCGGGATCATGGCAGGCATCCTCGAGGTGCAGCAGGTCCTCGTCGACGAGTGGCAGAACTTCAAGCAGTCCCGCGACGTCGGCCTGCTCTCCGCGGCCTGGCAGCTGTGGATCCGGCAGATCCCGCTGGCCTTCGCGATCCTCGCCAGCGCGCCGCTGGCGGCGCTGCTTCTGCTCCCGGTCCCGACGGTCGGCATCGTCCAGGAGCGTCTCGGCCAGGCGACAACGCACCCGCTGTTCTACCTCGCGCTGATCACCATGCTCATCGCGACCTACACCACGCTGAGCGTGTTCTTCATGGCCATGGGCAAGATCGTCGCGCTGTATGCCCAGCAGGGCGCCCTGCCACGGGCCTTCGGGCGCTACTCGACGCGCTCGGTGCCGTGGGTGGCCATCCTGGTGCTGGCCGCATTCGCCCTGATCGGCGTCTACTGGCGGGACTTCACCTTCATCGTCCACATGCTGTCGATGTGGTCGGCCACGTTGTACTTCCTGATGGCGCTGTTCTTCATCCGGATGCGGGCCCGCAAGAACCTCGACCGGCCGCTCACCGTCCGGTACGGCGTCCCGCTGGCGGTGTTCCTGCTCATCTACACCGGGCTCATCGCCCTCGGCATCACCGTCCTCGACTGGCACGCAGCGGCCGCCTGGTTCGCCCTGGTCGTCGTCATCGCGCTCTACGACAAGTTCGTGGTGCCGCGGACCAAGCGGGGCGGCTTCTACCGGGCGCAGGTCCTGCGCCAGCGCACCGACGCCTCGCGCCTCTAGCGCGGGCTCCAGCCGACCGCCGGGACCCCACACCCGGTGGTGGCGCTCCCGCCGCGTCCGCGGCCGGGCTCGATCCGGCCGCGGCGCGGCACCACCCCTGAACGACCGATCGGAAGGACGTCGCAGTGACCAAGGCGAGGCAGGCGGAGATCGCCGGGGCGGGGCTGGGCGGTCTGGCCGTCGGAATCGCTCTCGCCCAGCGCGGCTGGCGGGTGCGGGTCCACGAGCGGTCGAACGAACTGCGCATGTTCGGCGCCGGGATCTGGCTGTGGGAGAACGGTCTGCGCTCGCTCGCCGCCCTCGGAGTCGAGGCGACCGCCACCCGGCGGGCCAAGCGGATCGAGACCCTGGTCGCGCGCGACTCCGACGGCAAGGCACTGATGCACCGGGCCTTCGGCGCCGCGGACCGGCTGCTGCTGCCGCCGCGTGCGGACCTATACGACGCACTGATCGCGCGGGCCATCGAACTCGACGTCGACATCATCGCCGGGTCGGTCATCACCGGCGGCAACCCGCGCGGTGAGCTGGAGGACCAGGACGGCAAGGTCTGGCGGGCCGACCTCGTGGTCGCTGCGGACGGCGTGTTCTCCCGGGTCCGGGAATCGATGCTGCTCACCGAGCGCGTGGACTACCTCGACGAGGGTTACACCCGGCTGCTCATCCCGCGCAGACCGGAGGACCCCTCGACCGAGATCACCGAGTACTGGAACGGCTCGCGCCGGTTGCTCTACGACCCGTGCACCGACGAGGTCAACTACGTCTGCCTCTGCTGCAACGTGGATGACGAGGCGGGCCGGCGCGTACCGGTGGACAAGCAGAGCTGGCTGGGAGCGTTTCCACACCTGGGTGGGATCATCGAGCGGATCGACGAGGTCGGCCGCTGGGACCGGGCGATGCGGGTGACCTGCCGCGCCTGGTCGCGTGGGCGGGCCGCCGTGGTGGGCGATGCCGCGCACGCCCAGCCGCCGAACCTGGGCCAGGGCGCCAACCTCACCTTCCAGAACGCCCTGTCGCTCGCGACGTACCTGGACCAGCACGCCGACGTGCCGACCGCCCTGCAGAGTTGGGAGCGACACGAACGCCCGCTGACCGACCACGTGCAGCGCTGGACCGACCTCTACGGACGGGTCGCCAGCGCCTGGCCGGAACGGTTCGCGTCACGCCGCAGCCAGGTTCTCGAACTCGCCACGAAGCTGCCGTGGGTGGCGAAGCAGTTGAACAAGGCGGCCCGACACATCCCTGTCGGCGCGACGTAACGCTTGGCTGCCGGTGTGAAACCGGGCACAGTATGGGCCCCGTCGAGAAACGATTCGTAGCGACTAGGTAGGTAGGTAGCGCGATGTCACAAGAAGCGAAGGTGTCCGGGAGCTACGAGTACCTCCCTCGTCCGGAGGTGGTCGGCAAGGAGTACCTCCGAGACATCCTCGAGCAGTACTACTTCCACAAGTGGAACACGAACAAGGACACCGTCGCGGCCGTCAAGAAGTGGCGTGACTGGCCGCTCGTCGTCCGCATGCCGGACGTGAAGGAGGACTTCACCGTCCTCATCGACGAGGGCAGCGTCCTGAGCGTGGAGAGCGGCCTGCCGGAGCGGCCCCGCATCCTCGCCACGATGCTCGCCGACACCATGCAGCGGATCTACTACGACGAGACGACCGCCGCCATCGAGTCCATCGCCGGCCGGATCAAGATCCGTGGCAACGAGACCGAGCGCCGCCGGATGCTCGCGGCGATCTCCTATCTGACCTGGTGACCCGGACCCCCGTGCTGACCTGAGCCGGTACGACGAGAGGCGTGGAATGACTGAGACCCTGCCGACGGCCCCGCCGACGCGCCCCCGGGCCGAGCGGCACGCCCCCGAGCGCCGGGAGACCGGCTCCGGGAACAAGCTCGTGGGCCGCTCGGTGCCCCGCACCGAGGACCTGGCCCTGCTCACCGGCACCGCCCGCTTCATCGACGACATCCGGCTGCCCGGCATGCTCTACGCCAAGATCCTCCGCAGCACCACGGCGCACGCCCGGCTCAACGGCGTGGATCTGTCGAAGGCGCTGCAGCAGCCGGGCGTGCGCGGGGCGATCTGCGGGCAGGACCTCCTCGGCAAGGTCAAGCCGTGGGGCGACATGATGCAGGACCTGCTCGTGGGTGACCACTTCCCGTTCGCCACGGACAAGATCCTCTACGAGGGCCAGGAGATCGCCGCCGTCGTCGCGGACAGCAAGTACGCCGCGCTCGACGCCCTCGAGGTGATCGAGGTCGACTACGACGAACTGCCCGTGCTGGTCGACCCCGAGGGGGCCCTGGATCCGGAGTCGCCGCTCATCCAGGAGGGCATCAACTACGAGTTCGGCGAGGGCAACATCTTCGACCGCTACCGGGTGCGGGTCGGGGACGCCGCGGCCGCCGCGGCCGACGCCGACGTCGTGGTGCGGCAGCGGTTCGTCAGCAACCGGCAGGCCGGTGCCGCGCTGGACCCGCACGGCTGCGTGGCCAGCTACGACTCGTTCACCGGTGTGCTGACGATCTACTCGTCGACGCAGTCGATCTTCATGGTGCGCGACGTCCTCGCCGACACGCTGCAGATCCCGCGCAACCGCGTGCGCGTAGTGATCCCCGAGGTCGGCGCCGGCTTCGGCTCCAAGGCGCAGATGTTCGCGCACGAGGTGATCGCGTCGGTGCTCTCCATGCAGCTCGGCAGACCGGTGCACCTCGTGCTGGGCCGCGGGGAGATCTTCCGCGCCGGCACGGCCCGGACCGGGCAGGTGCGCTACGCCGAGATGTACCTCAAGCGGGACGGCGAGATCACCGGCTACCGCGACTACATCGTGCACGACTGCGGCGCGCAGTCGCTGTGGGGCAACCAGGTCGTGCACATCGGCACGAACGTCGGGATGCTGCCGTACCCGATCCCGAACATCCACATCGACGCCGACGTCGTCCACACCAACACCGCTCCGGCCGGGCCGCTGCGCGGCTTCGGCATCCCCGAGACCATCTGGGCCAAGGAGCAGCTGGTCGACATGGCCGCCGAGCGGCTGGGCATGGACCCGCTCGACCTGCGGGCCCGCAATGTCGTGCAGCCGGAGTCCTTCCCGTACCGCACTCCGATGGGCCAGGTCATCGACAGCACCTCGATCGACCGCTGCCTGCAGACGTGCGCGGAGGCGATCGGGTGGCGGGAGAAGAAGGCGCGGCCCGAGCCCAACGAGGGGGTCGGGCTGGCGGTCTCGATGAAGTACACCAGCTGCCGGCACCCGTCCCTCGACACCGACCTGTCGGCGGTGCGGGTCCGGCTGGAGACCGACGGCACCGTCACGATCTTCTCCAGTGACGTCTCGCACGGCCAGGGCCACGCCACGTTCCTCGCTCAGATCGTGAGCGACGTGCTCGGGGTCGGGTTCGAGAAGGTGGCGCTCGCCCCGCCGGACTCGGCCACCGCCCCGTTCGGGCTCGGGACCTACGCCAGCCGGGCCGCGGCCGTGCTCGGCACGGCGTGCCGACAGGCCGCCGAGCGGCTGCGGGAGAAGGTCGTCGCCATCGCCGCGCACGTGCTGGAGGCCAACCCCGAGGACCTGGACACCGGCAACGACCGGGTGCACGTCCGCGGCCTGCCCGACACCGGGCTGTACCTCGAGAACCTGGCCGGGTACGCCGCGTACCGCACCCACCAGCTGCCGCCCGGGTTCGAGCCGACGCTCGAGGCGGTGGCCACCTACGACACGCCGACCGAGCGCGAGGCGCCCGACGGCTCGGGCAACTTCAGCGTGACCTACTCCGGCGCCGCGCACGCCGCGCACGTCCGCGTCGACCCTGACACGGGCCGAATCACCGTGATCGACTACGCGATGGCGCACGACACCGGAACGGTGATCAACCCGCTGATCGTCGAGGGTCAGCACCAGGGCGGGTTCCTGATGGGGATCGGCATGGCGCTGGGCGAGGACTACGTCTACGACGACCAGGGCCGCCTGCTCAACGCCAGCTTCAAGGACTACCAGGCGCCGTACGCCACCGAGCTGCCCGAGCTGACCAAGATGTTCGAGATCCCGGCCCCGTCGGTGAACATCCCCGGTGGGCAGAAGGGCGCCGGCGAGTCCGGCACCGGCCCGGTGCCCGCCGCGATCGGCAACGCCGTCTACGACGCCACCGGCGTCCGGTTCACCGCGCTGCCGATCACCCCGGACCGGATGCTGCTCGCCCTGCGCGAGAAGGAGCGCCGAGGGCTCGACAGCTTCCGTTACCCCGACGACATGCCCGACTTCACCAGCCCGCGCACGCCGGACGAGTGGCCCACACCGACCGGCTCGGACGAAGGAGACCTGCTGCTGTGAAGCCGTTCAGCTTCCACTCCCCGCGGGGGCTGGGGGAGGCCGTCGACCTGCTCGAACGGCACGGCCCCGGTGCTCAGGTGATCGCCGGCGGCCAGACGCTGCTGCTCGCGATGAAGGAGCGACTCGCCCGCCCCTCGGCGCTGGTCTCGCTGGCCGAGGTCGCGGACCTCCGCGGCTGGCGCTACACCGACTCCGGTGCCCTGGAGATCGGCGCCGCGACCACCTACGCGGCGCTCGCCGAGGCCGAGCTCACCGGGGTACCGCTCCGCGGATGGCACACCGAGATCGCCGCGGTCGCCGGCGACCTGGCCGACCGGCCGGTGCGCACCATGGGCACGATCGGCGGCGCGCTGTGCGCCGCCGACCCGCGCTTCGACATGGTGACGCTGGTGGTCGCACTCGATGCGGAGCTGGACACCGTCGGCGCCGGGGGCGGGCGGACGATCCGGGCCGCGGAGTTCTTCGACCCGGTGGGCGGCACCGTGCTGCGCCCCGGCGAGATCCTCACGACCGTCCGGTTCCGGCCGCAGGACGGGTTCTCCGGGGTCGCGTTCGAGAAGTTCCGCTACCGCGTGTTCGACGCCGCGCTGGTCTCGGCGGTGTGCGCGCTGCGGCTCGGCGCTGACGGGGCCGTCGCGGACGCCCGCGTCACGGTGGGCGCGGTTCACCCCGCTCCTGTCCTGGCGACCACCGCGGCGGACCGGCTCGTCGGCGGCACCCCCACGGCGGTGGACACCGTCGAGATCGGCCTCGTGGCGGCCGACGAGGTGCTGCCCGCCGAGCAGGCCACCACCTCGGTACGCCGCTACCAGCGCGAACTCATCGGAGTGCTCGTCGGGCGCGCGATCGCGCGGTCCCACGAGCGGGCCCACACGACGACGGCGGGGAGCTGACCGTGCAGACCATGACCCTCACGATCAACGGCACCGAGGTCACCGCCGAGGTGGACGAGCGCACGCTGCTGCTGGAGTTCATCCGTGACGTCGCCGGCTACACCGGGACGCACAACGGGTGTCTCGAGGCGCGTTGCGGCTGCTGCGCGGTCGAGGTGGACGGCGACATCGTCAAGTCCTGCAACGTGCTGGCGCTGCAGGTCGCCGGGCGCAGCGTCACCACCGTCGAGGGGCTCGCACCACAGCGGGTCGCGCCGCTGGAGCACATCACGACGCAGAGCCTCGCCGGGGTCTACCGGCCGCTCGACGCGCTCGGCGCCCAGGACGACGACCTGCATCCGCTGCAGGCGGCGTTCCACAAGTGTCACGCGCTGCAGTGCGGGTTCTGCACGCCGGGGATGCTGATGGTCCTCAAGGACTACCTCGAGGACAACCCGGAGCCGACGCGCGACGAGGTGCGCAAGGCGATCGGCGGCAACATCTGCCGGTGCACCGGATACCAGCACATCGTTGACGCCGCGATGGAGGCCGCGGAGAACATGCGTCCGGTGGCGGCGCCGGCTGCCGATGGCTGACGCGGCCCCCGTGGACCTGGACGACGACCCGGTGCGGGGGCTCACCGCCGCGCTGGCCGCGCAGCACTACATCGTCGACCGTCCGCTGGCGACCGTGCTGCACCTGGCCGGCCACCTCGAGCTTCCCCTTCTCCTGGAGGGGGAGCCCGGGGTGGGGAAGACGGCGGTGGCCGAGGCCCTCGCGGCGGTGCGGGGCGCCCGGCTGGTGCGGTTGCAGTGCTACGAGGGGTTGTCGGCGCACCATGCGCTCTACGAGTGGGACTACGCCCGGCAACTGCTCGACATTCGGATCGGCGAGGCCGAGGGGCTGTCCGGGAGCGGGGTCCGGTCGCGGATCTTCTCGCCGGAGTTCCTGCTGCGCCGGCCGCTCCTCGAGGCGATCTGGCCGTCCGGTGACGACAGGCACCGGCCGGTGCTGCTGCTGATCGACGAGGTGGACCGGGCCGACGAGGAGTTCGAGGCGCTGCTGCTCGAGGTGCTCTCCCAGTTCCAGGTGACCATCCCTGAGATCGGCACGATCCGCGCCGAGCGCAGGCCCACGATCGTGCTCACCGCGAACCGCACGCGGGCGCTGTCCGACGCGCTGCGCCGGCGCTGTCTCTACCACTGGATCCCGTTCCCCAGTCTGGAGCGGGAGATCGAGATCGTCCGCACGCGGTTGCCGGAGGCGTCCGAGCGGCTGGTGCAGCGCGGGTGCCTGCTCGTGCAGCGGCTGCGCGGCGGCTACTACCGCAAGGCGCCCGGTGTCTCCGAGACGATCGATTGGCTCCGCGCGCTGACGCTCTTCGGCGCCACCGACCTCGATCGCGCACGAGTCCAGGACACCATCGGCTGCCTGCTCAAGGACAGCGAGGACGTCGCGGCGTTCCTGGGTCGGGACAGCGAGCAGATGTACCGAGAGTTCGGCTTGCTGCCGGACGGCCGGACGGCCTGAGGTGGTGCGCCATGGCCGCGAGCGCCCTGGGGCGCTCGCGCCGCACTCCCTCGTCGCCGCGGCACGGGACCGCCGCCTGCAGCGGACCGGGGACCTCGACCACGACCTCCCGCTCTTCGGCGCGTTGCTGCGCGACGTGGGCGTCCCGGCATCGCTGTCCGCGGTGCTTCGAGCGGTCCGGGCGGCCGACGCGGTGCCCCTGGAGCGCCGCGCGGACCTGCACGTCGCACTGCGCAGCTGCCTGGCCGCGTCGATCGAGGAGGCGGCGGTCGTCGATGTGGTCTTTCCCGTGTTCTTCTCGGTGGAGTCACCCGACGCGCTCGGACTGGTCGACGAGACCGGCGGCGGGGACGATGAGGCGTCCGGTGCGGGGGAGCAGGGCGGTCTGCAGGCGGCGGGGACCGGCGACGATGCCCGGCGCGTCGACGGGGCGGCCAGACGGGCCACCTGGAGCGCCACCGGGACCGGACGACGGGTGTCGGCCGCCGTCCCTGAGCGCGACCGTCGCGTCGAGGACCTCGCCCGCCGGTGCGCCCGCGCGCTCGGCACCGCGCGCAGCCGCCGGCGGCGGCCGGACGAGCGCGGCGACCTCGTGGACCTGCGGGAGAGCCTGCGACACAACCTGCGCTACGGCGGCGAGGTCGCCGATCTGCGGCGCACCCGGCAGCGTCGGGAGCGGGCCCGGCTGGTGGTGCTGTGCGACCTCAGCACGTCCATGCAGCCGTTCACCCCGTTCTTCCTGGCGTTCGTGCATGCGCTGACCAAGGCCGTCCGCTCGGTGGAGTGCGCCATCTTCAACGTCGAGGTCGCGATGGTCACCGACGTGTTCCGCCGCATGCCGCTTCGCCCGGCGCTGGCCTGGCTGGAGCACCGCTCGGTCTCGCTGGCCGGCGGTACCCGGCTCGGTCACTGCCTGCACGGGTTCACCGCCGCGCTGGAGGCTCGCGGTGCCCTCGCACCCACCACGACGGCGATGGTGCTCAGCGACGGGTGGGACGTCGGCGACCGTGACCTGCTTGCGCGCGAGGCGGCCCGGCTGCGGCGTCAGGTAGGCCGCCTGATCTGGCTGGATCCGCACGCGGCCGCGCTCGACCACCGTCCGCAGGTCATCGGTCTGCGGACGATGTGGCCGTTCATCGACGACTACCTCGACTTCTCCACTGTGGAGTCGCTGGCCGGGGTGGTCGCGCACCTGGAGGACACGCGGGCTCGGCCTCGGCCGGTCCGTGGAACGAACCGGAACGAGGAGAGGAACGCGGGATGAGTGCGAAGCAGCGGGTGGAGATGCGGGTGCCGGGACTGCCGGCGCCGCTGAGCCACTACACGGACGCGGTGCGGTTCGGGGACCTCCTCTTCGTCTCCGGAGTCGCGCCGCTGGACGAGAACGACCGGTTGGTCGGCGAGGGTGACGTGGTCGCGCAGGCACGGCAGGTGCACGTGAACCTCGAGAAGGCGCTCACGCACGCCGGCGCGAGCTTCGCCGACGTGCTCAAGGTGACCGTGTTCCTCACCGACGTCGAGGACCGGGCGAAGGTCAACGACGTCCGACGGGAGTACTTCGGCTCGGCGTTCCCGGCGAGCACGCTGGTCGAGGTGAGTGCGCTGGCTGTTCCCGGGATGCTGGTGGAGATCGAGGCGGTGGCCGGCATTCCCGGCTGAGACCGGTCGTGAGGGCGGAGCGGCGTCCCACGCCGCTCCGCCCTCACGGGCGCCGGAGGCGTTCCGCGACCTGCTGCGCGACGTCGCACGCGGCAGCGGGGTCGTTCAGGCGGTCCTTCCCGCCGATCAGTGCCGCGCCGCGCAGCTCCGCCGGCAGGTCGGCCGGCACCGCCATGATCAGCACGTGGAAGTGCGGCAGCCGCTCGCCGAAGGACACCGCGTAGACCTTCTCGCAGGACGTCGCCGAGCGCACGGCGGCCGTCAGCCGGCGCAGCGCGCCCCCCAGCTCGTCGGCCTCCCCGTCGGAGAGCGCGTCAACGGACTCGACGTGCCGTGGTGGGAACACCGCGAACCAGCCCGGCACCTCGTATCCGCGCAGCACCCCGGCCAGCCAGCCGTCGGCGTCGAGGGCGGGGCCCGCGAGCTCGGCCGGGGTGGCCCCGCCGTCCGGGCACAACCCGCAGCCGCTCATCCGACCACCGCGACGGCCTCGACCTCGACGAGCAACTCCGGCTGCACCAGCCCGGCCACCTGCACGATCGTGCTGGCCGGCCCGTGCTCGGGGAACAGTGCCTGACGCAGGGCGCTCAGCTCGTCGAACCAGCTGAAGTCGGTGACGAAGACAGTCACCTTGACCAGGTCCTGCCAGCTCGCCCCATGCGCGGCGAGCACCTTGCCGACGTTGCCGAACGCCTGCCGGGCCTGGGCGGGCCCGTCGCCGACGCCCACGATCCGGCCGGCGTCGTCCCAGGCGACCTGACCGGAGATGTAGAGCATGTCGCCGACCGCCGCGCGCACCGCGTTGGAGTAGTACGGGCGGAACGGCGGCGGCGTGCCGGGCACGGCGAGGATCGACTTGCGCGGGTTCATCCCCGTGATCGGGGCCCCGCCGTCGCCGTTCACGGCTGGTCCCCGACCGGGATGTGCCGGGCTGCCCGGTTGAGCTGCCGGTCCACCCAGGGGATGCCCGTGACGAACTGGAGGAACTTCGTCCGGCTGTCGGCCATGTTCTCCGGCCACATGCTGACCATCCACCCGTAGCCGTGGCTCCACCGCTGGACGTGATCGGTGAGCGAGCGCTCCCGTGCCTCCCAGGTTCGCAGCGCGGACGGCACGTCCTGCGACGAGCTCACCGCCGCGGCCAGTGACACCGCGTTGGTGAAGGTCATGTTGGCGCCCTGCGCAAGGTTGGGCGCCTGCGCGTGCGCCGCATCGCCGACCAGGACGACCTTGCCCTCGGACCAGGCCCGGCACGTCACGGTCATGCCGCGGTCCCAGCGTCCGTCGTCGCCGATCCGGTCGATCACGCCGGTGAACGTCGGGAACGTCTCTCGCCACGAGTCCTTGTCGACCGGGACTGTGCGGCCCCGCCGGTCGTCCACGAGACAGGAGAACGCCACGTAGTGCTCCTCATCCGAGGACGGGCAGTAGAGGAACCGGCGCGAGCCGTGCCACGCCTCGGTGATCACCGACTCCTCGTCGCCCGGCGACTTGGGGACGAGCAGGCGGATATAGCCCTCGCGCAGGTAGGAGATCTTGTCGGTGAGCAGCAGCGACTCCCGGATCCTGGAGTGCGCGCCGTCGGCGGCGACGACCAGGTCGGCGGGTAGCCGCGACCCGTCGGCCAGAACCAGGACACCGTCGGGCTCAGCGGTGGCCACCGGGGAGTCGGTGACGATCTCGACGCCGGCGGTACGGGCGGCGTCGATGAGGGCCTGGTAGAGGTCGGCGCGCACCGGCAGGACCATCTTGTCGTCGTCGGTGAAGCTGCGGCGGAACAGGTCGTTTCCGCGCTGGTCGACGACGGCCCATTCCTTGATGCGCTTGGCGTTGCGGATGGCCTGCTCCTCGGCGCCGATCAGGCGCAGCGACCGCAGGCCGTTCTCCCAGAGCCAGATGCCGGCCCCGAACATCCGCAGCTCAGGCGCGCGTTCATGGACGCGAACGCGCCAGCCCCGCGTCGCGAGCGCCGTCGCCACAGCGAGCCCGCCCAGACCTGCACCTGCCACCTCGGCCACCCTCGGCACGTCGGCCACCTCCTGCCCAGCCGGACCATCGACGTTCGGAACCCGGCGCCGGGGCGGACGCTCCCAGAACGGCGTGAGCACTCCGTTAACACGCCTTCCCCCACAATTGCATGCAATGTAGTGTGCAATTCGACGAGGGGGCCGGGATGAGGCGCGGGCGGGATGCGGGCGGTGCGGCCGGGCAGGTCGCCACCGCGTTGCGCGAGGAGATCCTGGGCGGGCGCCTTCCGGGCGGCTCACCGGTGCGGGAGCAGGACGTGGCCGAGCGGCTGGGGGTCAGCCGGACGCCGGTGCGTGAGGCCGTCAGCCGGCTCGTCGCCGAGGGATTGCTGATCAAAGACGGGAACCACACCGCGCACGTCTTCCGGCCCTCCCTGGCCGAGCTGCTGGAGATCTACGAGATCCGGATGCCGTTGGAGTCACTCGCCGCGCGCCTGGCCTGTACCGGGGCGGACGAAGCATTCCTCGACCGGCTCGAAGCCGCCGGCCGGGCGCTGACCGAGGCGAGGTCCGGCGTGGACTGGTCGGTGAAGCACGAGGCCTTTCACATGTGCCTGGTCGCCGGCAGCCGGCGGCCGCGGCTGGAGGCGCTGGTGCGCACGCTTCGCGTGCAGTCCGAGCCGTACGTGCGCCTCGGACTGGCTTTCGACGCCGACTTCGGCGAGCGCGCCCGGCGGGACCACGAGGACATCGTCCGGCTGGTCCGCGCGCGCGCCGCCGACGAGCTCGAGGACCTCGTCCGCCGTCACCTCGAGGCGACGAGCAGCCGGGTCTCGACCCTGCTGGAGGACCACCAGATGCCGCCACCGCCCCCCGCCCCGGGTAGGGCGACATGACCGACGAACGAGGGAGTGCAGAGTGGAACTGCTGAGGCTGGGGCCGCTGGGCCACGAGCGTCCGGTGGTGCGCGACAGCGAGGGTGGGTTCCACGACCTGAGCTCGCTCACCGACGACATCAACGGCGCGTTCCTCGCGGACGACGGGATCGAGCGCGCCCGCGATGCTCTCGCCGCCGGGCGGTTGCCGCGCCTGGACGCCGAGGGCCTGCGGACCGGCGCCCCGATCGCGCGGCCGGGCGCGGTGATCTGCATCGGCATGAACTACGCCGCGCACGCCGCCGAGACCGGCGCCCTGCCACCGGCAGCGCCGGTGATCTTCTTCAAGCACCCGAACACGGTGGTCGGCCCCGACGACGACGTGCTCGTGCCCCGGGGTGCCACGAAGGTCGACTGGGAGGTCGAACTCGCCGTGGTGATCGGCCGGCGGACCGCGTACCTCGACTCACCGGCCGACGCGGCCGGGCACATCGCCGGCTACGCCGTCGCCAACGACGTGTCCGAGCGCGCCTTCCAGATCGAGCACTCCGGCGGGCAGTGGTCCAAGGGGAAGAGCTGCGAGACCTTCAACCCGCTCGGCCCCTGGCTGGTACCGGCCGCCGACGTCGGCGACGTCCAATCGCTCGGGCTGCGGTCCTGGGTCAACGGCAGCCCGCGCCAGTCGTCCAGCACTGCGGACATGATCTTCGACGTGGCGCGCATCGTGTGGGAACTGTCCCAGTACATGGTCCTCGAGCCCGGGGACCTGATCAACACGGGGACGCCGGAGGGGGTCGCGCTGTCCGGGGCGTTCCCGTACCTGGCGACAGGCGACGTCGTGGAGCTGGAGATCGATCGGCTCGGCCGCCAGCGGCAGGTGGTCAAGGGCGGTTAGCGAGCAGGCCGCGGCCCGCGCTGCCGGCCCGGCGCCCGTCCTGCTACCGGTCGCTGTGCCACGCATCATGGTAGGTGGGAGGGCCTGCTCAGAGGGGTTGACGGCCTGGACGGGCAGTGCTCGAACGCGGTCCGGCCCTTCGCTCGCGAAGGGCGCCGGACGGCGCGCGGGAGGAGCCGACCGTGGGAATGATCAACGCTGTGGGCCTGGTGCTGCACCCGGGCCGGGACTGTCGCACGGCAGTGCGGACGATCACCGAGTGGGCCCGGGCCCGCGAGGTCGCCGTCCTCGGCCTGGAGGTCGAGATCGAACGCATCGGCGCCCCCGCCGCCGCGGTCGAGCAGCGGCACCTGGCCCGGCGATCCGACGTCGTCGTCAGCCTCGGCGGGGACGGCACCATGCTGCGCTCGATGCGCCTGGTGCGCGGCTGCCCCGCCCCGGTTCTCGGGGTGAACCTCGGGCGGCTGGGGTTCCTGGCCGAGATCGACGTCCCGGAACTGGCCGGCGCGCTCACCGCCATCGACGAGCGCCGCTTCACCGTCGAGGCGCGGTCCGGGGTACGCGCGACGCTGGCCGGCGAGGACACCACGGCCTTCAACGACATCGCGCTGGTCCGGATCCCCGGCCGGGGCAGCACCGCAGCGGTGGAGGTGCAGGTCGAGGGCCACCCCTTCGTGCGTTACGCCGCCGACGCCGTCGTGGTGGCCACCCCGACGGGCTCGACGGCCTACAGCTTCTCCGCCGGCGGCCCGATCGTCTCGCCCAGCGCAGAGGGCCTGCTCGTGGTCCCGGTGGCCCCGCACTCGGTGTTCAACCGGGCGCTGTTCCTCTCCGGGGGAGAGAAGCTGGCCCTCGAGGTCCTGCCCACCAGCGGCGCGATCGCCGTGGAGGCGGACGGCAGGGTGGTCGGGCACGTGCTTCCCGGCGACGTCGTCGACCTCACCCTGCTGCCCGCCGCCGCGCGCGTGGTCCGGCTGGGGCGCACCACCTTCTACCAGCGGGCCCAGCGTCGGCTGCGGCTCACAGGATCGGTCGAGGCCGACTGACCCGCCGGCTCGGATCACGTCTCCCGGGGGCGGCCCGCATCCGCGGTCATCTCACGCAGGTACGAGCCCAGGACCTCGGCGATGCCCTCGGCCGCGAACTCCACCGCATGGTCGGGGAGCAGCACATGCGTGATGATCAGCCGCGCGAGCGTGTCACCCACGAGTTCGGCGCGGCGCTGTTCGGTGCCGGGCCGGCATCGACCGAAGTGGTCGGTGAACGCCCGCGAGATCAACCCCACGATCGGAGCGGCCTCGGTGGTCACCAACGGCAGGAGCTCCGTCTCATCCGGACCGGACACGATCGTCTTCACCAGGTCGTCCGCGCGCGACCGGCGCAACACGAACTCGCAGCCTGCGCGCACCGCCGCGCCGGCGTCATCCGGGTGATCCTGCAGCACGGCGCCGAGCGCCTCCACCAGCCGCTGTGCCTCGCGCACCACCAGTGCCTGCATCAGCGCCTGTTTCGACCCGAACTCCGCGTAGAGCGTCTGCCGGCTCACCCCGACCGCGGCAGCGATATCGGCCATCCGGGCCGCCTGCCAACCGACCTCGAGCACGGTGCGGCCCGCGGCGTCGAGTACCGCATCACGCAGTAGCGACCGCGCGGCACCCGGGAAACGCGGTCGACGCTCGGTCACACCTCAGATCTTGACACGACCGCCATGCTTGTCAAGCAAACTGACGCGTAGCGAAGCCGAGTCCAGGAGCGCCCACCGATGCCATCTCGCCCGGGTCGACGATGACCGGCCCCGAGCAGGTCCCGCTGCCATCGCACAGCCCGCACTGCCTCGGCTGCGGTCCGGACAATCCGGCCGGAATCCATCTTGAGGTGGTGCGTGCCGGCGACGCCGTCGTCACCGATGTGACCTTCGACGAGCGGCACATCGGCGCCCCCGGCCTGACCCACGGCGGCGCCGTGGCTGCCGCCTGTGACGATCTGTTCGGCTTCGTGCTCTACGTCGTCGGTGAGCCGGCGGTGACCCGCAGCCTTCAGGTCGACTACCTCGCGCCCGTCCCGTTGCACCAGACCCACCGGATCACCGCGCGTCTGGACAGTCGGGACGGCCGCAAGCTCCACATGATCGCCGAGGGCGCCGCGCCGGACGGCCCGATCCGGTTCACCGCCCGGGCCACGTTCGTCGTCGTGCAGCTCGCGCACTTCGAACGCTACGGCGCGATGGCCCTGCACCCCGGCCTCTCCGCCATCGGCAACCCCACGAGCCCGACCCGGAGACCGGAGACCACCCATGGCTGACCGCGCCCACGTCGAGCCCTACCCCCACCAGCTCGCCGGCCACTGCGGCTCCGGCGCCATGCGTGACCTGCTGGACTGGGCCCAGTTGCACTACGACGACGTCCCACTCGGTGAAGGCATGGTCTTCGGCCTCAGCGGCGCCCTGGGATTCAGCTACCTCCGGGCTCCAGGGCTCGGCTCGCCGTTCTACCTCGTCGGCCGTGGGCCCGAGCTCACCACCCAGTTGTGCGCCCGCCTCGGTATCCGGGTCGAGGTCCGTGCCACCGACGACCCTGCCGAGGGCTGGAGCTGGGTCCGCGACGAACTCGACGCCGGCCGGCCCCTGCTGTGCTGGGCCGACATGCGCGAGCTGCCCTATCTCAACGTCCGGATGCGTATGAGCCGGCACGACATCGTGGTCATCGGCTACGACGACCCCGCGCACACCGTGACCGTTGTCGACAACGACCGCTCCGATCCGCAGACCATCACCCACGCCGACCTCGCTCGTGCACGGTCGTCCACGTCGTTCCCGATGCCCACCCGGCACACCTGTTACCCGATGCGCTTCCCCGATCAGCTCCCCCCGCTGCAGGCCACGGCCGCCGAGGCCTGCGCGGCCGCGGCGAACGCGATGCTCGACCAGAACGGCGGACCCGCCGTCACCGCGGGGGCGGACGTCGAGACGGTGCACGGCTCCGGTCTCGCCGGCGTCCAGATCTTCGTCGACGACCTGCAGCGCTGGCCTGATGCCTTCGACGACGCCACCCTGGACCAGGCGCTTCGGACCCTCGCGGTGTTCATCGAGAAGGCCGGCACCGGCGGCAGCCTGTTCCGCCGCCTCCAGGCCGAGTTCCTCACCGACCTCACCCGCGGCCTCGGGGCGACCGCCTCCCCTGCGGCAGACGCGTACACCGCCATCAGCGAACAGTGGTCCCGCATCGCCACCACCGCGCTGGCCGACGACCCTCCGCGCATCAGGCTCGGCACCATCCGGTCACTTGCCGAGTCGCTGCCCGGCCTGGAAACCCTCGGCGTCCGCCGACTCCGGGAAGCTGCCGAAGCCCTCGGCTGAAGAGGATCGCCCGGGTGCGGGCGGCCGTGGCCTGTAGTGGTCCGGAGATCGCGACGATCACTCGGGGTCGCGCCGAGCGATCCCCGGCCGGTAGCGCGAGGCGTACCGCGCCGCGGCCGCCGCGCGCTCATCGGCGGTCGCCTCGTCCCGCAGGGCCTGGGCCGTCCCCGCCGGGTAGCCCGCCTTCAGCACCCGGTGCTCGACGGATTCGTCCATGTTGAACAGGGCGTACTGCAGCGCCACCAACCAGCCCAGCAGGATCCCCGTCAACCGGATCCACAGTGGGCCGGGGACCAGCAGCAGGACGCCGCCTCGGGTGCCCCGGTCGCCGCGATGCCTCCATCCGGCGACCGTCGGCGTCGTCCCGCGCGTGCGGCCGGGAACGCCTGGGAATCACGGCTCGTCGTGCGCGTCGGGTCGGCCCGAAGCGAATGTCCGAAGCTGAGACACGGTCGTCTTTCCTCCGGAACTACCTTTCGTCACCTATCCACCCGTGCGGTTGGAGCGAGGATTCCGATCGCCCTCGGAGAGGGAGCGAGCGACGTGACTGCGACGCAAACGGGCCAGGTGGGAATCGGTGGAAAGGTCGAGGAGCTCGACGTTCTCGTGGTGGGTGCGGGGTTCGCGGGCCTGTACCAGCTCGACCGGCTGCGGAAGCTCGGGTTCTCCGTGAAGATCTATGAAGCGGGCGCCGGTCTCGGTGGCATCTGGTACTGGAACTGCTATCCGGGTGCCCGGGTGGACACCAACGCACCGATCTACCAGTACTCCCGCGAGGACCTGTGGCGGGACTGGAACTTCAGCGAGCTGTACCCGGGTTGGGACGAGGTCCGGCAGTACTTCCGTTACGTCGACGAGAAGCTGGACCTGAGTCGCGACATCCGTTTCAACACGCGGGTCACCGGTGCGGAGTTCGACGAGGACAGCCGCCAGTGGCTCGTCCGAGCCGACGACGGCTCGACGACCAGGGCGCGTTACGTGGTGCTCTGCACCGGGTTCGCGGCCAAGCCGTACCTGCCGAACCTGGAGGGCCTGGAGGACTTCGGCGGGACCTGGCACCACACCGCCCTGTGGCCGCAGGACGGCCTCGACCTCACCGGCCAGCGCGTCGGGGTCATCGGCACGGGAGCCAGCGGCGTCCAGGTGATTCAGGAGGCGGGTCGCGACGCGGCGAGCGTCACGGTCTTCCAGCGCACCCCCAACCTCGCGCTGCCCATGCGGCAGCGGAAGCTCGACGACGAGGCGCAGCGCCGGTTGAAGGAGGAGTACCCGGCACGGTTCAAGATGCGGGCCGAGACGTTCGCGGCGTTCGACATGGACTTCATCCCGCAGTCGGCCGCCGATCTCTCGCCCGAGGAGCGCACCGCCCGGTACGAGGAGCTGTGGGCGAAGGGCGGCTTCCACTTCTGGCTCGCGACGTTCCAGGACGTCCTGTTCGACCAGAACTCCAACAACTCGGCCTACGAGTTCTGGCGGGACAAGGTCCGGGCCCGGATCAAGGATCCTGCGCTGGCCGAGAAGCTGGCGCCGACCGATCCGCCGCACCCGTTCGGCACGAAGCGGCCCTGTCTCGAGCAGAACTACTACGACATCTACAACCAGGACAACGTCAGTCTCGTCGACCTCCGCGAGACGCCGATCCAGCGGATCGTCGCCAACGGCGTCCAGACCGCGGACGGTGTGCACGAGCTCGACATTCTGGTGCTGGCCACCGGGTTCGACGCCGTCACCGGTGGACTGACCGCGCTCGACATCCGTGGGACCAGCGGGGCGACCTTGCAGGACAAGTGGGCGGACGGGGTCGAGGCCCACCTGGGCGTCGCCACCGCGAACTTCCCGAACCTGCTGTTCGTCTACGGCCCCCAGAGCCCGTCCGGGTTCTGCAACGGCCCCTCGTGCGCCGAGCTGCAGGGCGACGAGATCATCGACCTGCTGGTGCACCTGCGGGAGCAGGGCGTCACCCGGATCGAGACGACTCCGGCCGCGGACACGGCGTGGCGCGAGCACGTCGCCGAGCTGGTCGCTCCGAGCTTGTTCGTCAAGGCCGACTCCTGGTACATGGGCGCCAACATCCCCGGGAAGCCGCGGGAGATGCTCAACTACCCGGGAGGGCTGCCCACCTACCTGCAGAAATGGCAGGAGTGCAAGGACGCCGGCTACGAGGGGTTCGTGACGAGCTGAGACGTCGACCCGGAGCCCGGTCCGAGGGCTGTGTTCTCCAGGTCGACCCTCAGCAGCGGTTCGGCTGCTCGGGCGCGGGCCACATCGCGCAGGGGAGCGGCTCTCCGGGCGTCGTCGCGGCGTCGAGGAGCTCGAGCACATGGTGGTACGGCCGGCCGACGGCCCGGGTCATCCCGATCTCGCAGGTGCGGTTGCACGAGGCGAGGACGGCCGGCGCGGCTGCACGGACCTCGGCGGCCTCCGCGGCGGTCGCGGAGGCGGTGAGCTCGGGATGCAGCAGCCCGCGGTCCCCGGCGAAGCCGCAGCAGCCCCAGGCCACCGGAACGACGACGACGTCGGCGACGACGTCGGCGATCGCGCGCAGGTCGGCGTCGATGCCGAGCTGGACCGAGGAGCACGTCGGGTGCAGCGCGAGCGAGGGCCAGCGGCGGTGCACCTGCAGACGCGGTAGCACCTCGCGGCGGACGAACGTGACGGCGTCGACGACCTCGACGCCGCCGGCCCCGAGCGTGGTGCGGAAACCCTCGGTGCACGACGAGGCGTCGCACACGACGGGGATGCCGCGGCCGCGTTCCAGGGACGAGACCGAGCCGCGCACCAGCTCGTGCATGCGTTCCTTGCCCTTGGTCAGGCCCTTGGAGGACCAGGGAGTCCCGCAGCACAGGCGGTCGGCATCCGGTGGCACGGCGAGTTCCACCCCGGCCCGTGCGCACAGTGAGAGGAACGCGGCGGTGCTCCCCTCGCCCCCCGCTTCAGGTCCGAACATGGCCCCGGTGCAGGTGGGCAGGAAGACCGCGGCAGGCGCGGCCGGATCGGCCGCCGCCGGTCGCCGGTGCCCCCCGCGCGGCAGGCCCGGCCGGTACTCGGGCACGGTCTCACTGCCCAGCACCCGGCGTCCGAGCCGGGTCGCCGTCGTCGCCGCCGCGGGGAGCGCGCCCGCCGCGTCGAGGCCGATCGCCGCCGCCCGGGTGACCCCGGACCAGTGCCCGGCCGCCAGCGAACCCGCGCGCTGGACGACGGGCCCGCGGTCCTCGGCGCGCAGCCGCCGGACCAGGCTCCCGGTGTCGATGAGCACCGGGCACGCGGTCCGGCACATGCCGTCCGCCGCGCACGTCTCGACCCCGTCGTAGCGGTAGTCGGCGTCGAGCGCGGCCAGGGTCTCGTGATCGCCCGTGGCCCGGGCGACGGCCATCCCGCGGCGGACGACGATGCGCTGCCGGGGCGTGAGGGTGAGATCGCGACTGGGGCAGACCGGCTCGCGGAACCCGCACTCCACGCAGCGGTCGACCTCGGGATCGGTCTGCGGGACGCTCTTCATGTCCTGCAGGTACGCCTCCGGGTCCTCGCTGAGGACCACGCCGGGATTGAGCACCCCGTGCGGGTCGAACAGGCGCTTGATCTCGCGCATCACGTCGAAGAGCTCGTCGCCGTACTGGCGGCGGACGTGACCGGCCATCACCCGCCCGGTGCCGTGCTCGGCCTTGAGCGAGCCCTCCTCACCCAGGACCAGGTCCACCATCTCGTCGGTGAACCGGGCGTAGCGGGTCCGGCCCCCGGGCTGCTCGAACGTCTCGTCGAGCATGAAGTGGATGTTGCCGTCCTTGGCGTGGCCGAAGATGACGGCGCCGGCGTAGCCGTGCTCGGCGAACAGACGGATGAGTTCCGTGCAGGTGTGCGACAGCCGTGGCACCGGGACGACGACGTCCTCGAGCAGAGCGGTCGTGCCGCGCGGCCGAGCGCCGGCGACTGCCGCGTAGAGGCCCTTCCGGATGTGCCAGAGGTCGGCGCGGGCGCGCGCGTCGTTGCTGAGCAGTGCCTCGCCGGCGAGTCCGGGCAGCCCGGCCAGCAGGGGAGCGGCGCGCAGGGTGCGCGCCGCGAGCTCCTCCGGCGCCATCTCCTGGTACTCGACGAGCAGCGCGGCGTGCCGGTCGACGGTCAGGCTGCGGAGCGCCGCGCTTGCGACCTGGTCTCCGGCGGCGACCCGCAGCGATGCGGCGTCGAGCAGTTCGAGGGTGGCGGCACCGCTGTCCACCAGCGCCGGGAGGGCGTCGGTGGCGGCGGCGAGGGAGTCGAAGACGACCAGGCCGGTGGCGGCGTGCGGCTTCACCGGAACCGTGTTGAACACGGCCTCGGCCACGAAGGCGAGCGTCCCCTCGCTGCCGACGACCAGGTGCGCGAGCAGGTCGGCCGGTCGGTCGAAGTCGAGGAACGAGTTGAGCCCGTAGCCCATGGTGTTCTTCATCGAGAACTGTGCCCGGATCCGGCGGACGGACTCGGGCGACGCCCGTACCCGGTCGCGCAGCCGCAGCAGCCCGGCGTGGAGCGCGGGCTCCTGGGCCGCCAGCGCCTCGTCGGCGTCGGCGGCGCCCGTGTCGACGACCGTTCCGCTGGGCAGTACCGCCACCATGCCGGCCGGCGTGCGGTAGGTGTTCGCCTCGGTCCCGCAGACCATCCCGCTGGAGTTGTTCGCGATCACACCGCCGAGGGTGCAGGCGCCCTCGCTCGCCGGATCGGGCCCGAGCTTGCGCCCGTACGGGGCGAGCCGGATGTTCGCCGAGCGCACGGTCGCTCCGGGCTGCACCCAGACCTGGCGTCCCTCGTCGCGGACCTCCACGCCGCGGAAGTCCCGCCGGGTGTCCACCAGTACCCCCGAGGTCACCGCCTGGCCCGACAGGCTGGTGCCGCCGGAGCGGAAGGTGAGTGGGGTGCCGCGCGCGGCGCAGGCCCGCATCAACTCACCGACGTGCCCGGCATCCCGTGCCGTCACGACAGCCGACGGCGTCAACAGGTAGTGCGAGGCGTCGTGGGCCAACGCGACCCGGTCGATCAACCGGGTCCGCACGCGGGCGGCGTCGCCGGCGCACGGCAGGGGGATCGACTCGGAATCCGGTTTCGTGGAGAGCACGAGCTTTCCCTCTCGGACGGCGACCAGCGACGATCGACGGTACCCGGCGACCCGGACATCGCCGTGACTTTCGGTCGCGATGGTCGACGGGCCCCGAGCCGGCATCGCGTTCCCGGTCGCAGGCGGCCCGTGTGCTCGATCGCGGTCCGCCTGATCGGTCTGCGCGGCTCGCGTCGGTGGCGCGGGATCGGTGCGGCGCGCAACGAATCCGGTCGGCCGGCGTGGCAGGCTGACCGCATGACGACTCCCGGGGCGATGCTCGAGGTGGCGCTGGAAGAGGCCCGCGCCGGGCTGGCCGAGGGCGGGATCCCCATCGGCGCGGCGCTGTTCGCCGCCGACGGCACGGTGCTCGGCCGCGGGCACAACCGTCGCGTCCAGGACGGCGACCCGTCGGCGCACGGGGAGACCGCGGCGTTCCGGGACGCCGGCCGCCAGCGTGACTACCGGGACACGATCATGGTGACCACCCTGTCGCCGTGCTGGTTCTGCAGCGGGCTCGTGCGGCAGTTCGGGATCGGAGCCGTCGTCGTGGGTGAGAGCCGGACGTTCACCGGCGGGCACGACTGGCTCG
The DNA here is from genome assembly GCF_012911875.1 of Pseudonocardia bannensis. GTDB lineage: Bacteria > Actinomycetota > Actinomycetes > Mycobacteriales > Pseudonocardiaceae > Pseudonocardia > Pseudonocardia bannensis. Next base: position 6,132 of record NZ_JAAXKZ010000012.1, on the reverse strand, counting down.
CCGAGCACGGGGTGCGGGTGACGATCCTCGACGACCCGCGGTGCGTGAACCTGATGGAGGAGTTCATCGCAGCGCGCCCGGAGCTGTGGAACGAGGACATCGGCGTGGCGGAGTAGCAGCGCCGGCGTCGGGGCCACGGTGAGACCGCCCACGGGAGCCTCGGGCCGCCGCCGGCCGGTAGCGTCGAGTCACCGGGGGCAACGCGCGGTTCGGGAGGGCGACGCCGTGAACGACGCCGGATTCCACTACGAGTCGGTGGTGGACAAGCAGATCCGGATGGCGCAGGAGCGCGGCGACTTCGATGACCTGCCGGGCAAGGGCAAGCCGCTGCCCGGGCTGGACGGCCCGGCCGACGACCTGTGGTGGGTGAAGGGGTTCATCCGCCGGGAGGGGCTGTCGACGGAGGCGTTACTGCCCACGTCGCTGCAACTGCGCAAGGAGGTCGACCGTCTGCCGGAGACGGTCCGCGGCCTGCCGTCCGAGCGGATGGTGCGCGACGTCGTTTCCGAGCTCAACCTGCGCATCGTGGACTGGCTGCGGGTGCCGTCGGGCCCGCGGGTGCGGATCGGTCCGGTGAACGCGGATGACGTGGTGGGGCAGTGGCGCCTGGGGCGGCGAGTGCCGGCCGACCAACCGCCCGCCCCCGCCGTCCCGACATCGACGGGCGCCGGGCCGGCGGCTCGGCCCCGGTGGTGGCATCGGTTCGGGCGTCGGGCGCTCCGGGACCGCCCGAACGCGAGTGCGGTGCGCGACGTGACCCGGAGCGACGGGCGCTGACGACTCGTCGACATCGCGTCCCCGGGTGTGCCCAGGATCCGCTCCCGGCACCGGGTACGTGAGAATTCAATCGTCGGTTCGGGGAAGCCGTACCGATCCGGCCCGGTCGCCCGGCCGGCCGCGCCGCGTGAACCGGGAGCCGTCGAGATGCGCCCACAATCGATGGAGATCGGCCTGTACGGCTTCGGCGAGGCGCTACCCGACCCCACCACCGGTGCCGCCACCAGCCCGCAGCAGCGGATGGCCGAGGTCCTGGAAGAGGTGGAGCTGGCCGAGCAGGTCGGCCTCGACGTGTTCGGGGTCGGCGAGCACCACCGCCCGGAGATGTTCGTGTCCAACCCGGCCGTCGTCCTCGCCGCCGCGGCGGCCCGCACCAGCCGGATCCGGCTGACGAGTGCGGTGAGCGTGCTGGGCTCCGCTGATCCCGTCCGGTTGTTCCAGGACTTCGCTCTGCTCGACGTGCTCTCGGACGGGCGGGCGGAGTTGATGGTCGGGCGCGGTGCGTTCGTCGAATCCTTTCCGCTGTTCGGGCGGCAGGCGCAGGACTCCGATGCGCTGTTCGTGGAGAACCTCGAGCTGCTTCTGCGGTTGCGTGAGGACCCGCCCGTGACCTGGTCGGGCCGGTTCCGGCCTGCGCTGGAGGCCGCCGCCGTGTATCCCCGTCCCGTCCGGGGGACGCTTCCGGTCTGGGTCGGAGTCGGCGGCACGCCCAGCTCCGCACTCCGCGCGGGGCGTCTCGGCCTCCCCATGGCGCTGGCGCTGATCGGTGGTCGGCCCGGGCACGGTCTGGCCTCGCTGACCGCGCACCGCGAGGGTGCTCGGCAGTCCGGGTCGGGCCCGTTGCCGGTCGGCATCAACACCCACGGCTTCGTGGCGCCCACCTCGCAGGCTGCGGCCGACGACTTCTTCCCGCACTACGCGGGCTATTTCAACGCCATCTTCGGAGAGCGCGGGATGCCGCCGCTGACCCGGGAACGGTTCGACGCCGCCGTCACCGACCACGGTCTCCCGGTCGTCGGTAGCCCCGCGCAGGTCGTCGAGGCCATCCTCGGCCACCACGAGCTCTTCGGACACACCCGCTATCTCATGCAGACCAGCATCGGCTCCGTGCCGCATCGTCTCGTCATGCGCAGCATCGAGCTGCTCGGCACCGAGGTCGCCCCGGCGGTGCGGGACGAGCTTCGGCGGCGCGACCGCGGGACCGAGCGGGCTCCCTCCGTGCGCTGACGGCGAGCTGCGTTCACGACTCCGGTGAGCGGGAATGCCATGAGTGTGCGCCCGGAATCAATGCCGGAGTGGGAGGAGCACCATGGATGAGCGCCCGGAAACAATGCCGGACAACGATGTCGTCGATCGCTTCCACCGTACCGATGGGCATTACGGGAGGATCGCCCGCAGCGACAACGACACCTGGTCGGACCGATCCGATTACCTCACCTGGATGAGCGGACAGATCGCGGTTCGGCTCCGAATGTCGTCGGGCGCCCGGGTCGCCGACATCGGAGCGGGCACCGGGCTGTTCCTCGGCCGGTTGGCAGAGCGGGCGTCGCCACAGGCACCGATCCTGTGTGTCGACCCCTCGCCGGAGATGCTTCACCACCTGCCCGAAGACCCGCGGCTGCGACCGATCCACGGCACGGCCGAGGACGTCGCGGCCGGGCGGGTGGTACTGCCCTACGAGCAGCTCGACGCCGTCCTGATCAAGGAGACGATCCATCACGTCACCGACGTGCCCGGCACCGTGCGAGGACTCGCCGAACTGCTCGCACCCAGCGGTCGAATGCTGGTGGTCACCCTGCCACCGCGGCTCGACTACCCCCTGTTCCAGGCAGCGCTGGGCCGCTTCGCGGCGATGCAACCCGAGCCGGAGAGCATCGCGAACGCCATGCGGGCGGCCGGGATCGAGACGGAATGCACGATCGAGGCCTTCCCGGTCACCGTCGACCGGAGGAACTACATCGACCTGGTCGGCAACAAGTGGATGTCCGTACTGTCCACCTTCACCGACGATGAGTTGGCAGCCGGACTCGACGAGATGCGCGAGAGATACCCGCAGCGGGAATTGCACTTCCTCGACCGCTTCGCGTTCGTTCGCGGCGTTCGGTGATACGCGCTCCACCGAATGCCGAAGACCGGTGGCTCCGTCGTGGCCGGCGGATTCGGAGGTCGTGAACGGTGTGCCGACGACCGCTCGACTGCTACTGCCGGCGTTCACGGGCGCGGCGTTTCCCCTCGTGCATCGCCTGCACCCGGGGGATCGGGATGGTGTTGCCTTCCTCGATCAGGTCCGTGGGCAGCATCTGCGGCTCGGGCATCCACTCGTGCCACGGATCCCCGTCGGCCAGCAGCGAAGGCGCGGTGCGGATGGTGAAATCGGCCGGCGCCACGCGGTCGAGTTCGTCCCACGGCACCGGGAAGGACACCGGCACGCCGGGGCGGACCCGCGGGCTGTAGGCGGCCACGACGGTCGCGCCGCCGGAGCGGGTCGGGTCCACGAAGACCTTGCCGCCGCGGTCCTCCCGGATGAACGCCGTCGTCGCGATGTCCGGGTCGAGCCGCACGGCCCGCGCGGCGAGGGCCCTGGTCGCCGCCGCGGCGTCCTCGATCTTCACCTGATCGTCGAGCGGCACGAAGACGTGCAGGCCCTTCGCGCCGCTGGTCTTGACCGCGCCCGCCAGCCCGGCGTCGGCCAGGGCTTGGCGGACGAGCCGGGCCGCGCCGACGACGTGACCGAATGCGTCGCCGGCCGGCGGGTCGAGGTCGAGCACCATGTGCGTGGGGTGGGCGGCCCGGTCGAGGACCAGGGTCGGGTGGTACTCGACCGCGCGCTGGTTGGCCAACCACAGCAGCGTGCGCCGGTCGTTGCACAGCGGGTAACTGATCTCGCGTCGGGACGCCTCGGCCCACACGGTGGTCCGCGGTACCCACTCAGGGGTGTACTTCGGCAGGTTCTTCTGCATGAACGGCTGCTGGCCCGGTCGCACGCGGATCACCGACAGCGGCCGGTCCCGAAGCTCGGGGAGGAGGCGATCGCGGACGGTGTCCAGGTAGTCCACCAGGTCGCGTTTGGTCGCGTCCGCACCCTCGAACAGGGGCTGGTCGAGGTTGGTCAGCTCCACGCCGGCGCGGGACTCCGCGGCGCTCTCGCGGCTCACCCACGCCAGGCTAGCGGGCACGTGATCTGTCGCAAACGAAGAACGACCGAGGGACCCTGCATCGCATGGCCGGTGAGCAGGGGGCCGGGCGACGAGCCCGATCAGTCATAGCGCTGGTCGGTGAGCACCTCGTCCACGTCCGGCCACAGGATCCGGGTCTCCATCTTGGCTCGTTGGTTGCGCTGCAGGTCCTCGGTGATCCATTCGAACATGCTGGCCGTGGCCGAGGAGGCGGTTGCTGCATCCGACGTCCGGATCGCCTCCACCACGGTGCTGATCCGCTCTGTCAGCTCCGGGCGGCTACCGCGCGGGTAGCGCCAGGGCACCGTGGTGGTCATCGCCCCCAACGCCGGCACGACGGTCGCCAGCACCTCGTTGTGCGACGCCTCCGCGACACGGAGATGGAACCGTCCGCTCTGCGCTGCGTACTCCGGCCCCGGCACCTTCTGCGCGGCCCGCAGCGCGGCGACCGACTCGTCGAGTCGCTCGAGGTCGACGTCCTTGCGGTGCGTGGCAGCCAGCGCAGCGACGGCAGGCTCGATCGCCGTCCGCGCCTCGAAGACCGTCCGCAGGGTGGCTCCCCGGAACTGGACGACCATCCCCATGGCACTGCCGACGACCGCCGGGCCGGGGGTGGCCAGCCGCGGGCCGCCGTGCGGCCCGGACTTGATGGTGATCGCGCCCAGGAACGACAGCAGCCGCAACGCCTCACGCAAGGTTCCTCGGGAAACCTTGTAGTGCTCGATCAGCCGGGATTCGTCCGCCAGCGCGTCGCCGGATTCCAGGCCGCGCTGCAGGACATCGCGCAGGATCCGCCGGGCGGTGTGCGAGGGCAGGGCGCCGCGGCCGACCGTCTGCTCGCGTTCAGCCACGTTCCTCACCCCGCCTGCGATCGTAACCGTCCTCGGGCGCCGGTCCCGGGGAGCGGACCGGCGCGGAACGCCCCCCGGGACGGCGCGACATGTCAGTAGGCCCGTTCGAGGATGGAGATGACGTCGGCCTCGTCGGTGACCGGGCGTGGGTTGGAGGCCACGATGAGGTCGGCCATGGCGTCGTGGGCCAGGGCCGGGAACTCCGAGGGTTCGACGCCGATGTCGCGCAGCCGGGTCGGTAGCCCGAGCGAGGCGATGAAGTGGCGCACCAGTTCGCCCGCGCCGGCGTCCGGGTCGGTGGTGACCCCGGCGGCGTCGGCGAAGATCTCGGCGATGCGGGCCTGTGGTTCCCGGGTGTGGTCGAGGTTGAACTCGAGCACCGCGGGCAGCATCACGCAGGAGGTGATGCCGTGCGGGACGCCGCATCGGGCGCCGAGTTGATGGCCGATGCCGTGGCTGAGCCCGAGGTTCACGTTGGTCAGCCCGAAGATTGACTGCCAGGCCGCCACCTGGCACTGGGTGGCCGCGTACAGGTCGGTCTCGTCGCGCGCGGAGACGGGCAGGTACCGGGTCAGCCTCCGCAGCGCGTCCGCGCACAGCGCGTCGGTCACCGGCTGCGCGGTGGTCGAGCACAGCGCCTCGACCGCGTGGTCGACCGACCGCATCCCGGTGGAGGCCCACAGGTCCCGCGGGGTGTGCACGGCCAGTTCGGGGTCCAGGACGACCATCCTGGGTACCAGGGTGGGTGTGATGTAGAGGTCCTTGACCTTCCGCTCGGTGTCGGTGATCCCGATGATGCTGGTGAACTCCCCGGCCGACAGCGTCGTGCTCACCGCGATGTGCGGCAGCTGCGCCTTGGTGGTGGTCGGGATCTCGACGGTGTCCGGGTACTCGAACACGACCCGCCAGCGCAGCAGGTCCTGGTGCGTGCGGACGTCCTCGGCGACGCACAGGCTGACCGCCTTGGCCAGGTCGATCGGGCTGCCGCCACCGACGCTGAGTACACCGTCGGCGCCTGCGGCCCGGGCGGCCTCGGCCGCGGCCAGCACGACGTCGTGCGGGACGTGCGGGCGCACCCCGGTGAACACCGCGGCGATCCGGCCGCCGGTGGCGTCGTTGAACCGGGCCTCCAGGTCGACCCGGCTGGCCAGGCTGGGCGAGGCCACCAGCAGCAGCCGGGAGACGCCCAGCCGCTCGCACTCGGCGGCGAGGGAACCGGCCGAGCCCGGCCCGAACAGCACCGCCTCCAGCGGGATGATGTCGAACCGGCCGGCGAGCCGGCGCCCCTCAGGGGTCGTCGCGGGGGTCGCCGGGGTCGCGGGGGTCGC
>NZ_JAAXKZ010000129.1 GCF_012911875.1 Pseudonocardia bannensis | reverse complement strand
AAGCGGGGGCGGCGGAAACCCGACAGCTCGACGTAGCGCACCGCGCGCTGGCGTTGCGGGGCGTACGGCGCGAGCACGGCGAGCATCCCGGCGTCGTCCAGCGGGCGGCCGACCAGCGCCCAGCCGACCAGCGTCGGGATGTGGAAGTCGCCGAAGCTCACCGCGTCCGGGTCACCCCAGACCCGCTGGGCGATCTCCGCGGCCGTCCACACCCCGATCCCCGGGACCTTGCGCAACAGTTCGCGGCCGGCCTCGCCGCCCAGCGTCGCGGCGTCCTCCAGCCGGTGCGCGACCGACGCGGCGGCCAGGATCGCGCGCCGGCGGGCGGAGTCGACGCCGGCCTCGTGCCACTCCCAGTCGAGCACCGCGCGGATCCGGGCCGGGGTCGGCGGGACGCGCATGCCGGACGGGACCAGGTCCGTAGGCCCTGGCGGCCGGTCGCCGAAACGCCGGCACAGCTCACGCCAGGACCGGCGTGCCTCGACCCCGGTGACCTTCTGCTCGAGCACGGCCGGGATCAGCGAGTCCCACACCCGGCGGCTCGACCCCAGCCGGATCCCCGGCATCCGGCGCGCCGCATCCTCGACGAGCGGGTGGTGCGCGACGAAGGCGCCGGGATCGTCGTCGGCGCCCAGCAGCGCCGGCAGCCCGTCGAGCACCCACTCCGCCCCGGGGCCCCACGCATCGGCGACGACGGTGCCGTCACCGCGGCGGTGCAGCCGCATCGTCGCGGGCCCGTCCGGGGTGCTCGTCACCCGCCAGATCGCGGAGCCCTCGCCGACCGAACGCCAGGTCGGGTCACCCTTGCCGCGGCGCAGCGGGGCCAGCACCCCGGACAGGTCCAGCCTGAACGGCGGGAGCCACTCCCGGGTGCTACTCGACATCAGGCGAGAAACGTACCCCGTGCGGGGGCAGCACCACGTCCGGCCAGACCCGGGCACCGGCGCGCAGTTCGCAGCGCGCCCCGATCACCGCCCGGTCCCCGACGATCGCATCGACCAGGACCGCGCCGTCCCCGACCTGCGCACCCATCCCGAGCACGGAGTGCTGCACCACCGCGCCCGCGCCGACCACCGCGCCGTCGAAGAGCATCGCGCCCTCGACCCGTGCCCCGGCCCCGATCCGAACGCCGCGGCCCACGGTCGTGCCGCCGTGGACCCGCGCGTCATCGGCGATCCGGGCGCCGTCGAGCACCAGCGCCTCCCCGACCGGCCCGGCCAGCGCCGCCGACGGCGCGACGCCGCGGACCAGGTCGGCCGAACCGTGCACCAGGTCCGCGGGGGTGCCCATGTCCCGCCAGTACGCGGTGTCGACGTGCCCGGACACGCGCGAGCCCGTGGCGAGCAGCCGGGGGAAGGTCTCCCGCTCCACCGACACCGGCCGGCCCTCCGGGATCGTGTCGATCACCGAGCGGCGGAAGACGTAGCAACCGGCGTTGATCTGGTCGGTCGGCGGGTTCGCGGTCTTCTCCAGGAACTCCAGGACCCGTCCGTCGCCGTCGGTCGGCACGCAGCCGTAGGCCCGCGGGTCCGGTACCCGGACCAGGTGCAGGGTGACGTCGGCATCCGTGTGCCGGTGCGTCGCGACGACGGCGCGCAGGTCGGTGCCGGCCAGTACGTCACCGTTGAAGATCAGCACGTCGTCGCTGGTCAGGTGCTTGGCCACGTTGCGGATCCCGCCGCCGGTGCCCAGCGGGACCTCCTCCACCACGTAGGTGATCTCCAGCCCCAGGGTGGTGCCGTCCCCGAAGTAGTCGGCGAAGGTCTCCGCCAGGTACGAGGTCCCCAGCACGACGCGGCGCACCCCCGCGGCCCGGATCCGGGACAGCAGATGGGCCAGGAAGGGCACCCCGGCGGTGGGCAGCATGGGTTTCGGGGCGGAGAACGTCAGCGGCTGCAGCCGGGTCCCCTTGCCGCCGACGAGCACCACCGCTTCGACGTCGTCCAGCACCTGGATCCTCCGTTTCGTCCCTGCGGTCCGACTCTGGGGTTCGACTCTGCGGTATCAGCGGGCGGCCCGCCGGACGGCGGCCGCCGCCCGTACCCGCAGCCCGAGCCCGAGCGCTGCGCGCAGCGGGGCCCAGCACACGCCGCGGTGCCGGTCGGCCAGGTAGCGGTAAGCGCTGCGGTGGTGCTCGGCGAGCATCCGCGCCGAGACGTCGGCCCGCGTCGTGGAGTGCCCCCCGGTGTGTACGACCTCGGCGGTGGGCACGTAGACGTTGAGCCAGCCGGCCCGCTGCAGACGGTCGCCGAGGTCGACGTCCTCGAAGTACATGAAGTACCGGGGGTCGAAGCCGTTCACCGAGTCGAACGCCGTGCGGCGCAGCAGCAGGCAGGAACCCGACAGCCAGCCGGCCGGGCGTTCGGCGACGACCTCGTCGGACTGGCGGTACTGCCGCGTCCACGGGTTGCCCGGCCACACCCGCGACGCCACGGCGTGCCCGGCGCCGCGGCCCAGCGAGGGCAGCAACCGGGCCGACGGGTAGACGAAGCCGTCCGGCTGGCGGATCAGCGGCCCGAGCGCGCCCGCGCGGGGCCAGCGCCGGGCCGCAGCGAGCAGCGCGTCGATCGAGCCCTCGCCCCACACGAGGTCCGGATTGGCGACGACGACCCAGCCGACCTCCGGGCCCAGTTCGGCGACCCCGCGGTTCGCCGCGGTGCCGTAGCCGACGTTCTCGCCGATACGCAGCAGGTCCACGCCCGCACGCTCGGCGGCCCGCTCGGGCGCGCCGTCGGTCGATCCGTTGTCGGCCAGCACCACCCGCAGGACCCGGTCGGTGGCGCCCTTCAGCGAGTCGAGGAAGGCGTCCAGGGTCTCCCCCGGCGAGTACGTGACGGTGACGACGGCGAGCTCGTCGCCGTAGTCCCGGGGGGCTGGATCCACGGCGGGCAACCCTAGCTCCGAACGCGCTCAGTCGTCGGTCGGGTCCACGCCGTCGAGTTCCGCGAGCGCCTCGGCGGCGTTGCGGTCGCCCGCGTTCGTGCCCGCCACGAGGTGTTCGCGGGCCTCGTCGCGGCGCCCCTCGTCGGCCAGGAACCGGCCCAGCGCGTAGGCCGAACCCGGCTCGCGGTGGCGGCGCGCCTCCCGGAACTCGCGCTCCGCGCCCGCGACGTCGCCTCGGACGTCCAGCAGGAACCCGCCGTACGCGGTGTGCGCGCGCAGCGCCCCGAGCGCGCCGGCGCGGCGGTAGAGCTCCTCGGCGTCGTCGTCGCGGCCCGCGGCCGCGCGCGCGTCCGCCAGCGCCACCACGGTGTCCGGACGCGCGTCGTCGGCGTACCGCTCGGCCACCTCGACGGCGGTGGGCAGGTCACCCGCCTCCAGGTGGAAGGCGACGAGGTTGTCGGGTGCCAGCTCGTCGCCGGCCTCGGCCGCCCAGATCAGCACCTGCACGGCCTCGCCGGGGCGGCCCTGGGCGCGCAGCAGGATCGCGAGGTCGTTGGCCGCGGCCAGCTCGCCGTGGTCGATCGCGAGCCGCAGCGCATCCTCCGCCCGGGCGGCGTCGCCGAGCTCGGCGAGTGCCACCCCGAGCCGGCCCGCGAACTCCGTGTGGCCGCGCTCGACCAGCTGCCCGAGCCACTCGGCCGCGGCGTGCCAGCTGCCGCTGTCGAGGTACGCGCGGGCCAGCAGTCCGGGCGCCGACGGCTCACCGGTCGCGACGGCGTGCCGCAGGATCTCGACGGCCTCGAGGGCCCGGTCGCGGTCCAGGAGCTCGCGGCCCTGCTGGGACAGCGGTTCGGTCATACCGTCCCTCACTCGATCAGGTGAGGGATCAGGTTCTCACCGACCGAGCAGCGCGTCACGCTCCGCCACGAACGCCGCGGTCAGCGCGACGCGCCACGGCCGGGGCGGGGTCAGCCCGGCCCGGCGCCATGCCGCATCGCCCAGCACCGAGTAGGCCGGCCGCGGCGCGGGCCGGGGGAACTGGTCGGTCCCGCAGGGGCCGACCCGATCCGGGTCCGCGCCCACCTCGGAGAAGACGGCGCGGGCCAGGCCGAACCAGGTGGTCTCCCCGCCGTTGGCGAAGTGCAGCACCCCGCCCGGGACGTCCGCCCCGCCCAGCTCGACGAGCGCCGCGGCCAGATCACCGGCCCACGTCGGGCTGCCGCGCTGATCGTCGACCACCTGCGGGTCGCGGCCCTCGCGCGCCAGCCGGGCCATCGTGGAGACGAAGTTCGCGCCGCCCCCGCCGTAGAGCCATGCCGTGCGCACCACGTGGTGCCGCGGGGAGGCGGCGAGCACCGCCTGCTCGCCGGCCAGCTTGCTGGCGCCGTAGACGGTGCGCGGGCCGGTCGGATCGCCGGGCTCGTAGGGCGCCGTCGCGTCCCCGGCGAAGACGTAGTCGGTGGACACGTGCACGAGCCGGGCGCCCGCCGCGGCGCACGCGGCGGCCAGGGCGGCAGGGCCCTCGGCATTGCCGGCGTACGCGGCGGCGTGCTCGCTCTCCGCGGCGTCGACGGCGGTGTAGGCGGCGGCGTTGAGCACCACGTCGGGGCGGTGCGCGCTGATCGCTCGCTCTATCGAGGCCGCGTCGGTGACGTCGAGCTCCGCCCGGCCGAGCGCGACCGGCTCCTGCCCGGCCAGCACCGCCCGCAGTGCCGTGCCGAGCATCCCGTTCGCGCCGGTGATCAGCCAGCGGGTCACAGGGCGGCCCGCGCGCGCAGCGGCTCCCACCACGCCCGGTTCTCCCGATACCAGCGCACGGTGTCGGCCAGGCCCGTGGCGAAGTCGGTCGCGGGCGCGTAGCCCAGCTCGGCACGGATCTTGGTGTCGTCGAGGCTGTAGCGCCGGTCGTGCCCGAGGCGGTCGGCCACCGGCCGGATGAAGGACTCGTCGCGCCCCGTCGCCTCGAGCAGCAGGGTGGTCAGCTCGCGGTTGGTCAGCTCGGTGCCGCCGCCGATGTGGTAGATCTCGCCCGGCCTGCCGCGCTCCGCGACCAGCTGGATCCCGCGGCAGTGGTCGTCGACGTGCAGCCAGTCCCGGACGTTGCCGCCGTCGCCGTACAGCGGTACCGGCAGGCCGTCGAGCAGGTTCGTGATGAACAGCGGGACGACCTTCTCCGGGAAGTGGTACGGCCCGTAGTTGTTGGTGCACCGGGTGATCCGCACGTCCATCCCGTACGTACGGTGGTACGAGCGCGCCAGCAGATCGCCGCCGGCCTTGGCCGCCGAGTACGGCGAGTTCGGCGCGATCGGCGTCTCCTCGGTCCACGAACCCTCGTCGATCGAGCCGTAGACCTCGTCGGTGGAGACCTGCACGAAGGTCGTGACCCCGGCGTCGAGCGCGCCCTGCAGCAACACCTGGGTGCCTGCGACGTTCGTCGAGACGAAGTCCGCGGCACCGGTGATCGACCGGTCCACATGCGACTCCGCGGCGAAGTGCACCACCACATCGGTGCCCACCATGAGCTTCGCGACGAGATCGGTGTCACGAATGTCACCGCGCACGAAACGCAACTGCGGCGAGCCCGCCACGGGGGCCAGGTTGGCCTCGTTCCCGGCGTAGGTCAGCAGGTCCAGGACCACCACCTCGGCCTCGGCGAACGCGGCGTAGCCCCCGCTCACCAGGGTGCGGACGTAGTGCGAGCCGATGAAGCCGGCGCCGCCGGTGATGAGCACTCGGGAGGGGGATGACATGTGTGAAATCGTGCCACGCTGCCGAAATCGTTGCCCCGACACGCAGCCCGTCGCGCCGATTTCCGGTAGAGATGTTGCACCCTGGTGGGCCCGATCGGGCGGATGACGGGAGCGATGTGGACGAGCGGTGGGCCGGAAGCGGGGTGCGGACAGGATCCGCGCGCCGTGGCTCGTCCTCCGGATCGTCGTACCGGCCGGCGTCCGGGGATCGGTACGGGTCGCCCTACACCTCGTCGGAGTTCGGCTCCACGCGATCGGGCCCGCCGCCCCCGGGTTCGCGGTCCGGCGCCCGGTCCGACCCGCCGCGATCGGCCGCCCCGCGCGGCGGCACCGCCCGGGCCCGCCCCGGCGGCTCACGGCCGGGCGGCTCGCGCCCGGCGACCACCCGCCCGGCCGGGCCACGCCGCCCCCGGGACGGCGCCGCGGCGTCCGCGCCGCCCGACTGGCCCCGGCGCCTGCGCATCACGATGGCCACCATGTCCGCCCTCGTCCTGGTCCTGACCGGCACCGCCTGGGGGCTCTACCGCGACCTCGTGGCCGGGCTGACGACCACCGACGTGATCTTCGGCGGGTCCGACGGCGACGGGCTGAACATCCTGCTGGTCGGGGTGGACAGCCGCACCGACGCCCAGGGCAACCCGCTGCCCGAGCAGGTCCTGGCCCAGCTGCGCAGCGGGGCCGAACCCGGGGTGCTGAACTCCGACACGATCATGCTCCTCCACCTGCCCGCCGACGGCGGCAGCGGGGTCGCCTTCTCGATCCCGCGCGACAGTTACGTCGACATTCCCGGCTACCGCCGCGACAAGATCAACGCTGCCTACCCCGCGACGAAGGCGCTCAAGGCCGATGAGCTGGTCGCCCAGGGCATCCGTGACCACAAGCGGGTGGACCGGGAGTCGGCGGCGGCCGGACGCAGCACGCTGATCTCGACGGTCGAGGACCTGACCGGCGTGCAGATCGACCACTACGCCGAGGTCAACCTGCTCGGTTTCTACAACCTGACGACGGCCATCGGCGGTGTCGACGTCTGCCTCAAGGCCCCGGTCGACGAGGAGCTGTCGGGTGCCCGCTTCCCGGCCGGACCGCAGACCATCTCCGGCGCCGACGCGCTGGCGTTCGTGCGGCAGCGCCATGCCCTGCCCGAGGGCGACCTGTCCCGCATCCGCCGTCAGCAGGTGTTCCTCGCCGCCGTCGCCGACAAGATCCTCTCCAGCGGCACCCTCACCAACCCGAACACCCTCGGCGCCCTGATCGACGTGGCGCAGAAGTCGCTGGTCATCGACTCCGGGTGGGACGTGCTCGCCTTCGCCCGCCAGGCGTCGAACATCGCGGCCGGCAAGCTCGAGTTCCTGACCATCCCGACCCGCGGCGGGGAGTCCAACGAACGCGGCGACGTGGTGCTCGTCGATCGCGACGAGGTGCGCGGGTTCGTCGAGCAGAAGACCGGCGACAACGCAGCGGCCGCGGCGCCGCCACCGACCCCGGCGGTGGACCCCGCACAGGTGACCGTCGACGTCGGGAACGCCTCGGGAGCCACCGGGCTCGCCGCCCAGGTGGCCGACCAGCTCGCCGCGGCCGGGTTCACCCGGGGCAGCGTGGAGAACGCCGGGGCCCGCTCGACATCGGTGGTGCGCCATGCCGATGACGACGACGCCGACGCCGCGGGAGCGGTCGCCGCCCAGCTCGGCAACCTGCCGGTCGAGCGCTCCGACACCGCGCCCCCCGGGCGGGTGCAGGTGCTGCTCGGCACGGACTTCAGCCGGGCGGCCGCCCCGACCACCGCCCCGGCGGCCACCCCGGCCGCCGGGGCTCCACCCGCCGCGGAACCGCCGATCACGGCGAGCGGCGTACCGTGCATCGATTGATGCCGCCCTCCGAACGACTCTTCTGCGAGGCCCTGCTGTGACCCTGACCGCCGCGCTGCTCGAACCGGCGCTGGCCGGCAACCCGGCCCGGCCGCTGATCACCTTCTACGACGACGCGACCGGCGAGCGCATCGAACTCTCGGCGATCACGACGGCCAACTGGGCCGCCAAGGCCGCGAACCTGCTGCGCGACGAGTGCGACGTCGAACCCGGCACCCCGGTGGCGGTGCTGCTGCCCGCGCACTGGCAGACCGCAGCCGTGCTGCTGGCCATCTGGTGGTGCGGCGGGCAGGTGGTCGCCGAGCCGGGCGAGGCGGAGTGGGTGCTCTGCGACGCCGACCGGGTCGACCTCGCGCTGGCCGCCGAGCCCGACGGGGGTGTCATCGCGCTGTCGCTGGACGCGTTCGGCCGCGGGCTGCCCGGCCTGCCCGCCGGGGTCATCGACTTCGCGACCGAGGTCCGGCTGCAGGGCGACGAGTTCGTCCCGTGGGACGAGGTACCCGACGACGCCCCTGCGCTGGCCGGCGGCTCGGTGGCCGACGTGCTCACCGACGCCCACCACCGCGCGACGGCCCTCGGGGTGTCCGTAGGGGACCGCGTGCTGTCCACTCTGGACTGGTCCAGTCTGGACTGCGTGCTCGACGGGTTGCTCGCCGTGCTGGCCGCCGGTGCGTCGCTGGTCCAGTGCCGCAACGCCGACCCGGCGAAGCTGGATCATCGGGCGGACACCGAGAAGACCACCGTCCGGCTGACCTGAGGGATCGTGGGACCGTGTCCACCGTGACAACCGTGACTGCCCACGACGTCGACGACGCCGCCGAGCGGCTGCGAGCCGTGATCGGCCCGAGCCCGCTGCAGCTGTCCCCGCGGCTCTCCGACGCCGTCGGCGGCGAGGTGTGGCTCAAGCGCGAGGACCTGCAGCCCGTCCGGTCCTACAAGATCCGCGGGGCCTACAACCTCATCGCGCAGCTCGACGACGCCGCCCGCGACCGGGGCGTGGTGTGCGCGAGTGCGGGCAACCACGCGCAGGGGGTCGCGTTCGCGTGCGCCCGGCTCGGGGTCAAGGCGCGGGTGTACCTGCCGCGCACCACACCGCGCCAGAAGCGCGACCGGGTGGCCAAGCTGGGCGGCAGGGTCGTCGACGTCATCGTGGTCGGCAACACCTACGACGACGCGGCAGCCGCCGCGGCCGCCGACGCCGGCGACACCGGCGCCACCCTCGTCCCCGCGTTCGACGACCCGCGCACCGTGGCCGGGCAGGGCACGGTGGCCCGCGAGATCATCGGCCAGCTCGGCGGCGAGCCCGACCTGCTCGTCGTGCCCGTGGGCGGGGGCGGGCTGCTGGCCGGGACGCTGGCCTGGCTGGGTGAGCGCCACCCCGGGGTCCGGGTGGCCGGCGTGGAGCCGGCCGGGGCCGCCGGGATGGCCGCGGCGGTCGACGCCGGGGCGCCGGTCACGCTCGCCGAGCTCGACCCGTTCGTCGACGGTGCCGCGGTCCGGCGGGTCGGCGACGTCACCTTCCCGATCGTCCGCGACGCGGGCGTCGCCCTCACCCCGGTGCCCGAGGGCCGGATCTGCATGGAGATGCTCGCTCTGTACCAGAGCGACGGGATCATCGCCGAGCCCGCCGGAGCGCTCGCCCCGGCGGCTCTGGACACATTGGACATCCCACGTGGGGGCACGACCGTGTGCGTGCTGTCCGGCGGCAACAACGACGTGAGCCGGTACGCGGAGATCGTCGAGCGGGCCCTGGTGCACGAGGGCCGCAAGCACTACTTCCTCGTCGACTTCCCGCAGGAGCCCGGGGCACTGCGCCGGTTCCTCGACGACGTACTCGGCCCGGACGACGACATCACGCTGTTCGAGTACGTCAAGCGCAGCAACCGGGAGACCGGGCCCGCGCTGGTCGGCATCGAGCTCGGCCGCCCGGAGGACCTCGGCGCGCTGCTGGAGCGGATGCGTGCCGCGCCGCCGCACATCGAGCAGGTGCCGCCGAACAGCCCGCTGTTCCGCTTCCTGCTCTGAACCTCCCCCGGTGGCGCCGCGCCTCAGCTGCCGGAGTCCCGGTCGATGAGCCGCCGGAAGCTGCACGGTCCCGGCGCCCCCTGGACCCGGGACATGGAGTTGTCCTGGGTGAAGGGGACGCCGTCGTCGGCCACGGACGGCTCCATCTCCATTCGGGACAGACGGACGACGGCGCCCCGGGCCGGGATGGACTGCCGGAACCGATCGCGACCTCGTCCTCCTCGACGCCGAGCAGGCCGCCGGCCGCGGGCGTGCCGCGGCCGGCGTCGTCGGTCGATCGGAACTCAGCGGAGCAGCGCGCGCGCCATGACGAGTCGCTGCACCTGGTTGGTGCCCTCGTAGATCTGAGTGATCTTGGCGTCGCGCATCATGCGCTCCACCGGGAAGTCCTTGGTGTAGCCCGCCCCGCCGAGCAGCTGCACGGCGTCGGTGGTCACCGACATCGCCACGTCGCTGGCCATGCACTTGGCCGCGCTGGAGATGAAGCCGAGGTTCGCCTCACCGCGCTCGGCGCGCGAGGTGGCCACGTAGACCAGCTGCCGGGCCGCCTCGACCTTCATCGCCATGTCGGCGATCATGAACTGCAGGCCCTGGAACTCGGCCAGGTGCTTGCCGAACTGCTTGCGCTCCTTGACGTAGGAGATCGCGACGTCGAGCGCGCCCTGCGCGATGCCGACCGCCTGCGCACCGATCGTCGGGCGGGTGTGGTCGAGCGTCTGCAGCGCGGTCTTGAAACCGGTGCCCTCGGCGCCGATGATCCGGTCGGCCGGGATCCGGCAGTCGGAGAAGTAGATCTCGCGGGTGGGCGAGCCGTTGATCCCGAGCTTGCGCTCCTTCGGCCCGACCTCGAAGCCCGGGTCGTCCTTGTGGACCACGAACGCGGAGATGCCGTTCGCCTTCTTCTCCGGGTCGGTCACCGCCATCACGGTGTACCAGGTCGACTCGCCGGCGTTGGTGATCCAGCACTTCGTGCCGTTGAGCACCCACTCGTCGCCGTCGCGGCGGGCGCGGGTCTTCATCGACGCGGCGTCGGAGCCGGCCTCCCGCTCGGACAGCGCGTAGGAGATCATCGCCTCGCCGCTGGCGATCGAGGGCAGCACCTGCTGCTTGAGCTCGTGCGAGGCGGACAGCAGGATCGGGGTCAGGCCCAGCCCGTTGACGCCGGGGATCAGCGAGGACGACGCGCAGGCCCGCGCGACCTCCTCGATGACGATGCAGCCGGCCAGCTCGTCGGCCCCCTCGCCGCCGTACTCCTCGGGGATCGTGATGGCGTGGAACCCGGCCTTGACCAGCGCGTCGCGGGCCTCGACGGGGTAGCGCCCCTGCTCGTCCACCTCCGCGGCATACGGCGCGATCTCCTTCTCCGCGAGAGCGCGGACGGCCTCGCGCAGGGCCTCGTGCTCGTCGCTGAGCCGGTAGGTGTCGAAGTCGGCGTTCATGTCCCCGTCCCCAGAATGCGGTGCGTTGATCTCGGCATCGACACCCTAACGGCACTCCGTGCCATCTAGCAAACACGGTGCTACCCTGCGTGCCATGAATTCTTCGGCCGGCGCGCCGCCCGCCCCGCGCCGCGGCCGGTCGGCGGAGGGCCGCGCCGAGGTCCGCCGGGACCTGGTGAACGCCGCCGTCGCCCTGTTCACCGAGCGCGGCTACGACGACACGACCGTCGACGACATCGCCGCCGCGGCGGGGGTCGGCCGGCGCACGTTCTTCCGCTACTTCCGCGGCAAGGAGGACGCCGTCTCCCCGGACCACGAGGCCTGCCTGGCCCGGGTCGGGGCGATCTTCGCCGACGCCCACCCGTCCGAGCCGGTGCTGTCGCTGGTGCTGCGCGCCGGCGAGACGGTGTTCGACCTGTACTTCGACGACGCCGATGTCGCCCGCAAGCGGTTCCGGCTCACCCACGAGGTGCCGGCGCTGCGCGACCGGGAGGTGGCCAGCGTCGACCGCTACCGGCGGCTGTTCACCCGGCAGCTGCGCGTGCGGCTGGCCGACGTGCCCGACGGCGAGCTGCGCGCCGCGGTCACCGCCGCCGCCGTCGTCGCCGCGCACAACCAGGCCCTGCGGCGATGGCTGGCCGACGGCGCGACACCGGCCGGGGTGGAGTCGTGCCGGGCGCGGTTCCGACGGGTCGCCGACCTGCTGCCGGTCGAGGCGGCGGACGAGCTCACCGAGGTCGCGCGCCGGCTGGAGGAAGCGGTCGACCGCCTGGAGCGCACCACCCCCTCCTGACCGACCCCCGGCCGGGTCTTCGACAACGCGCGCCCCGTGCCGCCACGCGCGCGCCGAACACGCGCGTCGGTCGCACGATGCGCGCGTGGCCCTCTCGATCCTGATCCGGCGGCGGTGAACCCCGGGCGCTGGACGAGGACCCGGGCTCGGCCGCGGGCGGACTGTTGCCGGACATGCGTGATCCCCGGGCCGCATCGTGGGATGCGCACGCCGAGCTGGACGGGCTCGGGCCCGGGGATCACGGGTGACTGCCTGGAATTCGCCGGCACCACACCGGCTTCCACTGGCCGTCGGAGACGTCCTGTAGTGCTAGCGGACAGCCACCTCACGAGTCCTGTAGCTGATCAACGCTGGACCACCTCCTCTCACGTGTACCTCCACAGTACGTTCCGCCCGCGGGTACCGGCAACGAAGATTCACCGCGGCGCGGTCGGGCACCGTGGCGGCCGTCCACCGGTGTCGCCGTGGATCCGGATGTCCGCCAGAAGTACGGCCTCGATCAGCACGGTCGACGCCACGGCGGGACCCCTCGGGGGCGGACGGCGGGGTTCCGCCCGAGCGGACGCTCAGGCGCCGGACAGCGTTGCCCGCAGTGCCGCGTCCTTCTCCAGCACCGCGCGCTCGAGCGCCGCCTGGAACTGCTCCATCCGGGCCCGCAGGGCCGGGTCGGCGGCGGCCAGGATCCGCGCCGCCAGCAGTCCGGCGTTGCGCGCCCCGCCCACGGCGACCGTCGCGACCGGGACCCCGGCGGGCATCTGGACGATCGACAGCAGCGAGTCCAGGCCATCGAGCCGGCTCAGCGGAACGGGGACCCCGACGACCGGCAGCGGGGTCGCTGCGGCGACCATCCCGGGCAGGTGGGCCGCGCCGCCCGCCCCGGCGATGATCACCCGCAGCCCGCGCCCGGCCGCGTCCCGGGCGTAGTCGAGCATCCGCTGCGGGGTCCGGTGCGCGGAGTAGACACCGACCTCGTGCGGGATCTCGAACTCGGCCAGTGCGGCGGCCGCGGCCTCCATCACCGGCCAGTCCGAGTCGCTGCCCATGATCACGCCGACCAGCGGACCGGCATCCAGCGACTCAGACATCGCGCTCCCCCCGTTCTGTCGGTGCTGCGGTCGCCGCTCCGTCATGCGGTGACCAGCCGTCGGACCAGACGGCGGTGGACAGCCACTCGGCCGCCAGCGCGGCCCGCTCGCGGACCGGGGCGAGTTCCGTCCCGAGCACCGTCACGTGGCCGACCTTGCGTGCCGGGCGCTCCGCCTTGCCGTAGAGGTGCACCTTGGCATCCGGGAACCGGGCGAACAGGTGGTGCAGCCGCTCGTCGACGCTCATCTCCGGCGGGACCGCGGCACCCAGCACGTTGGCCATGACCACCACCGGGGCCGTCGGGGTCGTCACGCCCAGCGGGTAGTCGAGCACCGCGCGCAGATGCTGCTCGAACTGCGAGGTCCGGGCGCCCTCGATCGTCCAGTGCCCGGAGTTGTGCGGACGCATCGCCAGCTCGTTGACGATCAGGCCGGCGTCGGTCTCGAACAGCTCGACGGCCAGCAACCCGGTCACGTCCAGCTCGGCGGCCACCCGAAGGGCCAGTCGCTGGGCGGCCAGCGCGGTCTCCTCGGACAGCCCCGGCGCGGGGACGAGCACCTGCACGCACTGCCCGTCCTCCTGGACCGTCTCCACCACCGGCCAGGCCGCGGCCTGGCCGTAGGGCGAGCGCGCCACCTGAGCGGCCAGCTCCCGGCGCATCGCCACCGCCTGCTCGGCCATCAGCGGC
Organism: Pseudonocardia bannensis; assembly: GCF_012911875.1. GTDB lineage: Bacteria > Actinomycetota > Actinomycetes > Mycobacteriales > Pseudonocardiaceae > Pseudonocardia > Pseudonocardia bannensis. Next base: position 3,641 of record NZ_JAAXKZ010000129.1, on the reverse strand, counting down.
GTACCGGCGGCGAGGAGCTCCTCGATCAGCACGGGGTCGGGGGCGTCGAGCATCCACACCCCGCGGCCGTCGTAGCCGCCACGGACCGCCTTGAGCACCACCGGCCAGCCGTGCTCGGCGGCGAAGGCCTTCACGTCCGCCGCGCTCGTGACCTCCGCGAAGGGCGGCACCGGGATGCCGAGATCGGCCAGCCTGCGACGCATGACGAGCTTGTCCTGCGCGTGCAGCAGCGCGTCCGGCCCCGGGCGCACCGCGACGCCGGCCTCGACGAGCGCGCGCAGCGCCGCCTGCGGAACCTGCTCGTGGTCGAAGGTGACGGCGTCGCAGCCCCGGGCGAAGGCCCGCAGCGCGTCGAGGTCGTCCACCGACCCGAGGACGACGTCCGGGGTGACCTGGGCGGCGGGCTCGTCCGGACGGACCGCCAGGACCCGCAGGGACTGGCCGAGCGCGATCGCGGCCTGGTGGGTCATCCGGGCCAGCTGCCCGGCCCCCACCATGCCGACGACGGGGGCGCCGCTGGGTGTGCTCACGGTGTGTAGAGCCTACGGTGGCGCCGACACGGCCCGCGGGCCACCCCGGGCCCCGGGTGGTGGATCTGGCACGATCAATCAGGTGTCCGTGGTCGAAGCGGTGCTGACGCGCATCCCCCAGCCCTACCGCGACGTCGCCATCAGGCACCGGGAGTTCGTCAAGTTCGCCTTCGTCGGCGGCACCACCTGGGTGATCGACACCGCGGTGTTCCTGCTGCTGAAGGCCACCGTGCTCGTCGAGAAGCCACTCACCGCGAAGATCATCGCCGTGCTCGTGGCCACCATCGTGTCCTATGTGCTCAACCGCGAGTGGTCCTTCCGCACCCGCGGTGGGCGCGAGCGCCACCACGAGGCCGCGCTGTTCTTCCTGATCAGCGGCATCGGCGTCGCGGTCTACACCGCACCGCTGGCCATCTCGCGGTACGTCCTCGACCTCAAGGTCCCCGGTGTGAGCCTGCTCGCCCAGGAGATCGCGGACTTCGTCAGCGGGCAGGTCCTCGGCGTCCTCGCCGGTATGGCGTTCCGCTGGTGGGCGTTCCGCCGGTTCGTCTTCCCGGACGAGAACGTGCGCCGCCAGGTGCCGGTCGTCGGCGACTGACCGTCCGGGTCCTCAGCGCGGGGTGCCCACCGGACGCGGCAGGCTGACCATGTCGTCGGCCCGGGCGGCGGGCAGGAAGATCGTGAAGGTCGGCGGCCGGGCCCGGGACAGCTCGAGGCGCCCGCCGTCGGCCTCGACCAGGGCACGGGCCAGCGCGAGACCCAGCCCGGTCGACGAACCGACCGAGACGCCCCGGTCGAAGACGTGCGGCACGAGCTCGTCGGGCACCCCCGGCCCGGTGTCGCTGACCTCGATGACCAGCGTGTTCTCCCCGGACCGCGCGGCCACCGTGACGGTCCCGTCGCCGTGGTGGGTCGCGTTGTCGACGAGCGCGCCGACCGCTTCCCGGATCCGCGCCGGGGTGACGCGGGCCAGCAGGCCCTCCGGGACCTGGACCTTGAGCGAGCGCCCGGCCGCGCGCAGCGCCTGCCGCCACTCCTCCGCGACGGCGGTCAGCCCCTCCCGCAGGTCGAGCGGCTCGGCCCCGGCGGCGCGGGCCAGCCGGGCCGCCTCCAGCAGTTCGTCGAGCACCCCGGTCAGCCGCTCGGTCTGCTCGAGGGCGGCGATCGCCTCGCGGCGGGCGCTCGGATCGGGATGGGTGCTCAGCTCGTCGAGCCGCAACTGCAACGCGGTCAGCCGGCTGCGCAGCTGGTGCGAGACGTCCCCGACCAGGGCCCGTTCGCGCTGCACGAGTTCGGCGAGTGCCGCCGCCGACGTGTCGAGCACGTCGGAGACCCGGTCGAGCTCGGGGATGCCGTGCCGGTGCGGAGCCCGCCGGAAGTCCCCCGCGCCCAGCCGCGCGGCGCGGTCGGCGACGTCGAGCAGCGGTTCGGCGAGGCGTCGGGCGGTCACCGTCGCCACCACGGCACCGGTACCCACGGAGAGCACGACCAGCAGCAGCACGATGACCGTGACCTGGACCTGCTCGGTGCGCATGATCGACCGGGGCTGGGCGATGGTGAGCGCGCCGCCGGGACCGAAGGGCAGGGTCTCGGCGACCGGGTTGTCCCCGACCGCGGTACCGAGCATCTGCGGCGGCCGGTCCGGAAGCATCAGGGTGAGCTGACCACCGGCCGGGATCGCCAGTCCGATCGCAGCGCTGTCGACGTGGTCGCCGATGTCGGGGTCGTCGAGCCGGGCCGCGATCTGCTCCAGCCGGGAGGTCAGATCCGCCCGCGTGAAGTCCTCCACGAGCTGCCAGGTGGTGATGGCCAGCGGTCCGCCCAGCACCAGAGCCGTGATGGCCACGACGAACAGGGTCGATTGCAGGATCCGGCGGCGCATGGGTCAGTGGAGGCTTTCAGTTCGGTCTCAGTCGTCTCGCGGGGGTCATGCCTCGGTCGTGCCTCCTTCGGTCCTCAGTCGTGGTTGAAGCGGAACCCGACGCCCCGGACCGTCGCGATGCGGCGCTCGCCGCCGATCTTCCGCCGGAGCCAGGACATGTGCATGTCCAGCGTCTTCGACGTCTTGAGGTCCGGGTCGTTCCAGACCTCACGCAGGATCTCCTCGCGGGTCACGACCTGCCCGGCACGCAGCAGCAGCACCCGGAGCAGCTCGAACTCCTTGTTCGCGAGCCCGACCTCGGAGCCGTCGACGAGCACCCGGCGCCCGGACAGCTCCATCCGGACGCCACCCACCTCGACGGCCTCCGGGGTCAGCCGGCGCAGCAGCGCGCGAACCCGGGCGAGCAGCTCGGCGAGCCGGAACGGCTTGCCCACGTAGTCGTCGGCACCGGCATCGAGGCCCACGACGAAGTCGACCTCGTCGGTGCGGGCGGTCAGCATCAGGACGGGGAGGTCGGGAAAGTCCAGGCGCAGCCGGCGGCACACCTCCAGCCCGTCCATCCCGGGCAGCCCGAGGTCGAGGACGAGCAGGTCGATGTGGCCGAGACGGACCTGGTCGAGCGCGGCGATGCCGTCCGCCGCCACATCGACCTCGTAGCCCTCCCGTTGCAGAGCCCGGGACAGCGGTTCGGCGATGGCCGCGTCGTCCTCGGCCAGCAGGACGGTCGTCACACCGGGCAGCTTATGCCTGAACTCCCCGGAAGGACCCGGGCGAGGCGGAATTAGCCGTGACCGGACACCGGAGGCCGTCGGCGGCCTGCGATCCTGGGCTCTTGTGACCCCTTCGGACTCCGACCTCCGGCTCGCGTTGCGCCTGGCCGACATCGCCGACGCCATCACCCTCCCCCGGTTCCGCGCCGCCGACCTGAGGGTGACGAGCAAGCCCGACCGCACCCCGGTCACCGACGCCGACACCGCGGCCGAGGACGCGCTGCGGGCCGAGCTGGCCACGGAGCGTCCCGACGACGCCGTGCTCGGCGAGGAACGCGGCGGCGAGGTCCCCGCCAGCGGGCGGGGCTGGGTCCTGGACCCGATCGACGGCACCAAGAACTTCTCCCGCGGCATGCCGGCGTGGGCCTCACTCATCGCCCTGACCGTGCACGGGACCCCGGTGGTCGGGGTGGCGAGCGCACCGGCGCTGGGCCGGCGCTGGTGGGCGGCGGCGGGGGG
>NZ_JAAXKZ010000128.1 GCF_012911875.1 Pseudonocardia bannensis | reverse complement strand
CACCGGCCGCCACCGTCATCGCCGCGGCCTCCCGGGCCAGCCGGTGGATGAACACCTCGAACGCCAGCGACGCGCCCCCGTCGCCTGCAGCGCGCGCAGCGAGCACGTCGCGTAGATTGCCCGAGGTGTCCATGCCCTGCAGCACCAGCAGCACCGAGCGCCTCCCGCCCCAGACGGCCTCGGCGTAGAGCGCTTCCTGGCGCGCGTCGAGCCGCGCGCCCAGGTCGATCATCTCGGCCTCGGCGGTGGCCTTGTCCTTCGGACCGATCGGGCGGGCCCGCGGGTCGAGGGCGCAGAGATCGAGGTCGCCCGCGGGCACCCGGAACGTCTCACGCGCGGTCTTCGCCACGATTGCAGCGTAGCCAGTCCGCCCGAGCCCGCCCCGGCTCAGCAGCGCGAGTCGGGGTCAGGGCACGGCGTGGGTCCCGATCGGCACCACGAGCGGGGCGCCCGACACCGGGTCCGTGATCACCCGGGCGTCCAGCCCGAACACCTCGCGCAGCAGCGGCTCGGTGATCACGTCCGCGGGCTCGCCCGCCGCCACCACGCGCCCGGCGCGCATCGCGACCAGCCGATCGGCGTAGCGGGCCGCGAGGTTCAGGTCGTGCAGCACCATGACGACCGTCCGCCCGGCCTCGGTGTGCAACCGGCGGACCATCTCCAGCACCTCCACCTGGTGGGCGAGATCGAGGAACGTCGTCGGCTCGTCGAGCAGCAGCAGGTCGGTGCCCTGGGCCAGGGCCATCGAGATCCAGGCCCGCTGCCGCTGCCCCCCGGAGAGCTCGTCGACCGGTCGTTCGGCGAGGTCGAGCATGCCCGTCCAACGCAACGCCTCGGCGACGGCCTGCTCGTCGTCGGAGGACCACTGCCGGTACCACGCCTGGTGCGGGTGCCGGCCCCGCGCGACCAGGTCGGCCACCGTCAGTCCCTCCGGTGCGACCGGGGACTGCGGGAGGATGCCGAGGACGGTCGCGACCTCCTTGGTCGGGATCCGGTCGATCCGTCTGCCGTCCAGCAGCACCTGGCCGCCGGTGGGCTTGAGCAGCCGCCCCAGCGCGCGCAGCAGTGTCGACTTGCCGCAGCCGTTGGGCCCGATGACCGCGGTGACGGTGCCACCCAGCACGTCGAGATCGAGGCCGTCGACCACGAGGCGGTCGCCGTAGCCGAGCCGCACCCCGTCGGCCCGCAGCCGGACGGGCGGGGGCGCGGGCGCCGGGGGCTCGGCGGTCTGGACGCTGGTCTGGGTCATGCGCGGGCCTCCCGGCCTTGACGGGCGAGCAGGTAGAGCAGGTACGGCGCGCCGAGCACCGCGGTCACGACGCCGACCGGCAGTTCGGTGCCGCCGAACGCGGTGCGCGCGATCAGGTCCGCGACCACCGTCAACGCGGCGCCCAGTACGAGCGATGCGGCGATGGGCGGGCGGGCCGCCCCGACGAGGCGTTGCGCGATCTGCGGGGCGACGAGCGCGACGAACGCGATCGGCCCGGCCGAGGCCGTCGCCACCGCGGCCAGCCCCACGGCGACCAGCAGCAGCGCCGTACGGCCCGCGTCGACCCGGATCCCGAGGCCCTGGGCGGTGTCGTCGCCGAACTGCAGACCGCCGAGCAGGTGCGCGAGCACCAGGGCCGCGGGGACGAGCACGGCCAGCGCGATCCCGACCGGGACCACGTGCTCCCAGCCCCGGGCGTTGAGGCTGCCGTTGAGCCAGACCTGGGCCCGGGCGGCCTCGTAGACCTGCGCGACGACGAGCAGCCAGTTGATCGTGGCGAACAGGATCGCGTTGATGCCGATGCCGACCAGGACCAGCCGGAAGCCCTGGATGCCCTTGCGCCAGGCCAGCCCGTAGATCGCGCCGGCGGTGAGCAGGCCACCGAGCAGCGCCGCGAGCGGCAGCCCGACCGCCGACCCGAGCCCGCCGATCGCCCCGAAGCTGCCGCCGAGCACGATGACGGTCACGGCGGCCGCGCCGGCGCCGGCGGTGATGCCGATGATGTCGGGGCTGGCCAGCGGGTTGCGCGCGATCGCCTGCAGGATCGCGCCCGACACCCCCAGCGCCGCCCCCACCAGCGCGCCGGTCAGCGAGCGCGGCAGCCGCAGTTCCAGCACGATGAACTGCTGGCTCGCCTCGCCGCCACCGGTCAGCACCGCCAGCACCTCGCCGATGCTGATCGGGAACTCGCCGCGGCCGATGTTGACCGCCATCGCGAGCACCAGCACGGCGCAGCCGGCCAGCAGCACGGCCACCGACCGCGGCCGCCAGACCCCGGAGACGCGCCCGACACGCACCGGGACCCGCCCGGGTACCGGGTCCGGAGCGGGGCGCAGGACCGGGTCCGGGGACCCGTCGAGCGTGGTCCTCACAGCTGCACCATCTTTCGGCGGCGGACCAGGGCGATGAAGAACGGCGCCCCGACCAGCGCCAACAGGATGCCGACCTGGATCTCACCGGGCCGCGCGACGATGCGCCCGGCGACATCGGCGATCAGGAGCAGCACGGAGCCGGTCAGCGCGGACGCCGGTAGCAGCCACCGGTAGTCGGGTCCGGTGAACGCCCGCACGATGTGGGGGACGACGAGGCCGACGAACATGATCGGGCCGCACGCGGCGGTGGCCCCGCCGGCCAGCAGCGTGATCGCCACGACACCCAGCACCCGGGTGCGCCGGACCGACTGGCCGAGCGAGCGCGCGACGTCCTCACCGAGCGAGAGCGCGTTGAGCGCGGGCGCACCGGCCAGCCCGATCACCGCGCCGGCCACCAGGAACCAGACCACCTGGCCGGCCACCTCGGCGTCCCGCCCGGCGAGGGAGCCGACGTTCCAGAACCGGTAGGCGTCCAGCGTCTCGGCGTCGAGGATGATCACCGACGAGGTGAGCGCCTGCAGCAGGGCGCTGACCGCGGCCCCGGCCAGCGCGAGCGTCACCGGGGTTGCGCCGCCGCGGCCGGTGGACCCGAGCAGGAAGACCGCGACGCTGGCGGCGAGCGCCCCGGCGAAGGCGAACCACACGTAGCCGAACAGCGTGGTCACGCCGAAGGCGTAGACCCCGAGCACGACGAGGAACGCGGCACCGGCGTTGACGCCGAGCAGGCCGGGGTCGGCCAGCGGATTGCGGGTGTGGCCCTGGATCAGCGCGCCGGCGAGCCCCAGCGCCGCGCCGACCAGGATGCCGAGGACGGTGCGCGGGATCCGCAGCGAGCGCACCACGATGTCGTCCTCGGAGCCGGTCGGCGCGACCAGCGCGTCCCACACGTTGCCGAGGGGGATCGCCTTCGCGCCGAAGGCGACGCTGGCCAGGCAGCACGCGACGAGCAGCACTGTGAGCAGTGTCAGGCCCAGGAGCCGGCGTCGGCGCAGCGAACCGGCCGGGCCCGGGCGGCGTCCCCCGGTCGGGAGTGACGACGGAGTGGCGGTCGTCGTCACTCGGCCTCCAGTCGTTCCATCGGGTGATCGCGGTCATGGTGATCCACGGCGATACTCACCATAAGTGAGGCAAGCCTGTCATGACAGAGGGCAGCCGTACCTCACCCCGATGACCCGGCGTGTCGCTGCACTCAAGTTAGGCTAACCTCACCTTATGACGCTCTCGCTCACCTCCGCGGTGGCGGAGACGGCAGCCCGGGTGTCCGCCGCCGTCGAGGGTCTCGACGTGCACGTCGGCCCGGGGCCGTCCGCCGACGGCTGGACCCGCTGCAGCGACGTCGACACCGCGTTCGTGGCGCGCTGGGAGGCCGAGACCCTCGCCGCGCTGCCCGGCTGGTACGGCGGCACGCACCCGACCACCGCGAGCGCCTTCGTCCTGCACTGGTGCGCGAGCCTGCCCGGGCTGACCGGCGCGGCCTTCTTCCGGCACGCCCGCCGCGTCCCCGTGCTCGACCGGGCCGCGCTGGCCTTCCGCCGCGATCCCGGTAACCCGATCCCGGTGGCCACCGCCCTGCTCGACGAGCGGTTCTGGTGCCTGCCCGACGATCCCGCCGCCGGCGACCCGGGCGCCACCGTGGTCGGCGACGTCGACGCGCTCGCCGCGGTGCTGCGCGCCCAGATCCGCACCCATGCCGACGAGTTCCTGGCCGGGTACGCGCCCGGCCGCCCGCTGCCGCGGCGGGCCCTGCTCGGCGCGTTCTTCGACGGTCTGGACACCGGCCTGTGGCGCAGCGAGAACGGCGTCACGGCCTGCGGCGACCCGCTCACGATGACCGCGACCCTGCGCGAGGCGGGGCTCGTGCTGCCGGGCGGCACGCCCGAGTTCGCCGAGCCCTCCGCGCTGCACCCGTTCACGGACGCGCTCGGCCGCGTCTGGCTGTCCCGGAAGCGGACCTCGTGCTGCTACTACTTCAAGGTCTCCGGGGACGGCTCGGCCTGCTCCACCTGCCCCCGCACCTCGCCCGCGGAGCGGGCACGGCGCTACGCGGACCTCGTGGACTAGCCACCGGCCCGTCCCACTCCCCGGACGGCCGTCGGGACAGCACCGCGCCCGGGTGCTGGGATGGCGGGGTGCGACGACTGTGGCCCACGCCCGGCACCGACACCGGCGGCGAGATCGATGATGCCGCCCTGGCGGCGGCCTACGCCTATCCGGATGACCTCACCGCGCCCTACGTGCGGGTCAACTTCGTGTCCAGCCTGGACGGCGCGGTGTCGGTCGACGGGCGCTCCGGCGGACTGGGATCGGCCGCCGACAAGAGGGTCTTCGGGCTGCTGCGCCGGCTCGCCGACGTGATCCTGGTCGGCGCCGGGACGGTCCGGGCCGAGAACTACCGGGGCGCCCGGCGGCCCACCGATGGCCGCGACACTCCCCCGCCGATCGCCGTCGTCACCGGCTCGGCCGACCTCGACCCCGAGAGCCGGCTGTTCACCGACACCGCGGTCCCCCCGATCATCCTCACCCGGGCCTCGGCCCCGGCGCAGCGGCGCGACCGGCTGGCGGCGGCCGGCGGCGACGTTGTCGTCCTGGACCGGCTCGATCCGGCCGGCGTCATCGCCGAACTCGGGCGCCGCGGGCTGTACCGGGTGCTCTGCGAGGGCGGCCCGGGTCTGCACGGCGACCTCGTGGCCGCCGACGCCGTCGACGAACTCTGCCTGACGGTCGCCCCGTTGCTGACCGGCGGTGAGGCCGGCCGCATCGCCCACGGTGCACCCGCGACGCCGCCACGGACCATGTCACTGGTCAGCACCCTGCACGACGATGACACCCTGCTCCTGCGCTACCGCCGCGCCCGGTGCTGCGGACCGTCCGGACCCCTCTGATCGGGTGATGTGTCGTGAGCAGGCAGCGGGTATGGACGTCTCATCCCCGTGCGACCGGCACGCACCAGCAGGGGCCGGTCCACGCACAGTGAGCGCAGTGAGAAGGAGCGCGAGATGACCCAGAGCACGGCGAACACCAGCGCCACCACGACCTCCTCGGCAACGACGGCTGCGGGCACGGCGACCCCGGCCCGGCTGGCCGAGGACACCAGCCAGGGCCGTACCACCATCGCCGCCTCCGTCGTGCAGAAGATCGCAGGCATCGCGGCGCGCGAGATCTCGGGCGTGCACTCGATGGGCGGTGGGGTGTCCCGGGCGTTCGGCGCGATCCGGGAGCGGATCCCCGGTGGCGGCACCGGTGCCGCGAACATCGCGGGCGTGCAGGTCGAGGTGGGCGAGAAGCAGGCCGCGATCGACCTCGACATCGTCGTGGAGTACGGCGCCGGGATCGTCGAGCTGGCCCGCGCGGTGCGCCGCAACGTGATCACCGCGGTGGAGCGCATGACCGGCCTCGAGGTCATCGAGGTCAACATCGCCGTCAACGACATCCACCTGCCCGACGCCGACAACGGCGACGAGGTCCCGGTCGCGCAGCCGTCGCGCGTCGAGTGAGCCCGACCACCGCCGAGCCGTCGCCGGCGACCGAGCGGGTCGGGACGGCCGGGACAGGCCGACCGCAACGGCTCGACCCCGACCAGGACCGCGTCCTGGCCGAGCGCATCGCCGCCGTCGTGACCGCGCACCCGGCCGTGGCCCGCCTCGACGCCGGCGCCTTCGGTGCGGTGGCCACCTACCTGCCCGGGCGCCGCCTCGTCGGCGTCCGGATCGGGGAGCTGGGCGAACCGGTCGAACTGGGGGTGGTGCTGAACCTGGACCGGCCGTTCCCGGAGGTCGTGCGCGTCCTGCGCCGCGAGGTGGCGGCCCTGTGCGGTGGCGCGCCCGTGGACATCCTGGTCGCCGACGTGGACACGACCGGCTCACCGGCGGGCGCCCCGTGAACCCCGAGATGACCGCGGAGGAGCGGGCGGCCTACCGGGCCTTCATCCGCGACAACCACCCGGATCGCGGGGGCGATCCGGACGCGTTCGTCGCGGGTCTGGCCCGGTTCCGGGCCGGGACCGCCGCACCGGAGGGTGACCCCGCAACCCCGGGCGCCGAACCCGATCCGGAGGACGCCCGGTACGACGCCCCGGTCGTGGTCGTCGCCGACCTGCCGTTCGCCGTGCGGGTCGCGATCGCCGCCATCCGCACGGTGCGGCGACAGCGCAACAACCGGGTCGACTGAGCCCGGCGCACACCCCACACCCCCAGGCACACATCCAGGAGAGCCAGATGAACGGCACCCAGACCGGCCTGCTGGCAGGTCTCATCCTCGGCGCCGCCGGCGCCATCGGCGGGTTCAGCGCCTTTCTCATCGCGCTCCTCGTCGGCGCGGTCGGCCTCGTGATCGGCCGCGTCCTCGATGGCGAGCTCGACATCAGCGGCGTGCTCGGACGGGGACGGGACCGGTGAGCACCGCCTCCCCGGCGCTGCTCGATCCGGCCGAACGCGGGCACCTCGACATCCACCCGACCGTCCTCCGGAAGATCATCGAGCACGCCGCCGACCAGGTTCCCGGCACGCTGCGCAGCGAGCGCAGGCTGGCCGGGCTCGAGGTCGGCGAGACAGGAGCGAACGCCCGGGTCAGCACAGGTTCGGGCGCCCCCGATGCGGTCGACGTACGGCTCGAGCTGACCCTCGGCTACCCGGGCCGGGTGACGTCGGTCGTCGACGCGGTCCGTTCCCGGATCAGCGAGGAGCTCGAGCGGCTGGCCGGCTATCGGGTCCGGACGCTGGCCGTCACCGTGTCGGGGCTGCGCGGCGAGCCGGCCCCGCCCCGGGTGCAATGAGCATGCAATGAGCGTGCAATGAGGAGGACGTGATGCGGGTTCTGCTCCGGGTGCTCGCCCCGCTGCTGGGCCTCGGCCTGGCCGCGATCGGCGTGCTCGTGGCGGTGGAGGTCATCGCCGCCTGGATGCGGCCGGTCACCGGTCAGGGGCTGGTGGTGCCCTGGGTGGCCTGGCGGGCCACGCTGGAGGCCACGACCTGGCAGGACGACCCGGTCGCGGCGGTCGCCATCGGCGTCGGTGTGGTGGGCCTGCTCCTCGTGCTGGTCGGGCTCTTCGCACGGCGACACGACGTGCTGCTGGCCGTCCCCTCGCCGGACCTCACGGTGGCCACCTCACCGCAGGTCCTGGCCCGGCTCGTCGGGCGCCACGTGCGCACCGCCGACGACGTCGCGTCGGCCTCGGTCACCGCGTCCGCCCGCCGCATCTCGGTGCGCGCCGAGGGCTGGAGCACCGACTCCGCGGGTCCCGGTGGCACGGACGGCACGGAGGGCTCGGACCTGCGCCGCACCGTGACCCACCGGGTCGACGAACTCCTCGACGAGCTGCCGCTGGCGCGCCGTCCCCGGGTCAGCGTCACCACGAGCGTCCGGAAGGGGCCCCGATGAGCGAGCCGGCCGGCCGAGCACCGGCACGGCGGCCGCGGCCGGCGAGCGCTCCGGCGCAGTGCCCGGCGAAGCCGACCGAGCGCAACGAGGGAGAGCGATGAGCACCCCGACCGGGGCGGCGGACACCGCACGGACCGCGACCACCGGCACCGAGGCCGGCTACCCACCGGGCGCGCCGTCCCCGCGCCCGCAACCCTCCGCGCAGCTCCGCCGACGGTCGCGGCACGCGGTGGCCCGCTCCGCGGCCGGGGACCGGACGCTCGTCGTGCTGCTCGGCCTGGTCCTGCTCGCTGCGGGCACGCTGGTCGCGCTGCTCAGCTACGGGGTGTTCGGCGCCGGACGGGCCCAGCGGCCGCTGCTGGACCCGATGATCGTCGATGCGCTGCGCGCCCAGCCGACCCTCGCCCGCAGCATCGCGATCGCCGCCGGGCTCCTGCTCGCCGTGCTGGGCCTGGTGTGGACGGCGCGGTCGCTGCGCCCCGAGCGCCGCCCCGACCTGGTGGTCGACGCCGGACCGGACACGGCCATCGTGATCACCGCGCCGGCCGTCGCCGACGCCGTCGCGAACCAGGCCGCCACCCTGCCCGGGGTCGCCCGGGCCCGCGCCCGGCTGGTGGGTGACGACCGCGCTCCCGCGCTGCGGGTGACGCTGTGGCTCACCGACGACGCCGACGTCGCCGAGGTGTGCCGCCGCCTGGACCAGGAGGTGCTCGCCGGCACCCGGGCCTCCCTGGGCGTCGACGAGCTGCCCGCCGCGGTCCGGCTGGAGCTCGAGGCCGACGGCCGCAACACACCCCGGGTGGCCTGACCACACAATCCACGCTCAACTACGGACTCCGAGCACAGTGGAGAGCGGGCCCGCGGGGCGTAGCGTCGCGGGGCATGACAGGGACGTCCCCTCCGCTGGAGGGCCGCACGGCGCTGGTCACCGGCGCCGCGAGCGGCATCGGGGCCGCGATCACCCGGCGGCTGGCAGCCGACGGCGCCACCGTGCGCGCCGTCGACCTCGACCCGGCGGGACTCGAGAAGCTGGTCGAGACGGTGGCCGCGGAGCGGTCGGCGCGGCCCGGCACCGGCAGTGTCGAACCCGTCGTCTGCGACCTGTCGGACACCACCGCCGTGGACGCGCTCCCGGCGGCGGTGGACGTGCTGGTCAACAACGCCGGGCGCCAGCACGTCGCGCCGCTGCACGAGTTCGACCCCGCGATCTTCAGCCAGATCCTGACGATCATGCTGGAGACGCCGTTCCGGTTGATCCGGGCGGCGCTGCCGACGATGTACGAGCGCGGCTGGGGCCGGATCATCAACATCTCCAGCGCGCACGGCCTGCGGGCGAGCCCGTTCAAGTCCGCCTACGTCACCGCCAAGCACGGCCTCGAGGGCCTGTCGAAGGTGGCGGCGCTGGAGGGCGCCGCCCATGGCGTCACCAGCAACTGCATCAACCCCGCGTACGTGCGCACCCCGCTGGTGGAGGCCCAGATCGCCGACCAGGCGCGGGCGCACGGCATCGACCCCGGCGAGGTCGTCGAACAGATCATGCTCACCCCGGTCGCGGTGAAACGATTGATCGAGCCCGATGAGGTCGCCGAGCTGGCGGCCGTCCTCTACGGGCCGGCGTCGGCCTCCATCACCGGGACCTCGCTGTCCCAGGACGGCGGCTGGACGGCGCGCTGACCGGAACCGTTCACCTGGGGAGACATCGGGAGGCCCCCGTGGCCACCGCTGATCGCACTGCTGCGCACTCCGCTGCCCACCAACCCGCTCCGGCATCGTCAAGGTGGTGTCGGCGAGCATGATCGGCACCACCGTCGAGTGGTGCGGTCCGGTACTGATCCGTCGGCCCTCGCCGCCGATCTCGCCCGGCGACTCGGCCCGGGCCGCCCCGGCCCCACGTCCGGAGCCGACACCGACAGCGCCGATCATGTGCACGTCAACACCCTCGGCCAGCGGCTGGAGCGGACGGTGCCCTGCTCGGCACCGGCTGGCAGCAGCCGGCGCGGGCACTGCAGCCCCAGCTCGCCCTGCAGCTGCACCGCCTCGGCGGGAGCTGACCCGGGGTGCTCACCGGGGCCACACCGGCGATGCGACAGGGTGGCCGGGCGACGGTCGGGCGACCTGGAAGGAGCCGGTGCGTGTCCTCAGTGCCGCGACGCGCGCGGGCGGCCCGCCGGCGCACGTTGCCGATCGTCCTGTGCTGCCTGACCGCGCTCCTGGCCGGCTGCACCGTGGGGCCGTCGCAGCGCCCGCCGGTGGCGGTCCGCGGTGGCGACATGCCGACGCTCCCACCGGTCAGCACGCCGGTCCCCGCCGCCCCCGACGAGCTACCGGTCCCGGAGCCGCAGAACTCCTCCATCGACTTCGCCGACTGCACCGACGACACCCTCGCGGAGCTCGGCACCGCGGCCCCGGCCGGGCGCACCCTGCGCATCGAGTGCGGTGAGATCGGCGTGGCCACCGATCCGACCCAGCCCGGGCTGGGTCGGACCCGGCTCGGGGTGATCCGCGCGGGCGCAGCCGACGCGCCGGACGACCGGCCCCCGCTGCTCGTCCTCGGAGACAGCGACACCGACCCGTCGGCCCGGCACGCCGCCCGGCTCGCCACCCAGGTCTCGCCCGAGGTGCTCGAGCAGTACCAGCTGGTCGGTCTCGACCGCCGCGGCGCGGGCACGGACACGCTCGACTGCGCGCCCCCGATGGCCCGCTCCGCCGTCGTCGACGCCGACCCGGCCGCCACCGGAGAGGCCGCCCTGACCGCGCTGCTCGAACGGTCGCGGGCGATCGTGCAGGACTGCTACCTGCTGCTGTCCGGGGCGGTCAGCTCGTACCGGACGGCCAACAGCGCCGCCGACGTCGAGCGGGTGCGTGCGGAGCTGAGGGTGGGGCGGCTCTCCGCCATCGGTGTCGGCGACGGTGCCGCGGCCCTCGCGACCTGGGCAGGGGCGCACCCGCAGGCCGTCGGGCGGCTCGTCCTCGACGGCCCCCCGGATCCCGGTCAGGACGTGCCGGAGCTGACCGAGGCACGGGCGGCAGCCGCGGAGAGCACCTTCGACGCCTTCGCCACCGCCTGCACCGCCGCCGGCGGCTGCCCGCTCGGCGATGACCCGCGGGCCGCGGTGGCAGCCCTGCTCGACCTGCTGCGCACGCAACCCCTCGCCTCCGCCGACGGGCGCCGGCTGACGGCCGGGGCCACCGTCACCGCGCTCCTGGCGGGGCTGGCCGAGCCGCAGGGCTGGTCCGGGCTCGCCGCGGCGCTCGCCCAGGCCGGCGCCGGCAGCCCGGACGGCCTGCTGGCCGTGCTCGCCCCGGTGACCGGCCGTGACGGGCGCTTCGACGCGGCGCTCGCGACCTCGTGCAACGACTCCCGGCGCCGGCTCACGCCGCCGGAGGTCGGTGAGCTCGCCGACCGCTGGCGCACGGACCATCCGCTCTTCGGCGCCACCCTGGCGCAGCGGCTGCTGGCCTGCGGGCCCTGGCCCGCCCTGTCTGCCGCTCCCCCGCCCGGGCAGGCGATCGACGCCCCACCGATCCTGGTCATCGGAACCGCCCATGATCCGCGGGCATCGCTGGCGGGCGCCAAGCGAGCGGCCGAGACCCTGTTCACCGCACGGTTCCTCGGTTGGCAGGGAGCCGGTACCGGGGCCTATCCGCGGACCCCGTGCGTGACGGCCGTCGTCGACGGGGTTCTGGTGGCGGGCAGGGCACCGCAGAACGGCACCCTCTGCCCGCCGTGACGCCGGCAGCGATCCGCGACCGAGCGGGTGACCACACGGCCGTCGTTCGAGGGCATCGTCCTCCGGCGGCAACAGTGATCACCCCCGAGAGTTGACCCGGCTTCGACAACGGGTGACCCACCCGGGGCCCGGCTCGGCCGACCCCGTCATCGCCCTGGTGCTCGGTGTCGTGCTGCACACCAACCGGCTGACCCCGGAGTCGTGGCCGGATCCCGCAGCTGGGGCTGAGGGTGCTGGCCGACGACAAGAGCCACCACCCGAAGTACAACGCGTCGGCGACCGTCCGCAAGGAGGCCTTCGACCGGAACCGGGACATCGCGAAGGTCTTCGAGCCGATCGCCGCGGCGCTGGACGAGCTGACCGTGGCCGAGCTCAACAAGAAGGTCTCGGCCGACGGTCTGGCGCCGCGCGTGGCCCGGCAGTGGCTGACCGACAAGGGATTCATCGGCGCGGCCCGAGACCGAGGCAGCCGGCAGCGCCGTCAGCAGTAGGTGCGCAGCGCGATCTGCACCAGCGTGCGGGCCTGCTCGCGGGTGACCGTGGGCTGGCTGCGCGGGATGCCCCGCGACAGCTCGTCCTCGGTCCATCCGCTCGCGGTCCGGTCGCAGACGACCTGCGCGATCGTGAGCTCGGCCTCGCCGGAGTGGCTCGTCGGTATCTGTGCCTCCCGCAGCGCCGCGAGGTAGTCCCACGCAGGGTCCTCGGGGGCGTCCGGCGCGGCCGGAGCTCCGGTGTCCACGGGCGGCGCGCCGTCGGGTGCCGGAGCGGGCTGTGGTGCGGACTGCGGTGCGGTCACCGCGACGGCCGCGGGCACCGGATCCCGGCCGGCCGGGTCGCCGCTCGCGAGGGCGACGCCGGCCGCGGCCAGCGACCCGGCCACCGCGCCGAGCAGCAGGCCACGGACGACCGAGGTGGTGGATCTGGACATCTCGCGTTCCCCCGGGTCGCGCCGTCGTGCGCCGGATCACGCCGGCCGTTCACGGGGCACAACGAGCGCGACCGGCAGAAGGCGCGAGCCGCCTGCCACGGTCCCCCACCCGGTCCTGGCCCTTCCCGGTCCTCAGGACGCGCCTGCGCCGCCGGACCTGGCACGGGAGGGCTGCACCCGCATCGGCTCCCCGGGCATCTTCGGATACTCCGGCGGGTAGGGCAGCTCACCCAGCCCGTGATCGCGCTCGTCGGCGGCGAACCAGTCGAGCGCGGTGTCCAGGGTGCCGACCGCGTCGTCCATGCCCGCGTGCGGATCGCCGCGCTCGGCCAGCAGCCCGGGGACCGTGCGCAGATCGAAGTCCGAGGGATCGACGTCGGGCAGGTCGTCCCAGTTCACCGGCATCGACACCGTCGCCCGCGGCAGCCCGCGCACCGACCAGGCCGAGGCGATCGTGCGGTCGCGCGCGGCCTGGTTGTAGTCGAGGAAGACGCGCTCCCCGCGCTCCTCCTTCCACCAGTCCACGGTGGCCCGCTCCGGCGACCGCGCGGCCACCCTGCGGGCGATCGCGATGACGGCCCGGCGGACCTCGATGAACGACCGCTCCGGACGGATCCGCGCGAACACGTGGATGCCGCGTCCGCCGGACGTCTTCGGCCAGCCCACCAGCCCGGCCTCGTCGAGCACCTCCCGGAGCACGCCGGCGACGGCGACGGCGTCCGCGAACCCCGTGCCCGGCTGCGGGTCGAGGTCGACGCGCAGTTCGTCCGGGCGGTCGGTGTCGGCCCGGCGCACCGGCCACGGGTGGAAGTCGAGCGTGCCGAGGTTGGCCGCCCAGGCGATCACCGCGGGCTCGGTCGGGCACACCGACTGCGCGGTCCGGCCGCTGGGAAACGTGACCGTCACGGGCGTGACCCACGACGGCGCCCCCTTCGGCACCCGCTTGGCGAAGAACGGCTCGCCGTCCACCCCGTCGGGGAACCGCTTGAGGTTCGTCGGCCGGTCGCGCAGCGCGCGCAGCATCGGCTCGGCGACGGCCAGGTAGTACTCCACGACCTCGCGCTTGGTGATCCCGCGCTCGGGGAAGTACACCTTGTCCGGGTTGGACAGCCGGACCTCACGGTCGCCGTCCGGGCCCGGCACGGAGAGCATCACCACGTTCTTGCTGGCCACGGGCGGGACGGTACCGGCTTCCGGGTCGCCGCGCCGCCGACCCGAGCGGCGCGCGGCGACCGCTACCCTCGGGTGCATGTCCCGTGGCGATCCCGGTGGATCGGATCAGCCCGCCCGGTCCCACCGGTTCGACGACGAGCTGCTGGGCCTCGACCCGGACGATCCGGAGACACAGGCCTTCGCCGCCCACCTCGACCGGATGCAGCGCCAGCGACCGGCGTACACGGTCGAGGGCTATCTGGCCGGGGTCAGCGACTTCGCCGAATCGGCCAACCGCGCCGAGGGCGGCCGCCGCTGGGCTGCCGTCACGCTGGTGGCGCTGCTACTGGTCGGGGTGCTCTGGGCCGCGGGCAACGCGCTCGCGTTCGTGGTCGCCACCTGGTTCTGAGCACGGCGGCCCCGGGCGCGGTGCGGCGGGCCCGGCTGACCGCGCAGCGGGCCGCCGGCACGCGTTCGCCGTGGACGCCCGCCGGACATCCGGACGGCGACGACGTCCGGCCCGCCCGCCGGACCGTCCACGTCCCGGCCGAGAGCGTCCCCGAGCTTCCCACGGCTGTTGATGCCGAGTTTCGAGTAGACGTTGGCGAGATGGGCCTCCACCGTGCGCCGCGAGAGAACCAGACGTTCGGCGATGGCCTGGTTCGTCAACCCCCTGACGGCCAGCTCGGCCACCTCCTCCTCCCGGGAGGTGAGGGTCGGCGCCGCCAGTCCCGCCAACGCGGGCGTCCGGGCCGACTCGCACGAGCGGACGAGCGCCTCCGCCCGCGTCCTCGCGACGGCGGCGCTGCGCCGGTCGACCGCTCGTTCGTAGGCCGTGACGGCCTGCGCCGCGGCCTCGGCGGCCAGCAGGAGCAGTCCCATGTCCGCGAAGCGTGCCGCCACGTCCTCCAGGTCGTGGGCCGCGCCGCGCGCCAGCGCGGAGGCGTGCCGTGCGTACAGCCTGACCAGCGGACCGTCCACCTTGGTCAGCAGCTCGTGGAGCCGTCCGGCCACGTCCCGGGCCCGGCCCAGGCGGACCGCGACGTGCAGGGCCCGGGCCTCCAGCGCCCACTGGCCCCGGTCCGCGGCATCGGCCGCGGCCAGCAGCACCAGGTCGGCCGCCTCCGGCAACCGGTTCGCGGCGGCGACGTGCCAGGCCTGAGCCAGGAGCATCTCCCCCCGCACCGGCAGCCCGGCCGCGCCGCACGGCGTGTCGGGGCCGATCAGCAGCGCACGACCGGCCCCGGCGTCACCGAGCACCGCATGGGCCTGGACCATCCGGTAGCGGCATCCGTGCCCCAACCCGAGTGGATCGCGCTGCGTCAGGCTCGTCGCGGCCTCGTGGAGCCACCGCAGCGCCGTCCGGGGACGGCCCGCGGCGTACGCCGCGAACCCCACCTGCAGGACCGCAGCGGCGTCGCCCGCCCACTCCGCCCCGTCCATGCTCTGCCTCAGCAGCCCGGCGGCCCGGCGATCGAGATCCCGGATCCGCCCGGACAGTTCCAGCGCGAGCAACTCCACCTGGGTCAGCGCGATCCTCGCCCACCCCGCAGCAGTCGCCGTGGCGCACCGGTCGAGCGCCCTCCACCCCGCCGCTGCGGCCGTGAGGGCGGCCTCGAAGCGGCCCGACACCGCCAGCGCCCCCGCCAGCGCAGCGCAGGCGAGCGCCGACCGCCCGGCCCGGTCCACCGCCCCGTCGCCGTCCTGGCCGGCCAGCTCGACAGCCTCCCCCGGCCGGCCGGCGAAGAACGCGAGCAGGGCGCGGACACCGTCGACCTCGGCCCGGACCCGCCCGGACGCCGCCGACTCCCCCGCCGCCCGCAGCAGGGCATCGGCCACGTCCGCGGTGCCCGGACCACCGAACAGGTTGAGGGCCCGGACCACCGTCAGCGCGGCGAGGTCGTCATCGGTCCTGGCGTGCATCGCGGCGTCCGCGGTCGTGCGCTCGCACTCCCGCGCCCTGCCCTGCCAGTGCAGCGCCTCCATCAGCCCGAGGTACGCGCGGAACCCTCCGCCGTGGTCGACCGCGGCCCGGGCCAGGCGTTCGGCCAGCTCGTGCCGGCGCGCCCGGTGGGCGTGCTCGGCCCCGGCCACGAGCAGATCGACGTCCGGTTCGGGCTCGTCGCTGTCCAGCAGCAGCCTGGCGACACGGAGCGGATCGACCGGCCGCGTCCCGGACGCGATCCGGACCAGCTCGCGGCGCAGTTGCCCGGCCGCTACCTGCGGTATCTGGGCCCTGACGACCTCGCCGAACAGCGGGCGGGCCAGCCGGGCCTCGGCATGCCCCCGGCTGCGCTCGACCGTGATGAGCTGCCGGCGCTCCAGCGCGGCCACCACGTCCGGGTCGGTCAGGTGGAGCAGGGCGTCCAGTGGGAGGGGTTCGCCGACGGCGAGCACCTCGAGGGCGCACCACTCCTCGGGTGCCAGCTGCCCCATCTGGGCGCCGACGACCTCGGCCAGGCGCGCCGTGACGGGGAGCTCGCCCTCCCGGTGCCACACACCACCACGCGTCCGCAGCCACCCGGTCGCGCGACCGGCCTCGATCACCTCGCGCAGGTGGAGCGGGTTGCCGCGGCTGAGCCGCCACAGCGACTCCGACGTCCGCACGCTCACGATGCCGCCCAGCGCGGAGCGCACGAGCCGGTCGGTGTCGACGCGGGCGAGCGGCTGCAGCTCCAGCCGATCGGCCAGCCCGTCCTTCCACAGGGTCCCCACCGGGGGTGGAACGGGCTCACCGGTCCGCACCGAGAGCACCAGGGCGACGCGGCCGCTCAAGGCGAGCTGGTGCACGAGCGCCAGGGACAGGTCGTCGAGCAGGTGCGCGTCGTCGATCCCGACCACCGAGCGCCGGACCCGGCCCTCACCGGCGAGCGCAGCCACCGTACGCTGCAGCAGGGTCAGCGGGTCGGAGGTCGTGTCGCCGGCCGGGACGAGGTGGGCCAGCGCCCCCAACGGGATGGTGCTGGTCGCACTGATGCCCGCCGCCCAGTGGGTCGGGAGGCCGGATTCCCTCGCCACTCCCAGGGCCTCCCGGGCGAGCCGGGTCTTCCCCAGGCCGGCCGACCCTCCGATGACCACACTGCGCGCCCCGGGGCCACGCAGGTCGTCGGCGATGAAGTCCAGCTCGGACTCGCGTCCCGTGAAGGCCCAGATATCGTTTGTCATCGCACCGCCCGCGATCCGCCCGGGTCGTCGCCGGGAAGATCGCTCCCCCTCTGATCGCAAATCGTGGGTCGACCGCCCGTGCCAGCTGTGCCCGATGCGACGTTAGTCCTCTCGGCCCGACATGACCATTACGTATTCCTACGCACAGCGAACAATCTGGTTTTTGACAGTCAAAGCCGATGTTCGCCTGAATGGCACGCGAATACCGGCCGTACGGAGCACGGTGCAAGCCCGCGAAGGATCGGCGGAGGCGGATCGACCGGCGGACGCGGGGCGGGCACCCGCGTCGTGCCACCGCGCCGGCGTCGGGTGCACCACGACGCCGGGAAGCGGGGATGCCTTCGGGCCGAGGCCGCCGGCCGGAGCCCGAGGTCACGCCGTGGGGCCGTCCATCGCGGCGTCGGCCCGGTCGACGAGCTCGCCGGCGCGCACCACCGCGTGTCCCGTCGCACCGAACTCGACCCGGAGCGTGAGACCGGCTCCGGCGAGCCGGGTGGCGCCGGTCGCGATCACGCGCTCGCTCGGCCGGCCCGGACCGTCGGCGGACGAGGTGGACGACGTCCTGGACGTGGTGGAGCCGTCGGCACCGTCGCCGCCATCAGCCCCAGCAGTGCCGTCGGCACCCTCGGCCCCGTCGGTCCCGAAACCGCCGTCGCCCCCGTCATCACC
>NZ_JAAXKZ010000127.1 GCF_012911875.1 Pseudonocardia bannensis | reverse complement strand
GCGGGGCCTGGAGGTGGAGATCACGCCTGCCGACCTCGCCCGGCTGACCGGGGCCCGGTTCGCCCTAATCGCGGCTTAAGGCCAGGTCATCCGGGTCGGAGCGGCCGATACTGTCGGATCGAAGAGTTGACCACACCGTTGCGGTGTGGTTAACCCCCTTCACCTCGCCCCGGCGGCACCCCATCATGGCGCGGTGGCAGCGACGATCACGGGCCGTGCACGCGACCTGTACAACACCTGGTGGACCCGCGGTGAAGCTCCACGCCCGCTGCCACCCGCGATGCTCCGCAACGTCTACGCGTTGTGGCTGATCGCCCTCACGCTGAAGGTTCTCGGCTCCTCCTGGGACGTCTCGTGGCACTTCAAGTGGCTGCGTGACGACCTGGCGCCCCCGCATCTGCTCAACACCGCGGGCACCGTGCTGGTGGTGGCGCTGGTGCTGTTCCACAGCTACACCGGGTACGGCGTCGATCGGTTCACCCTGCGGTTCATGCAGGCCGGGGTCACGATCTTCCTGCTGGCCGTGCCGCTCGACGTGATCAACCACCGGATCAACGGGCTCGACATCACCGCCTGGAGCATCACCCACGCGCTGCTCTACCTGGGCACCGCCGTGATGCTCACCGGCGTCGTCCGCGGGTGGTGGCGCTACGGCCCGGCCGGGCGGCTGCGGACCCCGGTGCTCGGGTTGCTGTGGCTGTTCGTCCTGGAGAACGTGTGGTTCCCGGCCGGCCAGCAGGAGTACGGCGTGCTGGCCGTCGCCGCGTGGGACCGCGGGGAGCCGCAGGCCGAGCCGATCCTGCTGCAGTTCGCCGCCGACCAGATCGGCCGTCCCGTCGACCGGGCGTCGGTGCTGCACTTCGCGCTGCCGGTGGCGGACTGGGTGTACCCGATGTGGCTGGTCGCCGCGGCCGGGTCGGTGCTGGTCCTGGCGCGCTGGATGATCGGGCGTCCGTGGGCGGCCACCGCGATCGCCGCCGGGTACCTCGCCTACCGCTGCGCCATGTGGCTGGTGCTGGCCGGCGCCGGCTTCCCGATGTCCGCGGTGCCGTTCCTGCTGCTCGGCGTGGCGGTGGCGGTCGACCTCGCCTTCGCCGCCCGGGTGCCGGATCTGGCGCGCCCGGTGCTCGGGGCCGTGCTCGCCGGGCTGGGCGGCGCGGGGGCGGCGTGGCTGCAGGCCGAGTGGCTGGTGACGCCGCCGATCGACTACCCGACGTTCCTCACCGGCGCGATCGTGCTCGGGCTGCTGTGGACCGCGGTCCTGCTGGCGGTGCGCGCCCGGGCGTTCACCCGGTGGGCGGCGCTGACCCCGGTGCGCTGAGCAGCCGGTCCAGCCAGTCGCCCACCGCGCGGCCCGCGCCCGCCGGGTCGGCCTTGAGTGCGTGGTCGCCGGCCAGCAGGACGAGCTCCCGGCCGGGGGCCTCGTCCGGCCGGCCGAACGCGTCGCGCTCGCCCTGGACGATCAGGACCGGCACCGTGACCCCGTCCAGCTCCGCTCGCCGGTGCTTCTCCGGCTTGCCCGGCGGGTGCACCGGGAACGCCAGGCACAGCACCGCCGCCGCACCCCCCGCCGCGGCCGTGCGACAGGCCACCCGCGCACCGGAGCTGCGGCCACCGAAGATCAGCGGCAGGTCCCGGAACTCGCCCGCCGCCAGCGCTGCGAC
This sequence comes from Pseudonocardia bannensis, assembly GCF_012911875.1. Lineage (GTDB taxonomy): Bacteria > Actinomycetota > Actinomycetes > Mycobacteriales > Pseudonocardiaceae > Pseudonocardia > Pseudonocardia bannensis. The sequence goes on along the minus strand of NZ_JAAXKZ010000127.1, from coordinate 15,757 downwards.
CACATCGAGCCACGCCGCGTCGAGCTGCCGGGCCGGAGCGGGAGCACGCCGGCCCGCGACCCGGTAGGGCTGCTCGACGAGTGCGACGTGCAGACCCGCGGCGAGGGCCGCGGACGTGGCCGCCGCGAGGTCGACGGCGCCCACCCCGCCGCCCGCGCCGTGGCCGAGCAACAGGGCTGCCCGGGCCGGGCCGGGGGCCCGGTGCAGGTGGACCCGGGCCGGGCCGTGCGGGGTGTCGATCTCCGTGGTACCGATCGCGTCCGACAGACCGGTGGTCACGTGAGCAGGTCCAGCTGCAACGGTTCCTTGACCTCGCCCGCGGCGAGCGGCGCGAGCAGCTCCGGGCCGTTGTTGCGGACGCTGTTCACCCGGTCGGACACCGGGCGCAGCTCCAGGCGCTCGATCAGCTCCGGCGAGGGCGGTGCGAGCAGTGCGGACACCGACTCGGTGGCTGCGTCGCTGTCCGGGTCGAGCCAGGCGTCCCAGGCCTCCGGCGGCAGCACCAGCGGCATCCGGTCGTGGACCTCGGCCAGCGGGCCGACCGCGTCGGTGGTGAGCACGGCGGCCGTGATCAGCCCGTCGGCGTACTTGCCCTCGGGGTCGGCGGCGGCATTGCGGGGCCGCCAGAACTCCCACACCCCGGCCAGCGCGACGGAACTGCCGTCGCGGTAGTGCGTGTAGTAGGGCTGCTTCGTCTTCGCCGCGGCGCCGCGGCGCTGCCACTCGTACCAGCCGTCGGCCGGCAGCAGGCACCGCCGCGCGGCCAGCGCCTTGCGGAACGCGGGCTTCTCGGCGGCCGTCTCGGACCGGGCGTTGATCATCCGGGCACCGCCGGACGGGTCCTTGGCCCAGGACGGCACCAGGCCCCAGCGCATGATCCGGATGCTCCGCTCGGTGACCTCGGGGTCCGGCGTGCCGTCGGCGTCGCGGGGGTGCCGCTGCACGACGGTGAACACCTGCTTCGTCGGCGCGACGTTGTAGTCCGGAGTGGCGGACCCGCCGGTCTCCGTGGCGTCGACGGCCCGGAACTCCTCGGCGAGGTCGGCGGGGGCCTTCGTGGAGGCGTATCGACCGCACATGCCATCCATCGTGGCACGGTCCCCTGAGAGGATGGGGGCGTGAGCGAGTACTGGCCCGCCCCGCACGTCACCGCCCCGGTCCGCGGGCGCGTCGCCGTGCCCGGCTCCAAGTCGGTGACCAACCGGGCGCTGCTGCTGGCCGCGCTGTCCGGCGGGCCCGCGTCGGTGACGGGAGCGCCCCCGACCCGGGACACGGCCCTGATGGTCGACGCGCTGCGCGCGCTCGGCGTCCCGGTCGAGGTGTCCGGTGAACGCGTCACGGTCGGGGCGCACCCCGGCCTGCGGGGTGGCGGCGCCGTCGACTGCGGGCTCGCGGGCACCGTCATGCGGTTCGTGCCGCCCGCGGCGGCGCTGGCCGACGGTCCGGTGCACTTCGACGGCGATCCACGGGCCCGTGAGCGCCCGATGGGCACGGTGCTCGACGCGCTGCGCTCCCTCGGCGCGTCCGTCGACGGCGATGCGCTCCCCTTCACCCTGCACGGCGCCGGTGGTCTGCCCGGAGGCGACGTGGTCATCGACGCGTCGGCGTCGTCGCAGTTCGTGTCGGGGCTGCTGCTGTCGGGGGCCCGCTACGACAAGGGCGTCACCGTGCGCCACCGCGGCGCGGCCGGCGCCGCCGACGCGGCGGTGCCCTCGCTGCCGCACATCGACATGACGGTGGACATGCTGCGCACGGCCGGTGTCGAGGTCGACGACTCCGAGCCGGACACGTGGGCGGTGTCGCCCGGGCCGGTCGCGGCACGGGACTGGACGGTGGAACCCGACCTGTCCAACGCCTCGGTGTTCCTGGCCGCCGCGGCCGTCACCGGCGGCCGGGTCACCGTCGCGGGCTGGCCGGAGCACTCGACACAGCCGGGGGTGGCGATCCTGGCGGTGCTCGAGCAGTTCGGCTGTTCGGTGGAGCCGGAACCGGACGGGATGACGGTCACCGGCCCGGGCACGCTCACCGGCGTCGACGTCGACCTGCACGACGTCGGCGAGCTGACCCCCACGATCGCCGCGGTGGCGGCCCTGGCCGGCAGCCCGTCTCGGCTGCGCGGCATCGCGCACCTGCGCGGCCACGAGACCGACCGGCTGGCCGCGCTGGTCACCGAGATCACCGCGTTGGGCGGGGACGTCACCGAGACGCCGGACGGGCTGGAGATCCGGCCCCGCCCGCTGCGCGGCCGGTCCGACCGCCCGTGGGGGGCCTACGCCGACCACCGGATGGCCACCGCTGGTGCGTTGATCGGGCTCGTGGTGCCCGGGGTGCTGATCGACGACGTCGGCAGCACCGCCAAGACCATCCCCGACTTCCCGGGGCACTGGGCCGCGCTGCTCGGGAGCGCCGACTGAGCCCCCGCGGCCGGGCCAGGGAGTACGACGAGTCCGACGTCCGCGTCCGCCCCGGTCGTCGCGGCTCGCGTCCCCGCAGCAAACGGCGTCCCGACCACGCCGACGCCACCGGGGCGATGGTGATCGCCGTGGACCGCGGCCGGTGGACCTGCGTGCCCGACGGCGACGCCACCCGCCCGCCCGTGACGGCGATGCGCGCCCGCGAGCTGGGCCGGACCCCGATCGTCGTCGGCGACCGGGTCGGGCTGGTCGGGGACCTGTCGGGCGCCCCGGACAGCCTCGCGCGCATCGTGCGCGTCGAGCCCCGCGACACCGTGCTGCGGCGCACCGCCGACGACACCGACCCGTTCGAGCGGGTCGTGGTGGCGAACGCCGAGCAGCTCGTGATCGTCACCGCGCTGGCCGACCCGACACCGCGCACCGGGTTCGTCGACCGCTGCCTGGTCGCCGCCTACGCCGGCGGGCTGTCCCCGGTGCTGTGCCTGACCAAGTCGGACCTGGCCGACCCGGAGCCCTTCGCGGCGCACTACGCCGATCTGGACGTCCCGGTGGTCGTGACCCGGCGCGACCGGCCCCCCACCGAGCTCGGCGAGATCCTCACCGGACGCGTCTCCGCGCTCGTCGGACACTCCGGTGTGGGCAAGTCGACGCTGGTGAACACGCTGGTGCCGGACGCCGAGCGTGCGGTGGGCGTCGTCTCGGCGGTCGGCAAGGGACGGCACACGACCACCGCGGCGCTCGCGCTGCCGCTGCCCGACGGCGGCGGCTGGGTCGTCGACACCCCGGGGATACGTTCGTTCGGCCTCGCGCACGTCACCCCCGACGACGTGCCGGCGGCGTTCGACGACCTCGCCGCCGCCATCGAGAACTGCCCCCGGGGGTGCGGGCACCTCGGGCCGCCCGCCGACCCGGAGTGCGCGCTCGACGCCATGGTCGCCGACGGGTCGCTGGGGCCCGGGCGGCTCGCCGCGCTGCGCCGGGTGCTGGTCGCCCTCCGTTAGGGAGCACCCGAGGCCGTGGCACCGGCCCGGTGTTCACCCGATAGCGTGCAGCCCGACGAGGACCCGGGAGGGCACGAGGTGATGGGCGGGTTGGGTGTGCGCCGGCGGCCGGGCCGGTGGTTGCCGCTGCTGATGCTCGTGGGCACGCTGCTCGGCGGCTGCGCCGGCCCGGACCCGGCGACCGAGGAGACCGCCTCGGCGCTACCGCGCTACTACGACATCTCCGAGCTCGTCGCCGCGGTCGCCGAGCGGCAGCGCGCCGACGGGACCGCCCGGCTCAGCCTGAGCGGTGAGGTGGCGGGACGGTCCTCCACCCTGCGCTTCGCCGGGGAGGGCGTCCTGCGGTTGGAGGGCCGGGGCGTATCGGCGCGGTTCACCCAGACCGTCGCCCAGGGCGACGCGGCCCCGCAGGAGACCGGTTTCGTGGTGCTCCCCGGTGAGGTCTACCTGCGGCAGCCGGCCGGGCCGGACGCGGTGGCGGGTAAGCCGTGGGCCCGGGTCGACCCGACTAGCTCCGATCCCGCCGACCAGCAGCGCGCCGTCCTCGCGGCCACCCTCACCGCCAACGCCGACCCGACCACCAACCTGGCCCGCTACGCCGACGCCACGCTCATCGCCGACGCCTCCGACGACCAGGTCGACGGTGTCCCCACGGTGCGCTACACGATCGTCGTCGACCTGGCCCGGGCGGCCGTGCTGCAACCCGATCCCGCGCTGCGCGCCCAGCTCGAGCAGCAGGTGCGCGACGGGCTCACCCGGATCACCTCGACGCTGTGGGTCGACGGCGCCCACCGGCCGGTCCGCAGCGACATCCGCCAGGAGCTGCCCGGGATCGGGACCCTCGCGTTGACGGCCGGCTACCGCGACTGGGGTCAGCCGGTGGACATCACGCCGCCGCCGGCCGCGCAGGTGCGGTGAGCGGGACCGCCCCCGCACGGTCGGTCCGTTCACGATCCTGCGGCTGCTCGGCGAAGGCGGCATGGGGCGGTCCACCCGGACCGGTCCCGCGCCGGCCGGCCGCGATCGAGGTCGTCCGTTGCGACCTGGCCGGCGATCAGGAGTTCCGGGCCGGTCGGCGCCGACGGCCCTCGAGTGATCGACTTCGGGCTCGCGCGCGGCCGACGCCAGCGTGCTGACCCGCACGGCATCGATCCTCGGAACGCCCGGCTACATCGCGCCCGAGCAACACGCGCACGGCGGGCACCGACCGGGCCGGCTTCGTGAGTACAGCACGCCGAACGGCACCCCGGTCACCAGCGCGATCCGGATGTACGGACGGGGTCGAGCGGTCGTCTCGTCGGTCGGCACCATGTCAGGCCCCCTCTCGGAGGTGGCCTCGGTACTGCTGATGTGCCAGTCGGCACCACGGCCGATCTCCGTGGCGAACACCGCCACGGGGCCCTGGCCGGACGCACCCGGGTCCGCGCCGGTGCGGCGCACCACGGCGACCGGAGCGGCGTCGCCGGCCGTGGCCTCCGCCGGCACGTGGCGGAAGCACCCGGACCCGGGGCCGGTGGCGATGCTCATGTACCCCGCGCCCATGAGCATCGCCACCAAGGTCGCGGCCGCGACGCCGGCAGCGCGGCGTGCGGTCCCCGCGCCACGTCTGTCGTATCGGGGCATCTGCAGCTCTTCTCGTCCGGTCCCGCGTCCGGAGGGCCGGTGCGGGTGATGCCGAGAAGAGTGCGGGCGCGGGTCCCCGCCGGGCCATCGGGCGGGCCCCCGGCGCACGGGTGCCGTCCCCATCAACCCGGGTGGGGTCCACACCGGGCAGTCCCCGTCGTGGCGCGGTCAGCCCATGTGCGGGTAGGTGTGGTCGGTCGGCGGGTCGAACGTCTCCTTGATCGATCGTGGGCTGGTCCAACGCTGCAGGTTGTAGATCGATCCGGCCTTGTCGTTGGTTCCCGACGCCCGCGCGCCGCCGAAGGGCTGCTGGCCGACGACGGCGCCGGTCGGCTTGTCGTTGACGTAGAAGTTCCCGGCGGCGAACCGCAACTCGCGGTGCGCGGTCTCGATCGCGGCGCGGTCGGTGGCGAAGACCGCACCGGTCAGCGCGTAGGGGGTCGCGCTGTCGATCGTCCGCAGGATCCGCTCGTACTCACCGGGCACCCGGTCGTCCCACACGTGCACGGCGAGGACCGGGCCGAACAACTCGGTCGTGAACACCTCGTGGGTGGGGTCCTCCCCCACCAGCACGGTCGGTTCCACGAACCAGCCCTCGGCGTCGTCGTGACCGCCGCCGGCCAGCACGTCCAGCTCGGTGGAGGCCTTCTCCAGCGCGGTCACCAGCCTGGAGTGGGCCCGTCCGTCGATCACCGCCCCGCCGAAGTGCGCGAAGTCGGTGACATCGCCGTAGCTCAGCGACCCGGTGAGCTCGGCGAGCGCGTCGCGCAGCCCGCCCTGCCAGCGCGAGGCCGGCACGAACGCCCGCGACACCGCCGAGCACTTCTGCCCCTGGTACTCGAAGGCCCCGCGGACGAGTGCGGTGGCCAGCGCCGCCGGGTCGGCGCTCGGGTGCGCGACCACGAAGTCCTTGCCGCCGGTCTCCCCGACCAACCTCGGGTAGCCGCGGTAGCGCTGCAGGTTCTCCGCGACCGTGCGCCACAGGTGCTGGAACGTCCGCGTGGACCCGGTGAAGTGCACGCCCGCGAGATCGGGACTGCTCAACGCGATCTCGCTGATGGCCGCGCCGTCGCCCGTCACCATGTTGATCACGCCGGGCGGCAGTCCGGCCGCCTCCAGCAGCCGCATCGTGTACCAGGCCGCGAGCGTCTGCGTCGGGCTCGGCTTCCAGACCACCGTGTTGCCCATCAACGCGGGCGCGGTGGGCAGGTTGCCGGCGATCGCGGTGAAGTTGAACGGGGTGATCGCCAGAACGAAGCCCTCCAGCGGGCGGTGATCGAAGCGGTTCCACGCCCCGGGCGACGACGTGGGCTGCTCGGCCAGCGCGCGGCGCGCGTAGTGCACGTTCCAGCGCCAGAAGTCGATAAGCTCGCAGGCGGAATCGATCTCGGCCTGCTGCACCGACTTGGACTGGCCGAGGATCGTCGCCGTGTTGAGGGTGTCGCGCCAGGGGCCCGCGAGGAGGTCGGCGGCGCGCAGGAACACCGCGGCGCGCTCGTCGAAGGGCAGGTCCCGCCAGCCGGGGGCCGCGGCCCGGGCCGCGTCGATCGCGTCGGCGACGTCGGTCGTGCTCGCCTGCGCGCTGACGCCCAGGCGGGAGTGGCGGCGGTGCGGCTGCACGACGTCGAAGGGCTCGCCGCCGGCCATCCGCTGCCGACCGCCGATCGTGACGGTGAGCTCGTGCGACTCGGTGGCGAGTTCGGCGATCCGGGCGGCGAGGGTGGCGCGCTCGGGGCTGTCGGGGGCGTAGCCGCGGATCGGTTCGTTGCGCGGCGCCGGGACTGTGGTGACGGCGGTGAGGCCGGCCATCTCGTCCTCCCACGGGTGAGCGGGTCAGGGTCCGTGCGATACAGGGTGGCCCCGGCACCCGGTCCTCGGCCATGCCTGGACCGCGCTACCCGAACGAGTGACCGTGGTGGCAAGCTCCACGACATGACGATGGGGGAGACGCCGGCGGAGGCCGCGGGGGGCGTGCCGCCGCTGCGGAGCGGCACCGCGGAGCGGGAGTCGGCGGTCAGGGCGCTCGACGAGCACCTCGCGGCGGGCCGGCTCGGGATCGAGGAGTACGCCGACCGCTCGGCCGTCGCCGCGAACGCGACGGTCGCGAGTGAGCTGACCGCGCTGTTCACCGACCTGCCGGCGCCGCACCCGGCACTACCGGGGACCGCGGTGGCACCGGTGGCGGGGGTGATGCCCGCCGCGCAGGACGCGGCCTCGCCCGCCCGACGCGAACACGGCTTCCACGGCTGGGGCCCGCGGATCGTGGCCGTCACGCCGATCGCGGCCGTGATCCTGTTCTTCCTGACCGGGAGCTGGCTGTGGTTCCTGGCGGTCCCGTTGACGGGCGCCCTCGTCTTCGGCGGCGGGGTGGGCCGGGACGAGCACGAACAGCGGGAGCTCCCCGGCGGGCGACGCCGGGAACTCTAGGCCCGGCCGTCAGCCGAGTTCGACGAGGAAGGCCACCTCCGACGGGCTGTACCAGGCCAGCTCGTGGTCCTCGGCCTCCCCGACCAGGAACTCGGCGTCCATGTCACCGAGGTCCGCCGCGTCGACCACCCCGGCGGCCTGGCGCACCGCGTGCTCGGCCTCCTCGGTGTCGACGTGCACCGCGGCGATGGCCTCCATCGGCACCGAACCGCTGATGCGCACCGCGCCGTCGTCGAGGTCGGGACGCAGGGTCACGTCGTCGACGTCGGCGGCCACCACCACGCGTCGGGCCGGGGTGCCGTCCTCGCCCAGGCCGAACTCCACGCCGAGCAGCCGCAGCGAAGCGCGCGCCGCCTCCGACAGCGCGGCGTACTCGAGCTCCTCGTCGTCCCCGGTGGTGTAGGCCTCGCGCAACCGTGGGGTGAGCGCGAACGCGGTGCCGCCGATCGGGTCGAATCGGCCGGTCGAGACCAGCCGCGACAGCATCGGCCAGGTCCCCGGCAGGTAGATGCGCATGATCAGCCCACCGTAGCGAGCAGCTCGTCGAGCGACTCGTCGACCAGGCCGGCGAGCACGTCGACGTCGGACATGGCGTCACGGTCGCCGTTGAACCCGTAGTAGACACCGCCGTCGTAGCTGGTCAGGCCGATGGCCAGGGCCTGGCCCTTGGCCAGCGGAACGACGGGGAACATCTCGAGCATCCGCGCGCCCGCGGCATAGAGCGGGAACTGGGGTCCCGGCACGTTGGTCACCACCAAGTTGAAGATGCGTTTGGAGAACCCACTGGCCGCGCGGGCCCCCAACGCATGAAGCGTAGGCGGCGCGAAGCCGCCGATCCGGACCAGGGTGTCCGCGCCGACCGACTGCCCGCTCGAGGTGTGCTCACGCATCGCGTGCGTGACGTGGTGCAGCCGCACCACCGGGCTCGGCTCCCCGACGGGCAGGTCCACCAGGAACGACGACACCCGGTTGCCGAGCGAGCCCGCGGTGGCCGAGCTCGGCACATCGGCCTCGCCGCGCACCGACAGCGGCACCATGGCCCGCACCGACGACGACGACGTCACGGGCTCGCCGCGGGACAGCAACCAGTTCCGCAGCGCCCCGGAGATCACGCTGAGCACCACGTCGTTGACAGTGCACCCGTGCGCCGCCCGGATCCGCCGGTAGGCCTCGAGCTCGGTGCGGGCGACGGCGAACCGCCGCTGGGTCGAGATGTCCACGTTGAGGGGGGTGCCCGGCGCGCGGCGGCTTGCCGTGACCGCCATCGTGACCAGCTTCCCCACCGCGCCGGCCACCTTGCCCGCCGTCGCGATCGCGTCACCCGCGGCGACCCGCGCGTTGTCCACCAGCTCGCCGGGGCGCGACACCATCTCGCCGACCGCATCCAGGACCAGCCGGCCGCCGCTGGGCTCCGGGCGGGGCATCCACAGCTCCTCGGCGACGACCCTCGGCTCGGGCGACACGTCGAGGATCACCTGTCCGATGTCGATCGCGCTGATGCCGTCGACCATCGCCTGGTGGGTCTTGGTGATCACGGCGGTGCGGCCGCGCGCAAGACCTTCGACGAGGTACATCTCCCACAGCGGCCGGGTGTGGTCGAGCGGGCGGGACATCAGCCGGGCGACCAGATCGGACAGCGCCTCGTCCGAACCCGGCCGGGGCAACGCGGAGCGGCGCACGTGGTAGGCGACGTCGAAGTCCTGGTCGTCGACCCACACCGGGCGGGCCAGGTTGCCGGGGACGTGACGCACCTTCTGCCGGTAGCGCGGGACCAGTGCGATCCGCTGCTCGATCAGCTCGACGAGGCGGTCGTAGTCGAAGCCGGACTTCGGGCGGCGGAAGATCGCGACGCCACCCACGTGCATCGGCGTCGTCGCCTGCTCCAGGTAGAGGAACGACGCGTCCAGTGCGGAGAGCCGAGGCGGCATGAGGGCGATCCTACGGTCGCAAACGGGGTACCGGCTGACTGCAGATGCGGTGGGTGGCACGCTCGGTACGTGCCCGCCGATCCGTCCACCCGGCCCGCCCGGTCGCCCAAGGACACCTTCATCACCGTCTACGGCCGCAAGCCGGTGCTGGAGGCGCTCGACGACCCCAGCCTGCAGGTCGACAAGGTGATCCTGGCCGACACCGCGCGCGGTGAACCGGTCCGCGCGATCACCGCGGCCGCCCGGGCGCGTGGGGTGCAGGTGCAGCGGGCCAGCGCGCACCGGGTCAAGGTGCTCGCCGGCAACGGCCGCCACGACCAGGGCGTGCTCGCCGACGTCGTGGCCCCGCGGATGGCGCCGGTCGCGGAGTTCCTCGACGCGCTCGGCCCGGACCGGCCCGCGGCCGTGCTGGTCCTGGACCGGGTGACCAACCCGGCGAACGTGGGCATGGTGCTGCGCAGCGCGACCGCGGCGGGCCTGGACGGTGTGCTGCTCCCCCGCCGCGGGGTGCCGTCGATCGACCCGCTGGTGATCAAGGCGTCGGCCGGGGTGGCGTTCTCCGCGCCGGTGCTGCGGGCATCGACGGCCGAGGAGGGCTGTGCGGAGCTGCGCGCCGCCGGGTTCGCCGTCCACGGCCTGGACGCGGGCGGGGCGTCCCTGCTCGACGCCGAGCTGCCCCCGCGGGTCGCCCTGGTGCTGGGCAACGAGACCGACGGGCTGTCCGGCGCGGTCCGGGCCGAGCTCGACGGGACGTTGGCGATCCCGATGCACGGCGGCGTGGAGTCGCTGAACGTGGCGAGCGCCGCCGCCGTCGCGGCGTACGAACTGCTGCGCCGTCGCACCTGACGGTCGCGTTCGCTCCCCGGCCCCACGGCCCCCGGCGCGGCCGCGTCGACCTCCGGCCCCGCAGCCCTCGCCCCGCGGCGGGCGCGGGCCGGCCGTGTCGGGAGCTCCGATTTCTGCCTAGGGTGGCCGGCATGGTGCAGCGCCGGCTTCCTCGTCCCGCGGAACTCCGTCCCCTGTTGCGACCGGCCCCCATCGTGTGGGACGGCACCGAGCGCCGGCTCGCCCGCGCCGCCAGCATCGCGGACCTGCGCGCGATCGCCCGGCGCCGCACGCCCCGCGCCGTCTTCGACTACACCGACGGGGCGGCCGACGGCGAGCTGAGCCTGCGCCGCGCGCGGCAGGCGTTCGCCCGCGCCGAGTTCCACCCGACGGTGCTGCGCGACGTCTCCGACGTCGACACCGGCCGGACGATCCTCGGCGAGCGCTCCACGCTGCCGTTCGCCTTCGCCCCCACGGGCTTCACCCGGATGATGAACCACGAGGGCGAGCGGGCCGTGGCCGCGGTCGCCCAGCAGGTCGGGATCCCGTACACGCTCTCGACCATGGGCACCACGACCATCGAGGACGTGGCCGCTGCCGCACCGCGGGCCCGCAAGTGGTTCCAGCTCTACCTGTGGCGCGACCGGGCGCCCGCCAAGGACCTCGTGCAGCGCGCGGCCGAGGCCGGTTACGACACCCTGATGCTCACCGTCGACACCCCGGTCGGCGGCGCCCGGCTGCGCGACGTGCACAACGGGTTGACGATCCCGCCCGCGCTGAGCCTCAAGACCTTCGTCGACGGCGCGATGCACCCCCACTGGTGGATCAACCTGCTCACGACCGAGCCGCTGACCTTCGCCAGCCTGGCATCCACCGAGGGCACCGTCGCGGACCTGATCAACCGGGTGTTCGACCCCGCGCTGACCATGGCCGACGTCGAGTGGCTGCGCGGCACCTGGCCCGGCAAGCTCGTGATCAAAGGCATTCAGAGCGTCGAGGACGCGCGCCGGGTCGTCGACGCCGGTGCCGACGCGGTGCTGCTGTCCAACCACGGCGGCCGACAGCTCGACCGCGCCCCGGTACCGATCGAGCTGGTCGAGCCGGTGGTCCAGGCCGTCGGCGACCGGACGGAGGTGATGGTCGACACCGGCATCATGCACGGTGCGGACATCGTCGCCGCGATCGCGCTCGGTGCTCGCGCCGCGCTCGTGGGCCGCGCCTACCTGTACGGGCTGATGGCCGGCGGGCAGCGCGGAGTCGTCAAGGCCGTCGAGATCCTGGCGGCCGAGATCGTCCGGACCCTGCAGCTCATCGGCGTGAACGGCGTCGACGAGCTCCGGCCGTCCCACGTGCGGATTCGCCCGTTCGGGTAGGGATGCGGGTTCGGGCTGCGAGGTGCCGGGAAGCGGTCCATGGTGGCCGGCATGGGTTTCCTCGACAAGGCCAAGGAAATGCTCGGACAGCACGACGACAAGGTCGACCAGGGCCTCGACAAGGCGGGAGAGGCCGCGAAGGGTCGCTTCGCCGGACACGAGGACAAGATCGACACTGCGGTGGGCAGGGCCAAGCAGGCCACGGGCGAGGGTGACACCACTGCCGCCCCGCCGGACGCCGCTCCGCCCGCCCCCGCTCAGGGCGGCGAGCACGCTCCGGAGGTGCCGGGCGGTCCTGCACCCGACGTGCCGGCCGGGCCGGGCGAGCCGCCCGCCGAGCCGCAGCGCTGACCCGCAGCGCTGAGCATCCGATCGTCACGAACGGCGTCGCCCCTCACAGGGCGGCGCCGTTCGGCGTCTAGGACTCCAGATCGAGCAGGATCTCCAGCTCGGCGACCGTCGTCCCGGGATCCTCATGGCGGATCGTCACCGCGCCGGCCGCTCGGGCGCCCCGCACGTTCACCGGCAGGTCGTCGACGACCACGCACTGCTCGGGTGCCAGTTCGAGCAGCGCCGCGACCCGGCGGAACGCCTCCGGGTCGGGTTTGCGGGCACCTGCCGCGGCGCCCAGCACCACGACGTCGAACAGGTCGGCGCAGCCGTCGGGCACCTGGTGGGCGTCGGACAGCAGGGCGGTGCGCACCCCGGCCGCCCGGGCGCGGCGCGGGATGTCGAGCAGCTCGGGGCCGTCGGTCAGCACCCCGCCGTAGTCCATGATCAGTCCGAGCAGCGGCACCGGCCGAACGCTACTGCAGCACAGACCCCGCAGCCGCCAGGCCGTATCGGGTTCGACGCGTGCCCTGTGCCTCGACGGGCGTGTCGGCGATACAGGGCGCGCGTGGCCCGGCGGTCGATGCGCTGCGGCACGTCGGAGGCACCGCCACCCCGCGACCGCGAACCCCGGGCTCGTCGCGCGCTGGCTCAGTCGAGGGCGCGGCGCAGGAAGCCCCGGATGCCCAGCAGGGCGAACACCACGATCGCCACCACCGTCACCAGCAGGCACAGGGCAAGCGAAAGGTGCGGCACCTGCGGCACGAGCGAGGCCCGGATGCCCTCGCTGACGTAGGTCAGCGGGTTGAGCGCGGACAGCACCTGGAACCACTGCAGGTCGCTCAGCGTCGACCACGGGTACTGCACCGAGCCGGTGAACAGCAGCGGCGTGAAGATCACCGCGAACAGGATGTTGATCCGGCGCGGCGGCACCGCGGTGCCGATCACCATCCCCATCGTGGCCCCGAGCAACGCGCCCAGCACGACCATGACGAACCCGGGCAGCAGGCCCGAGGGCGGCCACGACACGTCGACCATGAGCAGGCCGATCGGCACCATCAGCACGCTCGCGAGCAACCCCCGCAACGCCGCGAAGACGATCTTCTCGACCGCGACCAGCGGGATCGGCATGGGGGCGAGGAGCCGGTCCTCGATCTCCCGCGACCAGGAGAACTCGAACACCAGCGGGAACGCGACGCTCTGCAGTGCGCCGAAGACGGCGTTCAGCGCGAGCAGCCCGGGGAGCATGATCGAGCCGTACTCCGGGGAGACGAAGCCGCTGCGGCCCAGCACGACGACGAACACCAGCAGGAAGAAGAACGGCTGGAGCAGCGTCTGGGCGAGGAACGAGGGCAGCTCCTTCGCGGTGACGAAGATGTCGCGGCCGAGCACCGCGGCGAAGGCCCGCGCCGGGCTCGGGTGGGCGGCCGACGCGTCCGCGCCGAACAGCCGCCCGCGGGATGCGGTGCCGGTCTCGGAGTCCAGGGTCATCGCAGGTCCCTCCCGGTCAGCGAGATGAACACGTCCTCGAGGCTCGGCTCGCCCAGTGACACGTCGCTGACCTGGGCCTCACGGGTGCCGAGCAGCGCGACCACCGGTCCGAGCAGGGCGGCCGGGTCGGCGTCGACATAGAGCCGCAGCCGCAGGGTGTCCAAGGCCGGCGCTGCCGGCGCTGCCGGCGCCGGAGATACAGCGAGCCCACCGGCGCCGCCGGCACTCGGCCACGGCGGCATCCCCTCGGAGGGGCCACCCGGCGCAGCGGCGAGCTGCTCGACCCGCTCCACCCCGGCGAGCCCGGACAGCGCGGTCACCAGGTCGCCGGCCGTGCCCTCCCCCGGGACCACCGTGACCTCGACCGTGGCCCGGCCGGGCAGCGACCGGATGAGACCGGCCGGTGTGTCGAGCGCGAGCAGGGCGCCGTGGTCGACGATGCCGACCCGGTCCGACAGTTTCGCCGCCTCGTCCATGTCGTGCGTGGTGAGCACGATCGTCACGCCCTCGGCCTTGAGCTCGCGCACCTGGTCGTGCACGAACAGCCGGGCCTGCGGGTCCAGCCCGGTCGACGGCTCGTCCAGGAACAGCACCTCGGGCCGGTGCATCAGCCCGCGCGCGATCATCAGCCGCTGGCTCTGCCCGCCGGACAACGTGTCGATCAGTGCGTCCGGCTTGTCCGCGAGCCCCATCCGCTCGAGCAGCGCGTCGGCGCGGCGACGGCGCTCCGCCCGTCCGACGCCGTGGTAGGCGGCGTGGAAGATCAGGTTGTTGCGCACCGAGAGCGAGCGGTCGAGGTTGACCCGCTGTGGCACCACCGCGAGCCGCGACCGCACCGCGACCGCGTCGGACACGACGTCGAGCCCGGCGACGCGCGCCCGGCCACCGGTCGGGAGCACCCGGGTGGTGAGCACGCCGACGGTTGTGGTCTTGCCGGCCCCGTTGGGACCGAGCAGCCCGAACACCTCGCCGCGCTCGACGGTGAACGACAACCCGTCGACGGCGTTGCCCGGGCTCTTCGGGTAGCGCTTGACGAGGTCCTGCACCTCGACGGCCGGCCCGTTCGTCACCGTTCCCCCCTCGCTTCCAACTCGTCGCACTCGCCCTCGGTGACAGCGGCGAGCACCCCCAGCAGATAGCGCCGGATGATCTGCTCCTCCTCCGGCGGCGGGTGCGGCATCCGGTCCCGGAACGTGGCCGCGACCTCGGCGAACGCCGTCACCAGCCGATCACGGCCGGCCTGGGTGATGGACAGCCGGACGATCCGCCGGTCTGCGCGGTCACGGTCACGGCACAGCTCGCCGGCCTCCTCGAGGGCGTCGACCACGGGGGTCAGGGTGGCCGGGGTGACCCCGAGCCGGCCGGCGAGCTCGCGATGGGACAGGCCGTCGCGGTGCGCGAGCACACCGAGGACGCCGATGGAGGTCGACGTCAGGCCGTGCGTGGACACCGTGCGCTGGTAGTAGCGGCCGAGCGCCTGCCCGGTCCAGGACAGCAGCTTGCCCAGCGGCATGCGCTCCGGCCGAGCCTCGAAGTACGTCTCGGCTACGGGCATGCCACGAAGATACGACGCCGGACGATATGGCAGCGAATGGTTCGGAGACTGACGGAACGATTCGCCCCACGGTGTCCGGTTCGCCCCCGCACGCTGCCCACATGACGACGACCGTCGCCCCGCGCCCGCTCGCGGCCCCCGTTCGGTCCGGGGGGTCCGTGCGGCTACGCGCCCTGCACTACGAGCCCGGAACCGAACCCGGACCGAGCCGGCCGCGGTCCGTGGCGGTGCCGGAGCAGAGACCGCGGCCGTCCGGATCGGACGCCCGTCCCGCCACCGACCGTCTCCACCGGATCCCACCCGAGGACGACCCGGCCCGGCGGCAGGCGCAGGGGACCCTGCGCCTGGTCCTGGAGGTGATCGACGGACGGCGGCCGGCCGCACAGCTGGGCCGGTTGCTCGAGCCGTCGGTGCTGCGCTACGTCACCGCGGCGGCGACCCAGCCGGGCGTGCGCCGGGACGGGTGCGCACGGCTGCGGTCGCTGCGACTCGACCGACCCCGGCCGGACGCGGCAGAAGTCGCGGCGGTGTGCCGGCTCGGCGGCCGGATCCGTGCCCTGGCGGCGCGGTTCGAGCGCAGCGACACCGGGCTCTGGCGGTGCACAGCGCTCCGCATCGGATGACCGGCAGGAACGCGCTTCGCCCTCCACAACGCTCTCGAGCGCCTCAGCACCCGCACGAGAGCGTGTTAGGGCTCCACAACGCCCCCGGGCATCCGGGTACAGCGCGTAAAGGCTCCACAACGCGCCCAGCACTCGTGCGGGTGCTGAGGCGCTCGAGAGCGTTGTGG
>NZ_JAAXKZ010000126.1 GCF_012911875.1 Pseudonocardia bannensis | reverse complement strand
CGCCGACGCCGTCGTGGTCTTCCCCGCCCCCATCGAGGAACCCACCACCACGAACGTGCCCAGCTCCGGCTGCGCCGGCACCGGCGGCGCCATCGCGTAATCATCCAGCGACAACGGCCGACCGGACCGATCGGCCAACAATCCGAGCACCTCCAACACCGTGGGCTCACGGCGCCGTGCGTGCGCCGAAGCCACCCGCCCGACCACACCGCCCGCGGTCAACAGGTGTGCCTCGGTCCCCGTCGGCAGATACCCCTCGTAGTAGTCGGTCGCATACCGGTTACCGAACGCTCCCGCCACCACATCCTCCGAATACAACCGAACTCGCCGGCCATGCGTGTTCTCCACATGGTCATGAGCCCCCAACTCCACCACCCTGGTCAGCACCAGGTCCCCCAAGCGTGGCTCACGGTCAAGACTTGCCAGTCCCACCCCCCCGCGATCCACCACCCCGCGGGTGACATAACTCCACTTGATTTTCGAAAGCTGTTGCATTGCTGCCCCTCCAGCAGGTGCTCGGACTAAATCTCTACCCTCACGCATTTGCCGTTTTGTGCTGCCACGAAGCTTTCGAGGGGCCACCATGCGGAAGTCGCCAAACATGTAACGGAACTGCCGCGACCGGCGACACATCGCGCATTTCGGCGTATCCGCCGCTACATCAACTGTCGCCGGATCGGGGCAATGCTCCAGATCGCGGATCATCTCGTCGCCGGTCCCAACTGCTCCGGAGACGGTGTCGTGCCCGGTCTCCCGGATCATGTGCTCGACGCGCTGCTCGGTAGGGCGGCAGCACCGGGAGGGTCCCCGGTCCTGACGACGTCCCATACTTGCCCGCCTCTGGTCGACGTGCAAGCCCTTGGCTGAAATGTAAAATCGTGCTTTTTCACCCGCCGTATGTGAATTCGGTGATTTCTCGCTGTGCGGGCGTACACCGGCATCGACCGCCCGTTGGTTGGCGGAGCGTCGGACCTGACTCGCCGAACGGATTGCCCCGCACAGTGGCGTCAGGGACAGCTGAAAGTAGCAGACAGGACATATTTAGGTAAGAGATCGTCCCGAAATTCGCTGCTTTCGACCTCGGATGCGAGCGGCAAGGAGCGTGAACCAAACTTCCGTGCCGAGTGGCCTGTCTTGCGTCAAGTTGTTCGGTCTGGGTCTACCGAGTTGGGCGAGAGGCCAGTCGTAGCGGTGACGTTCAGGCTTCGGTCATCCAGGTCGCTGATCGCCGGTTCCGCGCCCGAAACAGGCCTCCAGCCTCGATCCTTCGTAACGGCCGTACGGCGCGGCGGCGGTCCAATGGATGTTTGCTCTGCTCGTCGTCCTGGTCATCCATCAGACCACTCGGGCGGGGTATCACGCACTGGCGCCCTTGCCGGACGACCCGCCCGGATGTCCACCAGCTGCCCCGGATCGTCTCGGTGATCCCGACCCGCGCTGGTGACGGCCGCCCCGATGATCACGGCCTCGAAGGCCGCGTCGAAGGCCGGCTTCACCCCACCAGGTCGAACCGCAGCGTGTGCTGCCACGCCTCGTGCGACCCGGTCCCTGCGCTTGCCTCCCAGAGCTGACCCCAGCACAGCAGCAGCTTCGACAGCCGGTGCGGCGCCCGCATCAGATCGTCGCGCGCGTCCCACGGCCCGGACAGCCGGGTTCCAGCCGCTCGATCACCGGGGGACTCAGCGATGATCGAGAGACAGCGCGCCGGGTGCGCGAGTGCGTTATCGGGCATTCTGGCGACGGGGGACCCTCAGTGCCGTAGGATCCGCAGGATCCGGGCGAGGGACGTGCGATCGGCCTCGTCGAGGCGGTCGAAGAATTCCTCGGCCTCGGCGGCCCGCGCCGCGCGGATCCCGGCGGCCACCTTCTCGCCGCGGCTGGTGAGTGCGACGAGGGTGGCGCGGCGGTCGTCGGGGTCGGGCCGTCGCTCGACCAAGCGGCCCTTCTCCAACGCGTCGACCACCTCGGTCGCGGAGCGCGGGACGATGCGCAGGTACTCGGAGAGGGCGCCGAGCCGCATCGGCCCGTGTCGGGTCAGGACGCCGAGCGCGCGAGCCTGCGACGGGGTGATGTCCCACGGTGCCAGCGCGCGCAGGGTCTGGTGTCGCAACTGTCGCGCCACTCCGCGGAACGACTCGGCGAGCGACTCCTCGGGCTCCTCGCGCACCGGATCATCCTACCAACAGGTATCGTTGTTGCCTCATGTTGAGGCTGCCTCAGCAAGCTCGACGAAATGGGGGGCGAGCTTGGGACCCGATATCTCGACCGACAAGCTGCGCCGTGCCGGGCGGCACACTGTCACCGCTGCGGAAAAGGCGCAGGCACATGACGTCTCCCTGCGCCGCGTCGCGCGGCTGTTCATTCCGCACCGCTGGTCCATCGCCACGGTCACCGCCATCATCGTCGTGTCGTCCGTCGTCGCGATGGCCTCGCCGTTCCTGCTGCGCGCTGTCATCGACAACGCCCTGCCGCACCAGAACCTGACCCTCCTGGTCTGGCTGGTCATCGGCATGGTGGCCGTCGCCGCCGTGACCGCGGCCATGGGCGTGGTCCAGACCTGGATCTCGACGAGCATCGGCCAGAAGGTCATGCACCGGCTGCGCACGGACGTCTTCGCCCATCTGCAGCGTCAGTCGATCGCCTTCTTCACCCGCACCCGCACGGGCGAGGTGCAGTCGCGAATCACCAACGACATCGGCGGCATGCAGACGGTCGTCACCTCGACGGCCACCTCGCTCGCCTCGAATTTCACCACCGTCGTCGCGACCCTGGTCGCCATGCTCGCCCTGAGCTGGCAGTTGACGCTGATCTCGCTGCTGGTGCTGCCGCCGTCGATCTGGCTGGCCCGTCGCGTGGCGCGGATGCGGCGCGAGCTCACCGCGGCCCGACAGCGCGAACTGGCCGAGCTGAACGTCGTCATCGAGGAGGGGCTCTCGATCAGCGGGGTGCACCTCTCGAAGACGATGGGCACCGGGCCCGCACTGGTGGAGCGGTTCACCACCTCTTCGCAGCGACTGGTCGATCTCGAGCTACGCGCCAGGCTCGCCGGGCGGTGGCGGATGGCCGCCACCACCGTCATCTTCGCCGCGATCCCGGCGATCATCTACCTCAGCGCCGGCCTGCCGTTCACCGCCGGGACGATGACGATCGGCACACTCGTCGCCTTCACCTCGCTGCAGGCGGGACTGTTCCGGCCGATCATGGGCCTGCTCGACGTCGGGGTGTCGCTGGTCAGCTCGCTGGCACTGTTCGCACGGATCTTCGAGTACCGCGACCTGCTGGTGGAGGTCGACGACCCGGCCTCACCTGTGGACATCGATCCGGCCCGGGTCGAGGGACACGTCCGCGCCGCGGACGTCACCTTCGCCTATCCCGGCAGCCACACCGCCGCCGTCGCCGGGATCACCCTGGACGTGCCCGCGGGCTCCACCCTCGCGCTGGTGGGGGAGACCGGTTCGGGCAAGAGCACGCTCGCCGCTCTGATCGCGCGGCTCCACGATCCCGACGCCGGGCGCATCACCGTCGACGGCATCGACCTGCGGGACATGCGCCTGGCCGACCTCGCGCGGATCGTCGGCGTCGTCAGCCAGGAGACCTACCTGCTACACAGCACCGTCCGGGAGAACCTGCGCTACGCCCGGCCCGACGCCACGGACGCCGAGATCGAGGCGGCGGCGCGGGCCGCGCAGATCCACGACCTGATCGCGGGTCTGCCGGACGGCTACGACACGGTCGTCGGCTCCCGCGGCCACCGCTTCTCCGGCGGGGAGAAGCAGCGCATCGCGATCGCGCGGACCCTGCTGCGCGACCCTCGGGTACTGGTCCTCGACGAGGCGACCAGCGCACTCGACACCGAAACCGAACGTGCCGTGCAGCATGCCCTCGACGAGCTCAGCCGCGGCCGGACGACGATCACCATCGCCCACCGGCTCTCCACGGTGCGGGGGGCCGATCAGATCGTCGTGATCGACCACGGCCGGATCGTCGAGTCGGGCACCCACGACGACCTCGTGGCTCGGCACGGCCGCTACGCCAGCCTGGCTGCCTATGGCCAGACGGGTGGGCCGGCCACGGAGACGGCGCTTCACCGCCTTGGCCACAGGGACTCACGGACCCGCCCGGCATGAACGGTGGGCGCTCACCCAGGGTGGGCCGCACGGCCGGCAGGGCTCACCGCGGTGCCCGCGGGTAGTCCTGGTGCAGTGGTGACGGGGTAGCGAGCTGAGGATCTTGGTCTCCCGTCCGGGGGTTGGTTGTGCGGCGGGGACTGCGATCTGACCAGGTCGGGGGCCAGGGCGCCTTGTTCGGTGAAGATCTGGGCGCCCTCGAAGGCGAAGGTGTTCCAACTGGTCGGGCATGATGGCCGGTTGCTCCTCGCGCTCGCGGGGGTGGTCCCACCGTGTCCACCGCGACCACGTCGCCGACGGGTTGTCGCCGCCGGGCGTCGCGCCGATCGTGGATCATCTGCTCCGGCCACGCCAGGATGGCGCCATGGCCTCCGACCCCCTCGCCGTGATCACCCGGTACTACGACGGCTGCAGCGCCGGCGACGTCGACCTCATGCTCACCACGCTGCATCCCGACGTCGTGCACTACTTCCTCGCCCCCAACGTCGGCTCCGCACCGGTGGTGGGGGCAGAGCACCTGGCGCGGTACTGGCGCAAGGTGGCGCGGATGATCGAGGCCCGCTGGGTCGTCGACCACTGCCTGGCCGGTGCGGACGAGGCCGTGATCGAGTGGACGATGTTCTGGCGGCCGGACGGGTCGGGTGACCGGGTCGCGACCCGCGGCTCCGAGTGGTTCACCTTCACCGGCGGCCTGATCCGCGAGATCCGGTCCTACTACCAGCAGCGTCCGGCGACGACCGAACTCGACGGCTTCCCCTACGGCGAGCGCGGCTACTCGACCGCGGCGGCCGAACACAGCAGGGCGCACCCGGAGCCGGACCTCACGCGGTGAGTTCCGGCCGGGCTCCGAGCCGCCGCAACCACTCGCCGGGCGCGGTCGTACCGCCACCGCTCCGAGAACGGACGTCTCGGTGTCCGTCGCTGGCGTCGAGATACCTGCCGTAGCGTCGACACAACAGAGCACCGCATCGCCGGAGAAGCGACCGGCTCGTCCTTTCCGGTGCAAAGGCCACGCAGAACAGGCCCAAAGTGCGGCGCCGGGACATCGGGATCCCGGTCACATGCCCGGGCGCCCGCAGATCCACGGACCGCCGGACCGGCGCAATGGGACGGCCACGTGATTGTCCGATCGGTGCGCGGCGGTTCCCCGCAGGAGCGGGAACACGATGAGGCCCGGGCTCCCCGGCCGGCCCGGGATCTGGGACCGGGGACGGCTTCGTGATCGAGCCGGGGCCGGTACGTCGAAGCAGGTCAGCCGTTCGGGGGCTGCGCGGGCCTGCCCGGTGGACCGGCCGAGGGTGTGCGAACGGTTGCGGGTAATGGGGCGCGCGGGGCGTACCGAGAGTCGATGCGTCAATTCCGGCATTACCGGGGCGGGGTGCCTGCCGATACGACCTATAAAGCATCCCCGCGCGTAAACGGCCGGCGTCTTGGTGGTAAGTCGTATCCACATCACAGCAACGCGGCTTGACACTTCCTTCGGGAGCCGGAGAATTGTCGACGTCCCCTGTCAAGCCCTACTGGATGGAAGTGCCCTGTGGCGCAGCACGTGCGTGTGGTTCTTGTCGACGACCTCGACGGGTCCGAGGCGTCGGACACGGTTTCGTTCGGCCTCGACGGACAGCAGTACGAGATGGACCTGTCGGACGCCAACGCTGCCCAGCTCCGCGAGGCCCTCGCCCCCTTCGTCGCCGCAGCGCGACGGAGCAGCGGCGGCCGGCGCCGTTCCGCCGCTCCTCGCTCGCGCCGCCCCGTGGCCGATCGTGATCAGTCTGCCGCCGTCAGGGAGTGGGCCCGCCAGAACGGCCACAAGGTCTCCGGGCGCGGCCGCATTCCCAACGCCGTGGTTCGGGCGTTCGAGGAGCGTGACGCCGCTGCGGAGCCCGTCGCCGAGGCCCCCAAGAAGCGCAAGCCGGTGCTGAAGATCGCCGACCCCTTCAACCCGGAGCAGGAAGCGAGCTGACCGCCGGGCGGGCGGTGGGGCCAGGGCACCACCCCCGTGCCGCGCAACTGCTGACATGGGGGAGCCCCGGCCTCCTGGCTGGAAGAGGGGCCGGGGCTCCGTTCGGAGGGAGGCCGCCTGCGTTCAGCCCACCAGGAGGGTCTGTACGAGGGCGGCCACTTGCTCGATCAGGTCGACAACCATGTTGGAAACGCTACGGGCCGTTTCCGGCACTGGAGGGTGAAGAGCGTCGCCCACAAGCGGGGAACGCTCTGTCACAAGCACGCGCTGACCAGGCGGTACTGCAAGTCGTAGGTCGATGCGCTAGACGCCATCACGGTTCACCTCGGTGCGTGAGTGTGCCGTTCGCGGCCACGGACGGCGTGCGGGCTGCCACGAGGGCCGAGGAACACCGGCCGGCTCCGACGGATACGGCCGCCTCCGGATGCCGCGCTGCGGGAATGGCGCGGCGCCAGCACGATGTTTCGCAGAGGGAGAGGTGGACGAACCCGGAGCGGGGGAGCGATGAGCGACCGATCGATCCGGCAGCGACCGCTGCACCTGGCCGTGGAGGTGTCGGGCGCCGGCCTGCACCCCGGGGCCTGGCGGCGCCCGGAGGCTCCCGGTGCCGGGGTGTTCGAGGCCGGCTACCACATCGGTCTGGCCGAGACCGCTGCGCGCGGGCACCTCGACTTCCTCGCGGTGAGCGATTCCTTCGGCCCGCCCGGGGCCGACCCGTCGGCACTGCGCGGGTCGCTCGACGCCGTGGCGGTGGCGGCCCGGGTGGCCCCGGTCGTGCCGGGCATCGGGCTCGTCCCGACCGCGACGGTGACCCACACCGAGCCGTTCCACCTGTCCAAGGCGATCGCGACGCTGGATTTCGTGTCGTCCGGCCGGGCGGGCTGGGAGCCGGCGGTGTCGCGGACCCAGGCGGAGGCCGACCTGTTCGGCCGCAAGAACAGCGCTGCGCCTACCGTCCTCTGGCGCGAGGCCGCCGAGGCGATCGAGGTCGTCGTCCGGCTCTGGGACTCCTGGGAGGACGACGCCGAGATCCGCGACGTCGCGACCGGCCGGTTCATCGACCGCGACAAGCTGCACTACATCGACTTCTCCGGCGAGTTCTTCTCCGTGAAGGGCCCGTCGATCACTCCGCGGTCGCCGCAGGCGCACCCGCTGATCGTGTTGCGGGGCGACGAGCCGGAGGCCCTCGCCGTCGGGGCGCGGTGGGCCGACGTGGTGCGGATCGTCGCACCGTCGGTGGCCGCTGCGGCCGGGGCCCGTCGCCGCGTCCGGGCGGCCGTCGCCGACGCCGGCCGCGATCCCGACGTCGTGGCGGTGCTGCTCGACGTCGAGGTACTGCTCTCCGACAACGCCGACGCGGCCCGGCGCGACCTCGCCGAGCTGGACGGCTGGGCCGGCGAGCTCCCGCCGTCGACCCTGCGGGTAATCGGCACTCCCGCCGAACTCGCCGACACCCTCGCCGACGCGTACGCCGCCGGCGCGGCCGACGGCTTCACCGCCGTCCCGCTCGCGCTGCCCGGCGGGCTCGCGGCCATCGCCGACGGGGTGGTGCCGCTGCTGACCGAACGCGGCCTGTTCCGCGCCGGTTACGACGAGGGCGCCACGCTGCGCGGGCGTTTCGGGCTGGCGCGGCCGGCGAACCCCTACGCGCAGGGAGCGAGCGCATGAGCAAGAAGCAGGTCCATCTCGCGGCACACTTCCCGGGCGTCAACAACACCACCGTGTGGAGCGACCCGCAGTCGGGGAGCCAGACGGACTTCTCCTCCTTCGTCCATTTCGCCCGGACGGCCGAGCGCGGGCTGTTCGACTTCCTGTTCCTCGCCGAGGGGCTGCGGTTGCGCGAGCACCGCGGACAGATCCACGACCTCGACGTCGTCGGGCGGCCGGACACCTTCACCGTGCTGGGCGCGCTCGCCGCGGTGACCACGCACCTGGGGCTCGGCGGGACGATCAACACGACGTTCAACGAGCCCTACGAGCTGGCTCGCCAGTTCGCCTCGCTCGACCACCTCTCCGGCGGGCGTGCGGCGTGGAACCTGGTGACCAGCTCGGACGCGTTCACCGGCGAGAACTTCCGCCGCGGCGGGTTCCTCCGGCCGGAGGAACGTTACGAGCGGGCGGGGGAGATCCTCGCCGCGGCGAAGGAACTGTGGCTGAGCTGGGCCGACGACGCGATCGTCGACGACCGCGGGCGCGGGGTCTTCGCCCGCGACGTTCCGGTCGTCGAGCACCGCGGGGAGCAGTTCTCCTTCCGCGGCCGGTTCGGTGTCCCGCGCAGCCCCCAGGGGCATCCGGTGCTGATCCAGTCCGGCGATTCCGACCAGGGCCGCGAGTTCGGGGCCGCGACCGCCGACGCGATCTTCTCCCGGCACAGCACGATCGAGGCCGGGCAGGCTTTCTACCGGGACGTGAAGGACCGGCTCCCGCGCTACGGCCGGACCGACCGGGATCTGACGATCCTGCCTGCCGCCACGTTCATCCTGGGCGACACCGAAGCGGACGCGGCCGAACGCGCGGAGCATGTGCGGCGCCAGCAGGTGGGCCCGCAGACCGCGATCGCGTTCCTGGAGCAGGTGTGGGGCCGCGATCTCTCGGCCTACGACCCGGACGGGCCGCTGCCCGACGTCGACCCGGACCCCGAAGGCGTGTCGATCACCCGCGGCCGGGTGCGGCACGAGAAGGACACGCTGGCCGTCGCGAAGCAGTGGCGCGAGCTGGCCGAGGCCAAGGGCGGCCTGTCGATCCGTGAGCTGATCATCGAGACGACCGCGCGCCAGTCGTTCGTCGGGACGGCGAAGCAGGTCGCGGCGCAGATCGACGAGGCGGTGCAGGCCGACGCCAGTGACGGGTTCATCCTCATCCCGCACCTGGTACCGGGCGGGCTCGACGAGTTCGTCGAGACGGTGATCCCGGAACTGCAGGACCGCGGCGCCTACCGCACCGCCTACACCGGGACGACGCTGCGCGACCACCTCGGTCTGGCCCGCCCGACCTCCGCTCACGTACCGAGCCCCACCGCCAGGGCCTCCTGACCCCGCGAGGGCCCACCGGCCGGCTCGCGCTCCTGCGAACGACCCCTACCCGCCGCACGTAGAGAGCCCGACTCACGCTCCCCTGGACCCCGACTCGCGCGTCTGATCACCCCGACTCGCGGGCGTGGAGAGCCCGACTCGCGGGCCGTGCCGACGGTCGATCGGGCCTCAGCGCAGCGAGAGGTGGACGTCGGCCCGGGCGTCGTGCAGCGCCCGCAGTTCGGCGACCTGCCGCTCCCGGTCGCGGTCGGTGGGCAGGAGCCCGGCGAACGGTGCGGCGGGCCGGAACTGCTCCGGCCGGAAGCGACGGCGGCCGGAGCGGTGGGCGCGTACGGCGATGAACGCCAGGACGGCGATCAGCGTGAGGACGAGGATCGATGCGGTCATGGCAGGAAGTCTTCGCTCATCGAGTTCCTGCCAACAGGCGGCTGGAAGTCATGCTTCGCAAAGATCCTGCCACTACGCTGAGGGCATGCTGTCCAGCGTCGCCGTGCTCGCCTTCGACGAGCTGTCGGTCTTCGAGTTCGGGGTGCTGTGCGAGGTGTTCGGCCTCGACCGCACCGACGACGGGATCGCGAAGTTCGACTTCCGGGTCTGTGGACAGCGGGGAGCGGGTGAACCGCTCAGCACCAGCGGCGGGGTGCAGATCGTCCCCGAGCACGGGCTCGGGGGACTGCAGGGCGCCGACCTCGTGGCCGTTCCCGCCACCCGGTTGCGCGAGTTCCCGGAGCCGGCCCTCGAAGCGTTGCGCGCGGCCGCGGCCGCCGGGGCCACCCTGCTCACGGTGTGTTCCGGGGTTTTCGTGCTCGGCGCGGCCGGGCTGCTGGACGGCCGCCGGTGCACCGCGCACTGGAAGAGTGTCGACGAACTGCGGGAGCGCTACCCGCTCGCCGAGGTGGACCCCGACGTGCTGTTCGTCGACGACGGCAACATCATCACGAGCGCCGGCACCGCCGCCGGGATCGATGCCTGCCTGCACCTGGTGCGCCGCGAGCTCGGCAGCACCGTGGTCAACGTGATCGCCCGGCGCATGGTGGTGCCGCCGCAGCGCGAGGGCGGGCAGCGCCAGTTCGTCGCCCAGCCGGTCCCGCCGAGGTCGACCGACTCGCTGGCCCCGGTGCTGGACTGGATGCTCGAGCACCTCGCGGTCGAGCACACGGTGGCCGGTCTGGCGCGGCGGGCGCGGATGTCGCAGCGCAGCTTCGCGCGGCGGTTCGTCGCCGAGACCGGGACGACGCCGCACCGCTGGCTCACCCTGCAGCGGGTGCTGTACGCACAGCGGTTGCTGGAGGACACCGAGCTGAGCGTCGACGCGGTCGCCGAGCGCTGCGGTTTCGGGGGTGCGGCGCTGCTGCGCCACCACTTCCGGCACCTGGTCGGCGTCGCCCCCATCGACTACCGCCGGACCTTCCGCACCTGTGGGCCCGGTGCCGGGGCCGCCCGGCTCGACGCCGCCGGAGCCTGAGCCGGCGTGCTCGTCGACCGGAGCACGTGACCGATCCCACGTCGCCGCCGGTCCGGTCGGGGGCCGGCGTGGCCGAGGATGACCGGATGGAGCAGGACAGGGCTGTGCGCACCCCGATGGGCAGGGCCGCCGCCGACGGATCGCCCGCCCATCCGTCCGACGGGTCCCGGCCGGCTGCCCTGACCGCGCTGCGCGAGCGGCTGGCCGTCGCCCCCGTCGAGCGTGGGGTGGGCACCGCGGCGACCGCGCTGTCCCCGGGACGGGTCCGGCTGGAGGTCCCGCTGCGGCCCGATCTCGTCGGGGCCGACGGCACCGTCAACGCCGCCGTGCTGACCACGACGGCGGACTGTGCGATCGGGATGAGCGTGCACAGCAGCGTCCCGGGCTCTCGGGGCGGTCCGACCGTCGAACTGCGGCTGGACCACGTCGGGCCGGTGGGCGCCGGGGCGCGGACGCTGATCGTGGACGGGTCGGTCGTCCACTCCGACACCCGCACGGGGGCGGGCCGTGCCGTGCTCACCGACGACACCGGTGTCCTCGTCGCGCACGCCGTGGGCACGATGGCCGTCGACCCGCTGCGCGAGGGCGTTCCGGCGCTGGGCGACGCCGCTGCCCCCGGCGGCGGGGAGGCGTTCGACCCGGTCGGCCTCGCCGCGCTGGCCGGTGCTGATCCGGATGGCGATCCCGCGGAGCTGCGCATGACCGTCCGCGGGTCGATGTCGAACCTGCGCGGGAAGGTGCACGGTGGGGTGCTGATGGGCTTCGCGCATGTGGCGCAGGACCGGTTCCAGGCCGCTCACGGGGTGGCGGTGCGCCGGGTCTCGTGCACCGTCGACTACCTGCGCCCGGTGCCGCTCGACGCCGGTGAGCTGGTGTGCCGGTCGGAGTTCGTGCGGCGGGGGCGCCGCTTCTGGACCGTCCGCACGACGGTGTCGCGCTCCGACGGGAAGCCGGTGGCGCTGGCCGCCGGGACGGGCGTGCTGCTCGCCCCGTGACGCCCCGGCCGGCCGCACGCCCGTGCGCGATCACGAGCGGGATCACGAACGGCGTAATGATCTGGCTGTTTCGGACCGTTCTCCCGCGGGGCCATAATCGGGGCGTAGAGATCTGACGCGCTCCACCACCACCACGGACCGGCGCCGCAAGGAGATCGAATGACGCCCCTTCAGCCACGTGTGGCGGTGATCGGGGCCGGTCCTTCCGGGCTCTACGCCGCCGCGTCCCTGCTCGCTTCCGGTTACGACGACGCCGGTATCAGCGTCGACGTGCTCGACCGCCTGCCCGCGCCCTACGGTCTGGTCCGCTACGGCGTGGCCCCGGACCACGTGAAGATGAAGTCCGTGATCCGGGTGCTGCAGAAGCCCTTCGATCCGGCCGAGGTGCACTTCCTGGGCAACGTGCCGGTGGCCCGTGACGGGGCCGGGTCGCCCGGGGTCCCGCTCGAGGTGCTGCGCGAGCACTACACCGCCGTCGTGCACGCCACCGGCAGCTCGGTGGACCGGGACCTGGGCATCCCCGGCGAGGAACTGGCCGGCAGCCTCGGATCCGGCGCGTTCGTGAGCTGGTACTGCGGGCACCCCGATTTCACCGAGCTCGACCCGCCGCTCGACCACCCCGGCGTGGCCGTCGTCGGCGCGGGCAACGTCGCGCTGGACGTGGCCCGGGTGCTGGCGAAGAGCCACGCCGAGATGGCCGCGACCGATGTCCCGGACCGGGTGCTGGACGCGCTGACGCACAGCCGGGTGCTCGACGTGCACGTGCTCATCCGGCGTGGGCCGCAGCACGTCCGGTTCACCCCGGCGGAGCTGCGCCAGATCGGCGAGCTCGCCAACGCCGAGGTCGTGGTGCACGACGACGGGCTCCTCGCCTCGGGCGTCGAGGACCCCCACGGCGACCGCCGGCAGCGGCAGAACCTCGAGATGCTCACCGGGTGGGCGGCCGGCGGGGGTTCCGAGGGCGGGACCAAGCCGCGGCGCATCCACCTGCGTTTCCTGCGCAGCCCCGTCCGGCTGCTGGGGGAGAACGGGCGGGTGTCCGGCGTCGTCGTCGAACGCAACCGGATCGACGCCGACGGGCGGGTGGCCGGTACCGGCGAGGAGGAGATCCTCGACGTCGGCCTGGTCGTCCGCGCGATCGGATACTCCGCGGAGCCCGTCCCCGGGCTGCCCTTCGACGAGCGCTCCGGCACCGTGCCCAACGTCGGCGGCCGGGTCGTGCGTGACGGTGTGCCGGTGCCCGGCGCCTACGTCACCGGCTGGATCAAGCGCGGCCCGACCGGTGTGATCGGCACGAACAAGGCCGACGCGGCGGAGACCGTCGCCGCGCTCCTCGAGGACCTCCCGGGGCTGCCGGCACCGGCGCACCCCGACCGGGAGTCACTTCTGGAGGCGCTGGCCGAGCACGGCGTGCGGCCGGTCGACTGGTCCGACTGGCTGCGGCTGGACGCCGAGGAGATGCGGCTCGGCTCGGCGCGCGGGGCCGACCGGGTCAAGGTCGCCGAGCTGGCGGCGATGCTGGCGGCGTGCCGCGCCGAGGCGCCGGTGCGCTGACCTGCTCCGGCGTGCCCGGACCCCGGGTCGACCGCACCGGACGCGAGGTTCAGCAGGGGTCGACCGAGACCACGGAGGAGATCGAGAGCACGCGGTCGGCGAAGGCCTGCGCCTCGCTCGCCGTCATCGAGATGGTGCAGCTCAGTGAGCTGTAGATGACGCCCTCGCGCACGTCGGCGGAGAAGTCGCGGACGTGGTAGCCGCTGCTCTGCAGCAGGGCCGCGACCCGCAGGACGCCGTCCATGCCGCCCGAGGTGACGACCGTGTGCCGGCGGTGGATCCGCGAGGCGATGTCGGAGAACGTGCCGTGGGTGGCGTCGGCGGTCAGGCTCATGATCAGGCTCCAGGGGTCCGCGGGGGAGGGAACCCGAGCCAGGTCTCGGCGGGAGGAGCCGCACGGAGCGGCGGGGGAATGCGCGCGGGCAGCCTGGCTCAGCCGACGCGCGAGGCTACTACCTCGGCGCGCGGAGCGAGGGGCTCGACGATGCGCACGGCGGAGACATTACCAACACCGGCTACCCGGCGGTAGCCGGGGCGGGCACGCGGGAACGGACCACGACTACGATGCAACGGTTGAATTTCTTCGCCTGTTTCACCGACGGGTCGTCGTGGCGGCGCGCGATCGCAGGAAGGGCGCTCGATGGCTGCAGAGCCCAGTGAGGTCAGGTCGACGGCTGCGCCGTCCACCCCGGTCGGCCGGCAGATGCGTGTACCGAAGATGGCCGAACTGGTCGCCGGTCACCTGCGCCGGCAGATCGTCCGGGGTGAGCTGACCGAGGGCGAGGCGCTCCCGTCGGAGGCCGCGCTGATGGAGCAGTTCCAGGTGTCCCGGCCGACGCTGCGCGAGGCGTTCCGGGTACTCGAGTCGGAGTCGTTGATCAGCGTGCGCCGCGGCGCGCACGGCGGGGCCCGCGTGCAACTGCCCGACGCCGACGTCGCCGCCCGCTACGCCGGTCTCGTCCTCGAGCACCGGGGCACCACCCTGGAGGACGTCTACGAGGCCCGGATCGTCATCGAGCCGCCGAGCGTCGCCCTGCTCGCCGGTCGGCGCAGCGCCGCCGACCTGGATCGGCTGCGCGCGGCTCTCGCCGAGCACGAGGCCGTGATCGAGGATTCGGCGCGCTCGGTCCGGGCGCACACGACCTTCCACCACCTGCTCACCGAACTCACCGGCAACCAGACGCTCACGGTGCTCGTGGGCATGCTCGAGCACCTCATCGACCTGGCCACCCTCTCGCACGTCGAGTCCGACCGCGCCGCCCCGGCTTTCGACCGGGCCAGCCGCAAGGGTCTCGCCGCGCACCGCCGCGTCGTCGACCTCATCGAGGCGAAGGACGCGGCCGGCGCCGAGCAGCTGTGGCGCAAACACCTGACCGAGGCGCGCGACTACCTGCTGCGCGCCGACGTCAAGACCGTGCTCGACCTGCTGGGCTAGCCGCCCGTCGTCTCCGGAGAGGGAGTAGATCGTCGTATGTCGCAGCTGAGTGGCTCGGTCGTGATCGTGACCGGTGGTGGCCGGGGGATCGGGGAGGCGATCTGCACCGAGGTGGCCGCCCAGGGCGCCGACGTCGCGGTGGCCGACCTCGACGAGGAGCGGGCCACCACGGTGGCCGCCGGCCTCGTCGCCAAGCACGGGGTGCGCGCGATCGGGGTCGGGGTCGACGTCGCGAACCCCGCCGCCGTGACGGCCGCCGTGGCCACGGTCGAGACCGAGCTCGGCCCGATCACGGGGATCGTGAACAACGCCGGGATCGACGTCATCGGCCGGTTCGTCGACTCCGACCCGCAGACCTGGGACCGGCTCATCGACGTCAACCTCAAGGGCACCATCCAGTTCACCCGCGCCGTGCTGGACGGGATGATCTCCCGGTCCGCGGGCCGCATCGTCAACGTCGCCTCCGACGCCGGCCGGGTCGGCTCGTCCGGCGAGGTCGTCTACTCGGCGACGAAGGGCGGGGTGATCGCCTTCTCCAAGGCGCTGGCCCGGGAGGTGGCCAAGGACCAGATCACCGTCAACGCCGTGTGCCCCGGTCCCACCGACACCGCGCTGCTCGGCCAGGTCGCCGAGGTCAGCCAGAAGCTCTACGACGGTCTGGCGCGCGCCGTCCCGATGCGCCGGATCGGGCAGCCGGGCGACATCGCGCCGGCCGTGGCGTTCCTGCTCTCCCCGGGCGCGGGCTACATCACCGGGCAGACGCTGTCGGTGTCCGGCGGCCTGACGATGGCCTGATCCCGGCCGGTTGGTCTCGACCGCCCGGACCCTGCCGGGCGGAGTGCACGGAGGCACCGCATGGACTTCACCTTCAGCGCCGAGCAGATCGAGCTCGGTGCCGTGGTGCGGTCGTTCCTCGACGACCACGCGCCCGAGAGCGAGGTGCGCCGGCTGATGGCGGACGAGCGGGGCTGGGACCCGGCGATCTGGGCCCGGCTGGCCACCGAGATCGGCCTGCAGGGTCTGGCCGTCCCGGAGCTCTACGGCGGCGCCGGGTTCGGCCCGCTCGAGCTCGGCGTGGCGTTCGAGGAGATGGGCCGGGCGTTGCTGTGCGCGCCGTTCCTGTCCTCGATCGGGCTCGCGGCGACGGCGCTGCTCGCGAGCGGGGACGAGGGAGCCTGCAAGGAGTACCTACCGGCCATCGCCGCCGGCGAGACCGTCGCCACGCTCGCGCTGAACGAGGACTCCGGCTCCTGGACCGAGCCGGCGGTCACCACCCGCGCCGATCGCGGCGCCGGTGGCTGGCGGCTGTCGGGCGACAAGACCTACGTGCTCGACGGGCACACCGCCGGGCTGCTGCTCGTCGTCGCCCGCTCGCGCGCCGGCACCGGGGTGTTCGCGGTGGACGTCTGCGCTGCCGCGCCCGGAGTCACCCGGACCGCGCTGCCGACCCTGGACCAGACCCGGAAGCAGGCCCGCATCGAGCTGCGTGACGCCCCTGCGCGACTGATCGGCGAGGACGGCGCCGGCTGGGCCGCGGTGGAGCAGGCCCTGCGCGTCGGCGCGGTGCTGCTGGCCGCCGAGCAGGTCGGCGGGGCGAGCCGGGTGCTCGACATGGCGGTGCGGTACGCCAAGGACCGCCACCAGTTCGGCCGCCCGATCGGCTCGTTCCAGGCGATCAAGCACAAGTGCGCCGACATGGTGCTGCAGCTCGAGGCCGCCCGCTCCGCCGCGTACCACGCGCTGTGGGCCGCCGCCTCGGACGTCTCCGGTGGTTCCGGCACCGCGGAGCTCCCGGTCGCGGCGAGCCTGGCCAAGGTCTACTGCTCGGAGGCCTACACGTTCTGCGCCGGCGAGAACGTGCAGATCCACGGCGGCATCGGGTTCACCTGGGAACACCCCGCGCACCTGTACCTCAAGCGCGCCAAGAGCTCCGAGACGCTGCTGGGCTCGCCCGCGTTCCACCGCGAGCGGCTCGCGACCCTGGTGGGCATCTGACGGCCCCTGCGGCCCAGGCGGCCTACGGTGCGGGGCGCGGTTCCCGGGGTAGGCCCAGGACCGTTTCGGCGATGATGTTGCGCTGCACCTCCGAGGTGCCGGCGTAGATCGTCCCGGCGCGGGCGTTGAGGTAGCTGCCGATCCAGGAACCGGTCGTGTTGCGCGCGCCGGGATCGTCGGTCCGGAACCCGCGCAGCGGTGCTCGTCCGGTGATCACCTGAGCGCGCATCCCGGCCAGGTCGAGGGCCAGGTCGGTGGCGCGGCGGTGGTACTCGCTCCAGTACAGCTTGGAGATCGACGATTCGGGGCCCGGCCCCCGGCCCGCGAGCCAGCCGGTGAGCACCCGGTAGCCCAGGAAGCGCATGATCTCGACCTCGACGAAGGCCTGCGCGAGCCGCTGGCGGACCACCGGGTCGCCCTCGAGGCCCTGGTCCCGGGCCAGTTCGACGAGCCGGTCGAACTCGGCGCGGAACAGGATCGGATTCGTGGCCGCCTCCTCGCCACGCTCGTAGCCGAGCAGGGTCTGGGCGACCTTCCAGCCGCTGTTCACGGGCCCGACCACGTTGTGCAGCGAGGTCCGCACGTCGTCGAGGAAGACCTCGTTGAACTCGCTCTCGCCGGTCGCCGAGCGGATCGGACGGACCTGCAGACCGGGCTGGTCCATCGGCACGAGCAGGAACGAGATGCCGCGGTGCTTGGGCGCGGCGGGATCGGTCCGGGCCAGCACGAAGATCCAGTTCGCCCGCTGTGCCTGTGAGGTCCACACCTTCTGGCCGTTGATCACCCAGTCGTCGCCGTCGATGACGGCGCGGGTGGACAGCCCCGCCAGGTCCGAGCCGGCGCCCGGCTCGGAGTAGCCCTGGCACCAGCGGTCCTCGCCGGACAGGATCCGCGGCAGGTGGTGGCGCTTCTGCTCCTCGGAACCCCACACCAGCAGGGTGTTGCCGACCATCTTGATGCCGAAGGTGTCGTTGTGCCCGCCCGCCGGCACCCCCGCCCGGGCGAGTT
>NZ_JAAXKZ010000125.1 GCF_012911875.1 Pseudonocardia bannensis | reverse complement strand
CACCACTCCCCCACCCTCCCGCTGTGCAGCAGGGTGGCTCTACTGCGACCGGACCGAGATAGGTCCACCCCGCCACAACCGCGGGGCGAGGAAGTCCGGGTCGGTTTCGCCGTTTCGCGTCGCGGCGGACGCCCGGGACCACACCATGCCGCCATGCGACGAGGATCATGGGCACAGACCCCGGCGACCCTACGCAGCGCATCCGTCGGCGGGGTGGTCGAGGCGGACCCTCGTCGCACTCGACGCCACGCCGAGTCCTGGCCGATGTGAGCGCGGGCGTCAGGTCGGCGGCCGAACGCGATGCCAAGCGGCTCCGGCGACGTACGGACCTACCCGAACCATGGTGGAACGCCCCCGTTCACGACGCGCGGGGCCGCCTGCTCGGAATCGCGGACGCGTGGTTGGACGAGGTGGCGCTGGCAGGGTGGCCCTGCTGCGACTGGATCGGAGCGAGGCCACCTTGCTGCGCACGGGAAGGCGCAGCCGCGCAGCGGTGATGCGCGGCTGCCGCGGACCGCTCATGCGGCGCGGGCAGCCTCCCGCACCAGGTCGCAGAACAGCGCGTGCACCCGGCCGTCACCGGTCAGCTCGGGGTGGAACGCGGTGGCCAGTACCGGCCCCTGGCGCACCGCGACGATCCGGCCCGCGGCCGCGCCCGCGTCGTGGCCGGAGGCCGTAACGGGCGGCACCGTCGCCAGCACCTCGACCTCGGGTCCGGTCGACTCGACCCACGGCGCCCGGATGAACACCGCGCGGACCGGGTCACCCGGGATCCCGTCGATGTCCAGGTCGGTCTCGAAGGAGTCGACCTGGCGGCCGAACGCGTTGCGCCGCACCACGACGTCGAGTCCGCCGAGTTGCTGCTGGTCGGGCCGGCCGTCGAGCACCTCGCGTGCGAGCAGGATCATCCCGGCGCAGGAACCGTAGGCCGGCATCCCCTTCGCCAGTCGCGCGCGCAGGGGCTCGAGCATGTCGAAGGTCTCCAGCAGCCGGCTCATCGTGGTCGACTCGCCACCGGGCAGCACGAGCGCGTCCACCGTGTCGAGCTCGATGGGACGGCGGACCGGGACCGCTTGCACTCCACAGGCCGTCAGCGCGGCCAGGTGCTCACGGACGTCGCCCTGCAGGGCGAGGACACCGACGGCGGGACCGGACCCGATCATCGCAACCACGCTGACCAGGGTAGTCGTGGATATCGCGCGAACCTTCCACTCCGGACGTGACGACGGACTCCTCCGCGGGGACGAGCCACCGCACGCCGGACCCCCCGACTCGCGCGCTGGGAGACTCCGACTCGCACACGGGCAAGCACCGACTCGCGCGCGGACGGACCCCGACTCGCGCACCCGGAGACCCCGACTCGCGGGGTGGGGAAGCCGGACTCGTGGACGTGGAGGACGTGGCGAGGGTGGGATGGCCTCAGGTGGTCATGGTGGTGTCCGACGGGGTGGCCCGTCCCGGGGTGGTGGCCTCCTGGTCGTCGCGGTCCCGCTGGGCGGCGGCCCGGACCGCTTCGGCGACTGCCGGCGCCACCGCGGAGTCGAACACGCTCGGCACGATGAACGACGGGTTCGGCTCGGTCACCACGTCGGCGATCGCGGCGGAGGCGGCGAGCAGCATCCGGTCGGTGATGTCGTGCGCCTGGGCGTCGAGCAGGCCGCGGAACACCCCGGGGAAGGCCAGCACGTTGTTGATCTGGTTCGGGTAGTCCGAGCGCCCGGTCGCCACGATCGCCGCGTGCTGCTGGGCCACCGCCGGGTCGATCTCCGGATCCGGGTTGGCCAGGGCGAACACGATCGCGTCGTCGGCCATCGTCGCGGCCTCGGCCGCACCGAACAGGTTCGGCGCGGACACCCCGATGAACACGTCCGCCGCGACCAGCGCGTCGGCGAGGGTGCCGGAGACACCCTCGGCGTTGGTGTGCTCGGCGATCCAGGTGAGGTTGGCGTCGAGTCCCGGCCGGCCCGGGTGCACGATCCCGTCGATGTCCACGGCGAGCACGTCGCCCGGCTCGCCGGACTGCAGCAGCCGGATGATCGCCGAGCCGGCCGCGCCGACCCCGCACACCACGATCCTGCAGTCCGCGAGCTTCTTGCCCACCACTCGCAGCGCGTTGCGCAGCGCGGCGAGCACCACCACCGCGGTGCCGTGCTGGTCGTCGTGGAAGACCGGGATGTCGAGCATCTCGCGCAGCCGGGCCTCGATCTCGAAGCAGCGCGGCGCGGCGATGTCCTCCAGGTTGATGCCGCCGTAGGCCGGCGCGATCACCTGCACGGTCCGGATGATCTCCTCGGTGTCCTGGGTGTCCAGGCAGACCGGCCACGCGTCGACGCCGGCGAACCGCTTGAACAGGGCCGCCTTGCCCTCCATCACGGGCATCGCGGCGGCGGCGCCGAGGTTGCCGAGGCCGAGCACCGCGGAGCCGTCGGTCACCACGGCGACCGTGTTGCGCTTGATGGTGAGCCGGCGCGCGTCCGCCGGGTTGGCCGCGATGGCCTGGCAGACCCGGGCGACGCCAGGGGTGTAGGCGCGCGACAGGTCGTCCCGGTTGCGCAAGCTGACCTTCGACTGCACCTCGAGCTTGCCGCCCAGATGCAGCAGGAAGGTGCGGTCGGAGACCTTGCGGACCGTGACCCCGGCCAGCGCGTCGAGCGCCTCGGTGATCTCGGTGGCGTGGTCCTCGTTCAGCGCGTTGCAGCTGATGTCGACGACGATCGCGCCGGTGTGCGCCTCGACGACGTCGAATGCGGTGACGACCCCGCCGACTCGGCCGACGGCCACGGCGAGGTCGCCAGCAGCGCTGGCGGATGCGGGTGCCTCGACCCGCGCGGTGATGGCATATCCAGGCCCGGGAATCGGCACGGCGACGACCCTACCCGGGCGAGGCCCCAGCGTTCGGCCCCGACCAGGGGTTGTGGTCAAGCATACGGCGGGTGTGTTATCGGACACATCCAACGCCAGGCCGCGGAGGTGGTCCTTATGGCCGTCAGAGCAGACAGCGGGCAGCGTGCGGGAACCGGGGTGCTCACCGTCACCGATCCCGCCCGGGTACGCAACGTGGTCCTGGTCGGACCCTCGGGCGCGGGGAAGACGACCCTGGTCGAGGCGCTGCTCGCGCAGACCTCGGTCATCTCCAGGCAGGGTTCGGTCCTGGAGGGCACCACGGTCTGCGACCACGATCCGGCCGCCGTGCGCCAGCAGCGCTCGGTCGCCCTCTCGGTCGCGCCGCTGGTCCACGACGACACCAAGATCAACCTCATCGACACCCCCGGCTACGGCGACTTCGTCGGCGAGCTGCGCGCGGGCCTGCGCGCCGCGGACGGGGCGCTGTTCGTGATCCCCGCTTCCGCCGCCAGCGACGGCATCATCGACCCGGCCACGGTGTCCCAGTGGGAGGAGTGCGCCGCGGTCGACATGCCGCGAGCCGTCGTCGTCTCCCGCTGCGACCACGCCCGCGCCGACCTGGAAGGCACCATCACCGCGTGCCAGGACGCGTTCGGCCCCGGCGTGGCCCCGCTCTACCTGCCGATCCGCGACGGCGGCACGCTCACCGGCCTCTACGGCCTGCTCTCGCGCACCCCGGCCGACCAGGCGCCGCCCGGCGCGGAGGACGCCCGCGGCGAACTGATCGAGGGGATCATCGAGCAGTCCGAGGACGAGACGCTCATGGAGCGCTACCTCGGCGGCGAGGAGATCGAGCTCCCGACCCTGATCGACGACCTCGAGACCGCGGTCGCGCGCGGGGCGTTCCACCCGGTCATCCCGGTCTGCGCGACCGGCCGGATCGGACTGGACGCCCTGCTCGAGGTGCTGGTCGGCGGTTTCCCCTCGCCCCTGGAGCACCAGCTTCCGCCGGTGACCGCAGTGGACGGCGGCGAGCATCCGATGCTGACCGCCGACCCGGACGGCCCGCTGGCCGCCGAGGTCGTGCGCACCTCCGCGGACGCCTACGTCGGGCGGGTCTCACTGGTACGGGTGTTCTCCGGGACGTTGCGCCCGGAGTCCACGGTGCATGTCAGCGGGCACGGCCCGGCCGTACCCTCGCCACGCAGCACGGCCGAGAACGGCAACGGCCTCCAGGCCGACCACGACGCGGACGAGCGGCTCGCACACGTCTACTCACCGCTCGGGTCGACGTTGCGCGAGGTCGACGGCTGCATCGCCGGGGACATCTGCGCGCTGACCAAGCTCGGCACGGCCGAGACCGGCGACACCGTCTCGGCGGCCGACCACCCGCTGCTGCTGACGCCGTGGGAGCTGCCCGACCCGCTGCTGCCGGTCGCCGTCCTCGCCCGCACCCGCGGAGACGAGGACGCGCTGGTCAAGACGCTGTCCAAGCTCGTGGCCGCCGACCCGACGCTGCGCCTGGAGCGCAACGCCGAGACCCACCAGACGGTGCTGTGGTGCATGGGCGAGGCGCACGCCGACGTGGTGCTCTCCCGGTTGCGCGCCGGGGGTGCCGAGGTCGACACCGAACCGGTCCGGGTGCCGATGCGGAGCACCCTCGCCCGTCCGGGCCGGGTCACGGGGCGGCACGTGAAGCAGTCCGGCGGGCACGGCCAGTACGCGGTCTGCCACATCGAGTTCGAGCCGCTGCCGCGGGGATCGGGCTTCGAGTTCGTCTCGAAGGTGGTCGGCGGGTCGGTGCCCACGCAGTTCATCCCGAGCGTGGAGAAGGGCATCCGGACCCAGATCGACCGCGGCCTCACCGAGGACCACCATCCCGTCGTCGACATCCGCGCGTCCCTGGTCGACGGAAAGGCGCACAGCGTGGACTCCTCGGACGCGGCCTTCCAGACCGCGGGCGCGCTGGCGTTGCGACAGGCCGCCGAGGAGTGCGGGACGGTGCTGCTGGAGCCGCTGGACGAGGTCACGGTGCGAATACCCGACGAGCACCTGGGCTCGGTGCTCGGGGACCTGTCGTCACGGCGGGGCCGGGTGCTGGGCACCGAGGCGGCCGGGACGGGGCGAACCCTCATCCGCGCCGAGGTACCGGCCACGGAGCTGCTGCGCTACGCCGTGGACCTGCGGGCGATGACCTCGGGCACGGCGACGTTCACCCGCAGCTTCGCCCGCTTCGAGGTCGCCCCGCACTAGTCCCGGCCCGCGTAGGGTGCGCCGATGCGACGGCGCTGGTCGAGTCGGGCCGCCCTGTGGACCGTGATCTTCGTCGTCGCGTACGGCACGAACGTGCCGACACCGCTGCTGCTCGTCTACCGCGAGTCGCTCGGGCTCTCCCCCACCGCGCTGACCGGCGCGTTCGGCGTGTACGCCGCGGGCCTCGTGCCGGCCCTGCTGCTGGCCGGCCCGGCCTCGGACCGGCTGGGCCGGCGCCCTGTCGTGATCCCCTTCGTGGTGCTGTCCGCGCTCACCTCGGTGCTGTTCCTCGGCGCGTCGTCGTCGGCGGCCGTGCTGTTCGCAGGGCGGTTCCTGCAGGGCGCGGTGTCCGGGGTGGTGTTCAGCATCGGGACGGCGTGGCTCGCCGAGCTCGTCCGCGATCCGGCGCGTTCAGCCCGGCTGACCACGGTGGCACTCGGCGGCGGCTGGGCGCTCGGGCCGTTGACGGCCGGGCTCCTCGCGCAGTGGGCACCCGCACCGACCGTGCTGCCGTTCGCCGTGCACGTCGCGTTGATGCTCGTCGCGCTCGCCCTGCTGCCCACCATCCCGGAGACCCTCCCGCGAGAGCACCGCCGGGTCGGCGGCCCGTTGCTCGACCTCGGCGTGCCCTCCGCCGCCCGGTGGCCGTTCGCGCTGGTGGTGTTCCCGGTCGCGGTCGCGGTGTTCACCTTCCCGTCAACCGCGGTGACGGTGCTGCCGCTGCAGCTGATCCCGGCCATGCCCGGCATCGCGGTGGCGGTGACGGGTCTGGTGTCGGGGCTCACGCTGGGCACCGGTGTGCTGGCGCAGCCGCTTTCCCGGCGGCTGGGCGCGACGGTGGCCGGCCCCGTCGGCATCGCCGTCGGCAGCGCCGGGCTCGGGCTGAGCCTGATCGCAGACGGCCTGCGCAGCTGGCCGCTGCTGGCTCCGGTGTCGGTGCTCCTGGGAGTCGCCTACGGGCTGTGCCTGGCCGCGGGCCTGACGATGACAGCGATGATCGCCACGCCCACCGCCCGCGGCGCGCTGACCGGCACCTTCTACGCGTGCGCCTACCTGGGGTTCGCGGCACCGCTGCTGTTGTCGCTGACCGGCGGATCGGATGGCTTCCGGCGGCCGTTGGCCGTGCTGGCCGTCGTGTCGGCGGTCGTCGCGGCGGCGCTGTTCACCCCGGCGGCACGCCGGCTGGTCGCGCCCGCTGCGTGATCGGCCCGGCAGCGCGATCGGCCCGGCAGCGTGATCGGCCCGGTGACGCACGACCCGGGGTCGCGCGCGGCGAACCGCCGCGCGGTCAGGGGACGCCGAGGGCTCGCAGCGCCGCCGTCGTCCCGGCCGCCAGGACCACCACCAGCACGAACGGCACCTTCCGCCACGCGGCCAACGCCCCGACGGCGACGCCGGCCGGGCGGGCCCAGCCCGCGAAGCCACCGGCCTCGGTCAGGGCCGCGGTGGCGACGAGCGCGACGAGCAACGCGGTCGCCCCCAGGTCGATGTAGCGCTCGACCCGTTCGGGAACGGCGACGCGGTGGCGCAGGGCCAGCCCGACCAGCCGCATCAGGTACGTCCCGGCGGCGAGGGCCAGCACGGCGGACCAGGTCACCGCTCCTCCCGTCCGGCCAGCACCAGCCCGAGCAGACCGATGATCACCGGCAGACCGGCGGGCAGGAACGGCGTCGCGAGCAGCGCGACGGCCGCCGACCCGAAACCGACCCGGCGGGCGTCCGCGCGGCGCAGCGCGGGCAACAGCAGCGCGAGTAGCCCGGCGGGGAAAGCCGCGTCGACGCCGAAGGCACCGGGGTCCGGCACGGCCGAGCCGGCCAGCACCCCCACGACCGTGCCGACGTTCCAGAACACGAAGAACAGCCCGCCGCAGAGCCAGTACGCGGTGCGGGCGCGCGGACCGCTACCGCGCGCCCGGGAGAACGCCACCGACTCGTCGATCAGGACGTGCGCGCCGAGCAGGCGGGCGGGCCACCGGTCACCGACGACGCCGGACACCGCGAGCCCGAACGGCAGGTGCCGGGCGTTGAGCAGCAGTCCGGCGGCGACCGCGGCGACCGGGCTCGCCCCGGCGGCGATGACCGCGACCACGAGGAACTGCGAACCACCCGCGAACACCAGCAGCGACATCGCGATCGTGAGCGGCACCGGTACCCCGGCCGCGGCCGCCAGCGCCCCGAACGACGCCCCGACCACCCCGATGGCGGCAGCGAGGGCCAGCGCATCGCGCAGGTCGTCGCGGTCCACCGTTCGCTTCATCGAACGCACGGGGTCCTACACTGAACACCGAGACGCCGTTCGTCAACTCGAACGAGGGAACCGATGGACCGAACGACACCACTGGAGACCATCGCGGTCGCGCTACGCCGGGAGCGCGAGCGACTGGGCATCTCACTGGCCGAGCTGGCCCGTCGCGCCGGGATCGCGAAGTCCACGTTGTCGCAGCTCGAGGCCGGGTCGGGGAACCCGAGCGTGGAGACGCTGTGGGCGCTCGCAGTGGTGCTCGACGTGCCGTTCAGCCGTCTCGTGGACCCACCTGCCCCCACCGTCCGCGTCGTGCGGGCCGGGGAGGGACTCGCGATCCCGTCCGAGCAGGCACCGTTCACCGCGACCCTGCTCGCCGCCTGCCCACCCGGCGCCCGGCGCGACCTGCACGTCATGACCGCCGAGCCCGGCCCGGCCCGGGAGGCGCACGCCCACATCCGCGGGACGACCGAGCACATCCTGGTCACCGCGGGACGCTGGCAGGCCGGTCCCGAGGGGGCGACCGTCGAACTCGGCCCCGGCGACTACGCCTGCTTTCCGGGCGACCGACCCCACGGTTACCAGGCTCTCGAGCCGGGCACGGCGGCGGTACTGATCATGGAGTACGTCTGACGATGCGACGGCGCCGGCCGCCCACGGGAGGAGACCGGCGCCGCCGGTTGGATCAGGGGCGTGGTGCGGGTACCGGGTCCGGCACCAGCCCGCGGGGCTTGTCGACGACCGGAGCAGCCGGTGCGGGCGCCGCGGCCCCCTCACTGTCACCGCCCCCCTCGCCGGAGTCGTCGCGGCTCTCAC
Source organism: Pseudonocardia bannensis (assembly GCF_012911875.1). Taxonomy (GTDB): domain Bacteria; phylum Actinomycetota; class Actinomycetes; order Mycobacteriales; family Pseudonocardiaceae; genus Pseudonocardia; species Pseudonocardia bannensis. Next base: position 9,532 of record NZ_JAAXKZ010000125.1, on the reverse strand, counting down.
CGTCGCCGCCGCTGGTGTCGCCGCCGCTGGTGTCGCCGCCGCTGGTGTCGCCGCCGCTGGTGTCGCCGCCGTTCTCCCCGCCGCTGTCGCCGCTGTCGCGCGGGGTATCGCCGGCAGGCGCGGCCGGGGCCTCGCCGGTGCCCGGCTCGCCCGTGTCCTGAGCGGGGGCAGGAGCCGGGGCGGGTGGCGGAGGCGCCGCCAACTCCTCCGGGCTGAGCGCGTACTGCCGCACCCAGTCGACCTGCATCGAGGACGGCTCGACCACCCCGCCCCTCGGGAAGAAGTCCAGCTGGATGCACAGGTGCATCGGGCCGGACGGCAGGATCGACCTGTCGGTCGTGCGGAACCACTCCTTGCCGTTCACGAACGCGGCCACGTGGTTCGGTGTCCACTCGACGGCCCAGTTGTTCCACTGCGTACCGTCGATCGCGACCTCGCCGAACACCTGGTCGTTGCGCGGTCCGTGGTGCAGGAACGCGTGGGTCTTCTGCCGGGCGGGGTCCAGCATCTCCATGAAGTCGATCTCCCCGCCCACCGGGAAGTCGTCGGCGTCGGGCCACAGCAGCAGCAGCGGGTTGTACGCGCGATCGCCCGCGGGGGCCCGGACCCGGCCCTCCCACCGCCCGTACTGCTGGCCGGAGTTCCAGGCCATGCCGCCGGTGGCACCCTCGGCGGTACCGGTGATCGTGAGCAGCCCGTCCTGGAGACGGAGCGCGTCCGGGGTCCGGCGCCCGCTGGTCGTGTATCCGGGCCCGTTGTAGACGTTCCAGGAGGCGTCGAGCGCCGGACCGGTGAACTCGTCGACGCGGACGGGCTCCCCCCAGCCGAGGGTCGTCGCCGCGGTGGTGTCGGTACCGGCCGGCGACTGCGGGGCACACGGGTCGGGCGGGGTCTGGACAGGGGCCGGTGCGTTCGCGGCAGGTTGCTCGGTGCTCGACGGCGCGCCGGGCTCGTCCGCCGGGGATCGGGGCTGGTCGCCGCCGGATGCATCGCCGCGCGACGTGTCATCGGACGCATCGCCGGACGAGTCGTCCGGGGAACCGCCGGACGAACCCGAGGAGCCGTCTCCGGAGTCGCCCGAGGAGTCCTCCTCGGCGGCGCGGACCGCGAGCGGGTCGGCACCGGGTCGCACGGACTCTGCGGCGGACACGTCGGACCCCGGAACCGCCACACTGCCGTTCGGCGGGGCCGGCACGGCAGCCGGGGCGGGCGCCGGCGGGCCTGCCGGAGCAGGAACGACGGCCGAGGCGGGCGCCGATGGGGCTGCCGGAGCAGGAACGACGGCCGAGGCAGGTGCCGGCGGAACTGCGGAAGCGGGCGCAGCGGCAGGGGCCGAAACGGGCGCCGCCGGAGCAGCCGGTGCGGCCCCTACCGGAGCCGCTGCGGCGGGCGCCGGAGCAGCCGGGGCGGAAGCCGCCGGAGCCGGAGCCGGAGCCGAGCCTGCAGCAGCCGCAGCACCGGGCGCGAGCGCAGCCGGTGCCTCCGGGCCGGGCGCGGTGCCCGGCGCCGCCGGGGCAGGAGCAGCCCCGGCGACCGGGACCCGTGCCGGCGTCGCCGGGTCGGCGGGAGCCGTGGGTGCGGGCGCCGTCGCCGGATCAGGAATCGGGGCCGCCGGAGCAGAGGTCGCCGCGGAACCGGTCGCCGCTCCGGGCGCGACGGCCGGCACGCAGTCGGCCGGCGCCGGCGTTTCCGGCTGTGCGGTCGCCGCCGCGGATCCGCCGAACATCGTCATGGCGACGACGCTCCCGATCGCCACGAAGCGTCTCATCCGTCTCCTCCGCCACTCGGACAACATCCGACACGGCGGAGACTATGGGCGCGGCGTGACATCGGACGGCCGATTCACCTCACCGTGTTAGCGACTCAACCCGAGGGGGCCACGCACCGTCGCCGAATTCGGCCGGCTCCACGCCGATCGAACTCCGCTGCACGACGAACGGCGCGACCGATGGTCGAACCGCCCGCACCCCGCCCCGAAGGGGTGATGCCCGTGCCTCAGACGCACGACGCCCCGCCCGGAGTCCCGGGCGGGGCGTCGTCGTCAGGGTCGTGCGGGGCTCACCAGCCCCGGTCGGCGAACCGCTGCTCGGCAGCCAGGTCCGGGATGTTGATCCCGACCATCGCCTCGCCGAGCCCACGGGAGACCTTGGCGATCACGTCGGGGTCGTCGTGGAACGTGGTGGCCTTGACGATGGCCGCCGCACGCTGCGCCGGGTCGCCCGACTTGAAGATCCCGGAGCCGACGAACACACCCTCGGCGCCGAGCTGCATCATCATCGCCGCGTCGGCCGGGGTCGCGATGCCACCGGCGGTGAACAGGACGACGGGCAGCTTGCCCGAGGCGGCGACCTCGGCCACCAGCTCGACCGGCGCCCGCAGCTCCTTCGCGGCCACGTACAGCTCGGTCGGGTCGAGCGTGCCGAGGCGGCGGATCTCGGCCCGGATGGACCGCATGTGACGGGTCGCCTCGACGACGTTCCCGGTCCCGGCCTCACCCTTCGAGCGGATCATGGCGGCGCCCTCGGAGATGCGCCGCAGCGCCTCCCCCAGGTTCGTCGCGCCGCAGACGAACGGCACGGTGTATGCCCACTTGTCGATGTGGTGCGCCTCGTCGGCGGGGGTGAGCACCTCGGACTCGTCGATGTAGTCGACGCCGATGGACTGCAGCACCTGCGCCTCGACGAAGTGCCCGATACGGGCCTTGGCCATCACCGGGATCGAGACCGCGTCGATGATGCCCTGGACCATGTCCGGGTCGCTCATCCGAGCCACGCCGCCTTGCGCGCGGATGTCGGCCGGCACCCGCTCCAGCGCCATCACGGCCACCGCACCGGCGTCCTCGGCGATCTTCGCCTGGTCGGCGTCGATCACGTCCATGATGACGCCGCCCTTGAGCATCTCGGCCATGCCGCGCTTCACGCGGGCGGTCCCCAGCTGGGGGCCGGCGTTGTCGGAAAGGGCCTGGTCGCGCGACACGGCGGTACCTCTCTGGATGTCGAACAGGGAACCATGCGATGGTACGTCAGCTCACGGGGTCGGCCCGTGGGCGTCAGGCCACGTGCCGCCGGGCGGCGGCGGGAGCGGGGTCGGCGATCTCGAAGTACCCGGGCTCCGGCGCCGTGCCCGCGAGCCGCAGCCAGCGCACCAGCCGCCGGGACCGGAGCCCCAGGGTGTCGCGCACCGCGTCGTTGTGCACCCGGCGCGCCAGGATGACGAGCTGCTCGGCGTCGACCAGGTCGGAGAACAGCGCATCGTCGAGTGATCCCCGATCGATCTCGGTCAATCGCCTGCTCAGCACGTTCTCGGCGGCCTCGCGGTCATCGTCGACGGCCGCGTGCGCGGCGGCCGCTGCGGCCCGCAGCGCGGTGACGTCGTGGCCGGTGGCCCCCAGCGCCGCGGCCACCCGGCCCGCCACCTCGGCCCGGCGGTCCAGCGCCGTGCGCAGCCCGGCCCGGGCCGCGTCGGTGCGCACGTGCAGCCGGTCGAGCCGCCGCGCCCGACCGACGCACAGCATGGTCAGCACGATCGCGACCACCAGGATCGTGACCAGAAGCACCCAGGCGATCAGTGTCACCATGTGCTCCCCGTGTCGCGCGCCAGGATGGATCGGCGCGGATCAGCGGCCACCGCCGCCTGGTAGACCCGCAGCACGGCACCGGCCACCACCGGCCAGTCGTAGTCGGCCGCCTGCAGCCGCCCCGCCGCGGCCAGCGCGGACCGGCGGGCCGGATCGTCCAGCAGCGCCCCGAGGGCGCCCGCCAGAGCGCCCGCGTCACCGGTGGGCACGAGCACCCCGGCGAGCACTCCCGGATCGTCCCCCTCGCCGCCGCCCAGCACGCGGCGGAACGCGTTCAGCTCGCTGGCCAGCACCGGGGCGCCGGCCGCCATCGCCTCGGTCAGCACCATGCCGAAGCTCTCCCCGCCGAGGTTCGGGGCGCAGTAGACGTCCATGGAGCGCAGGGCCGCCGCCTTGGTCGCGTCGTCCACCGGGCCGAGGATGTCGAGCCGGTCGGCCAGCGCGGGGCCGGCGTGCCGGCGCAGCGCATCGGCGTCCCCCCGCCCCACGACGAGCAACCGCAGGTCCGGGCGCTGCGGGGTCAGCAGCCGCAGCGCGTCGAGCAGCACCGCCATGCCCTTGCGCGGCTCGTCGAACCGGCCGAGGAATCCGACGGTGGCCGACCCGGGCCGCGGATACCCGGGCAGCAACGGCCCTTCCGCGAACAAGCCGACGTCGACACCGTTCGGGATCTCCACCGCGTCTCCGCCCAGGTGCTCGACCTGGACCCGGCGGGCGAGCGTGGACACCGCGATGCGGGCGGTGACCTTCTCCATCAGGGGCCGCAGCATGCCACCGAACGCGATGAGCGCCCGGGACCGCTCGGTGGAGGTATGGAACGTCGCGACGATCGGACCCTCGGCCATCAGCAGCGCCAGCACCGAGATGCTGAACGTCGTGGGCTCGTGCAGGTGCAGCACGTCGAAGGTGTGGTCGGCGAGCCAGCGCCTGACCCGCGCGTAGGACACCGGGCCGAAGGTCACCCGGGCCACCGAGCCGTTGTAGGGCACCGCGTGCGCTCGGCCGGCCGGGGTGACGAAGTCGGGCAGCGCCGCCTTGCCGCCCGCCCGGTCCTCGTCGGCCGGTGCGAGCACGCTCACCGAGTGCCCCAGCCGCCGCAGCGCCCGCGCGAGGTCGACGACGTGCGCCTGCACCCCACCCGGCACGTCCAGGGAGTACGGGCAGACGATGCCGATCCGCAGGGGCCCGGGGTTCACGGGATCTCCGCTCCGGGTGCGGGACCGGGACCCGCCGCGAGGTCGCCCGTCAGGTCGGCTGTCAGGTCGGCGCTGAACAGCGGCTGCAGCATGTGCCAGTCGGCCGGGGCCTGCGCGATCAACCCGGCGAGCGCGTCGGCCAGCGCCTGGGTGGCCTTGACGACGGCGGTCCGGTCGGGCACCGGGACCGGCGGGGCGATGGTCAGCGCCCAGCCACCGGGGGTGAACCGGGGGTAGGCGGGCAGCAGCACCGCCCCGGTGAGCGCGGCCAGCCGCGCCGGCCCCGCGGGCAACCGGGCCTTCTCCCCGAAGAAGGACACCTCGACGCCCGCGGCGGTGAGGTCGCGGTCGGAGACCAGGCAGACGACTCCGCCACGGCGCAGCCTCTCGGTCAGCGCCCGGTGGGCCGCCCGACCGTCCTCGGCCGCGACGACCTCGAATCCCAGCGACTCCCGGTACGCCACGAACCGGCGGAACAGGGACTCCGGCCGCAACCGCTCGGCCACGGTGGTGAACGCGGGCTCGCGCCCCAGCCGGCGCAGCGACTCCACCATCCAGACCCCGGCCAGGTCCCAGTTGCCGCTGTGTGGCAGCGCGAAGATCACGCCGCGGCCGTCGTCGAGTGCCTCCCAGACCGGCTCCGCTCCCGTGACCAGCGGATCCATCCGCCGGTGGATCTCCGCCGGGTCCATCGTGGGCAGCCGGAACGCCTCGCACCAGTACCGGGCGTAGCTGCGCAGCCCCGCGTGCACCAGGCTGTCCAGCTCCGCAGGCCCCGCCGCCGGGACGACCCGGGCCAGGTTGGCCCGGAGCCGCCGCGGCCCCTGGCCGCCGCGCCGGGCGGCCAGGTCCGCGCCGAGCCGGAAGGCGCCGAACGCCACCGACGGCGGCAGCGCCCGCACGAATCGCCACCCCGCGGCGAACGCGAGATCGGCAGCCCGCTCAGCACGCTCGCTCATCGCACTCCCTCGCTGCGCTCGGTCGGCGCTTCGCGCAGGCGCAGTGCCCATGATTCGCTCGCAAGCTCGCTCATCGCACTCCCTCGCTGCGCTCGGTCGGCGCTTCGCGCAGGCGCAGTGCCCATGATTCGCTCGCACGCTCGCTCATCGCACTCCCCCGGCCCCGGAGGCCGGCTCGGCCGCAGCCCGCGCGCTGCGGTACACGGCCACCATGCGCTGCCCGACCGTCCACACCGACGCGGCAGCCAGCAGCGACAGCGCGACGGTGAGCGCGTACGGCACCCCGACGCCCTCCAGGAACGTGCCGAACAGGGCGACGATCAACCGCTCGGCACGCTCGACGAGGCCGCCGTCCGCGGAGAGGCCCTCCGCCTCCGCCCGGGCCTTGATGTAGGACACGATCTGGCCTGCGACCAGGCAGACCAACGCGGCGGCGCCGGCCGCCGCCTGGTCGGCCGCCGCCAGGCACCACCAGGCCAGCGCGGCGAACAACGCGCCGTCGGCCAGCCGGTCGCAGGTGGCGTCGAGGACGGCCCCGAACGGCGTGCCGTGTCCGCGGGCGCGGGCCATGGCGCCGTCGAGCAGGTCCAGCAGCACCAACGCGGTGATCACGAACGGCCCCACGATCAGCTCGCCGCGGGGAAGGAACCACAGCGCGGCGGCGACCGCACCGACCGTGCCGATGACCGTGACCAGGTCCGGCGAGACCCCGCGTCCGACCAGCCACCGGCCGATCGGGTCGGTGACCCGGTTCACGCGCGCTCGGGCGAAGACGTTGAGCATGGACTGGTGCCGACTCCTGCCGGTTGACGGGCCCTCCGGAGACTGCCCAAGACTAGTCGGGGGTGGACCCGCGGCCGGGCAGCTACCCCGTCGGACCGTCGGACGTCTCAGCAGGTTCCCAGGCGTCGGCCAGCAACTCGCGGGTCTCGGACAGCAACTGGGGGATCACCTTCGTCTGTCCGACGACGGCGATGAAGTTGGCGTCGCCGCCCCAGCGCGGCACCACGTGCTGGTGCAGGTGGTCGGCGAGCGAGCCACCGGCCACCGTGCCCAGGTTCAGCCCGACGTTGAACGCGTGCGGGGCGGCCACCCGCTTCATCGCCTTCACCGCCCGCTGGGTGAACGCCATCAGCTCGGCGGCCTCGGGTTCGCTGAGGTCCTCGAGCTCCGCGACGTGCCGGTAGGGCAGCACCATCAGGTGCCCCGGGTTGTACGGGTGCAGGTTGAGCAGCGCGTACACCGTCTGCCCGCGCGCGACGACGAGGCCCTCGTCGTCGGGCAGCTCGGGGATCCGGCAGAACGGGCAGCCGCCCTCCCCCGCCTCCTTGATGTAGGCGAGACGGTGCGGCGTCCACAGCCGGCGGAACCCGTCCGGTGTCCCGACGCCGTCCTGGGGCACCATCGCCGGCTCGTCCATGAGGAGTGATCCTAGTGAGCGACCGGGAAGCCCTCCGCGGTCGGCGACGCGTTCTCCCGCCGCTCGACCCAGCCGGCGATCGCGTCGACGGCCTCGTCCACCGGCACCCCGTTGACCTGCGTGCCGTCCCGGAACCGGAAGCTCACCGCGCCCGCCTCGACGTCACGGGCCCCCGCGAGCAGCATGAACGGCACCTTCTGCAGCGTGTGCGTGCGGATCTTCTTCTGCATCCGGTCGTCCCCGGCGTCGACCTCCACCCGAATCCCCCGCGAGCGCAGCGCCTTCGCGACGCCCTCGACGTGGGAGACCTGGTCGTCGGTCACCGGGATGGCCACCACCTGGACCGGCGACAGCCAGGCCGGGAAGGCGCCCGCGTAGTGCTCGGTGAGCACCCCGAAGAATCGCTCGATGGAGCCGAACAGCGCCCGGTGGATCATGTACGGGCGCTGCCGGGTGCCGTCGGGGGCGGTGTACTCCAGATCGAAGAGCTCCGGGAGCTGCATGTCGACCTGGATGGTCGACATCTGCCAGGTCCGGCCGATCGCGTCCTTGGTCTGCACCGAGATCTTCGGCGCGTAGAACGCGGCGCCGCCCGGGTCGAGCACGAGCTCGAGCCCGGAGTCCTCCGCGGCGCGGCGCAGCGCCTCGGTGGCGGCCTCCCACTCCTCGTCGGTGCCGACGTACTTCTCCTCGTTGCGGGTCGACAGCTCCAGGTAGAAGTCGTCGAGGCCGTAGTCGCGGAGCAGGTCGAGCACGAACTGCAGCAGCGACTTGATCTCGTCCTGCAGCTGGTCGGCGGTGACGTAGATGTGCGCGTCGTCCTGGGTGAAACCGCGAGCGCGGGTGAGGCCGTGCACCACGCCGGACTTCTCGTACCGGTACACCGTGCCGAACTCGAACAGCCGCAGCGGCAGCTCCCGGTAGGACCGCCCGCGCGCCCGGTAGATCAGGTTGTGCATCGGGCAGTTCATCGGCTTGAGGTAGTAGTCCTGGCCAGGCTTGCGGACTTCGCCGTCCGGGCCCACCTCGGCGTCGAGGTGCATCCCCGGGTACATGCCCTCGGCGTACCACTGCAGGTGGCCGGAGGTCTCGAACAGCTGGCCCTTGGTGATGTGCGGGGTGTTGACGAACTCGTACCCCGCCTCCTCGTGCCGGCGCCGGGAGTAGTCCTCCATCTCCCGGCGGATGATGCCGCCCTTGGGATGGAAGACCGGGAGACCGGAGCCGATCTCGTCGGGGAAGCTGAAGAGGTCGAGCTCGCTACCGAGTCGCCGGTGGTCGCGGCGCTCGGCCTCGGCCAGCCGGGTCAGGTAGGCGTCGAGCTGCTCGGTGCTCTCCCACGCGGTGCCGTAGATGCGCTGGAGCTGCGGGTTCTTCTCGCTGCCCCGCCAGTACGCCGCCGCGGAGCGCATCAGCTTGAACGCCGGGATGAACTTCGTGGTGGGCACGTGCGGGCCGCGGCACAGGTCGCTCCAGATCGTGTCGCCGGTGTGCGCGTGCACGTTGTCGTAGATCGTCAGCTCGCCCTCGCCGACCTCCATCACCTCGGAGGTGTCGACGTCGTCGGAGCCACCGCCCTTGAGGTCGATCAGCTCGAGCTTGTAGGGCTCGCCGGCCAGCTCCTCGCGAGCCTCGTCGAGGGAGTCGAAGCGGCGCCGGGAGAACCGCTGGCCCGACTTGATGATCTTCTTCATCGCCGACTCGAGCTTGCTCAGGTCGTCCGGTGTGAAGGGGGTGTCGACGTCGAAGTCGTAGTAGAAGCCGTCGGTGATCGGCGGGCCGATCCCGAGCTTGGCCTCCGGCTTGACCTGCTGGACGGCCTGCGCGAGCACGTGTGCGGCGGAGTGCCGGATGACGCTGCGGCCGTCGTCGGTGTCGGCGCCGACGGCCTCGACCTCGGCATCGGCGTCCGGGCTCCAGGCCAGATCGCGCAGCGCGCCCTCTGCGTCGCGGACGACGACGACCGCGCTCGGGCCGCTGGTCGGCAACCCGGCCTCCCGGACGGCGGCGCCCGCCGTCGTCCCGGCCGGCACCCGGACGCGGGCGGACTCGGGGTGGACGGGGGGTGCGGACACGACGGGCCTCCAGGAACAGCTGAACCGAACTACGGGATGTCTGCCATCGATGCTAGAGGTCCGTGGCGAACAGGTTTCCGGCGTGTCGGTGACGGCGCGGGGCCGGCCGGACCCGAGGTCACGAGGGGCCGTGCGGCGGCGGGGTCCACCAGCCCGTGGAGGCCGATCGGCGGGCGGCGGTGACCGGGTCGTCGAACCAGCCGGATCCGGGATCGGCCGTGGGTGCCGCCCCCGTGTCGGGGGCGGGTGCGGCACCGGTGGGCCGGTTCCCCGGAGCCGACGGATCGGCCGTCTCGGCCCGGGGG
>NZ_JAAXKZ010000124.1 GCF_012911875.1 Pseudonocardia bannensis | reverse complement strand
CGGCGCCTCCGACACCGAGATCGCCGACACCTGGCGCGACGCCATGTGGGCCAAGCTGCCCGGCCACGGCATCAACGACCCCGGCTTCCTGCAGCCGGACCGGCCGATGAGCGCCATCGGCGGCTGACCAAGGACTGCAGCCGCCGAACTGGGTGCCGATGGGATCGATGGGGTTGGCCCAGGCGGCGCAGGCCGGGTGAAGCGCGGCTCGGCCTCGTTCTCGTTCTCGCCTGTATCCCCGACCCCTGCGCCTGCGTGAACCCCTGCCGTTCGGTGCCGCCGATCGGTGGTCGGAGCGGGCCCGGAGTCGGAGGATGGCGTGATGGCACAGGACACGCTGGGCGTGGTCCTCGAGGTAGCCCGGATTGCGGCGGCGCGCGGGTCGGTTGCGCAGCGGGCGCAGGCGCTACTGGAACCGTTGCACCGGCTGGTCCCGTTCGAAGGCCACTGGCTGGCGCTGCTGGATCCGGACGTGCAGACGTTCGCCCCGCTGGCCATCGCGGGGCACGACGACCGGAGCCGCCGACGGCTGGAGGAACACGAGATCGTTGCCGAGGTAGAGCTGCTGGGCCTGGATGGGCGCCGGCCGGCGGTCTGCGTCCGGGATTTCCCGGTCCCGGCCCAGGAGGTGGTGACGTGGGCGGACTACATGTGGCCGGCCGGGTACCGGGAGTCTCTGGGCGTGGGGTTGTTCACCCCGGACGGCCGGCATCTGGGGATACTCGGGCTGCACACCGACACGCCCGCGCATCCCACCGACGCGGCGCGGGACCTGATCGGCCTGCTCTCGCCGACCATCGCGGCCGCGCTGGACCCGACCCGCACGCCGGCGGCGGCGGCCCGGGCGGTACGGGGCGCCCACGGCGGCGGGGTCCTCACCCGGGCCGGCCGGGTGCTGCCGTTGACCGGGCTGCCCGGCCACCGGTTGCTGGGCCCGGGCGCGGCGCTGCTGGCGGTGGCCGCCCGGCAGGTCGCGGACGGGACTCAGTACGCGGCGTTCCTGTGTCCCGACCCCAGTGGGAAGGTCAGCGGGGAAGGGTTGGTGCGGCGGGTCACCGTGCTGGGTTGTGCGGACGAGCCGCCGCATTTCCCGTGCGCGGTGATCGTGGTGTCCGAGGCCGGGCCGCGGCGGGGGCTGACCGGGATCGAGCTGGAGGTGCTCGGGATGCTGCTGGCCGAATGGCCCGACGCCCGCATCGCCGCCGCGCTGGGCACCTCCCGCTACCAGCTCGCCGCCCACATCGCCCAGGCCGCGGCCCGGCTCGGCACCGCCAACCGCGGGGTGGCGATGGTCCGCGCGTTCAACCAGGGCCTCTACATCCCGCCCGGCCTGTACATCTCACCCGGCCTGCGGGCCCGGGCCTGACCGGGGGCTGACGTGGCCGCACCAGAGCTCGGGTCGAGCGCCGCGGCGATCGCCGCCGAGGTCGCCGGGATCGCCGCCGCCCCGGCCAGCACCGCGCAGCGGGCCGAGGCCCTGCTGGAACCGCTGCACCGGCTGCTGCCGTTCCAGGCCGGTCACCTGGCCTTGCTCGACCCCGAGCAGCACGAACACCACGAGCTGGTGATCCGTGGCTACGACGAGAGGACGCGCCGCTGTCTCACGAGTCCGGCAAATCTGGAGGACCTGGAGCGCGTGGGCCTCACCAAGCCGGGGCTACCCCTGCGGGTGCGGGACCTTCCGGTCCCGCCCGCCGAGCTCCGGCTCTGGGCCGAACACCTCACTCCGGCCGGGTTCTGCGAGGGCCTGGCAATCGGCCTCCACGCCCCGGGCGGTACCTACCTGGGGGTGCTGGCCCTGCACACCGACACCCCGGCGTATGCCACCGCCACGGCACGGGCGCTCGCCGGGCGGCTGGCCCCGCTGATCGCCCACGCGGTCGACCCGATGCGCCAGGTCACCGCCCTCGCCGGCACCGTCCAGGACGCGGTGGCCGGCGCGGTGCTCACCCGCTCCGGGCAGGTGCTGCCCCTCGGCGACCTGCCCGACCACCGGCTGCTGCGGGCCCGCTCGGCCGTGGCCGTCACCGCGGCCCGCCACCTCGACGACGACACCGACCGCGCCCGGTTCCTGTGCCCGGACACCGGCCCCCGCCTGCTGCGGGTCACCGCGTTGCGCTGCCCACCCCGACCCCCGTATCACCTGTGGGCGATCGTGCTGCTCTCCCCGCCGGGCGACCTGCACCGGCTGACCCCGTTCGACCTGACTCTCCTCGGGCTGCTCCTCGACGGCTGGCCGGACTGGCGCATCGCCGCCTGGCTGCATCTGGCCGAGGCCACCGTGACCGGCCGCATCCCCCACATCACCGCCATGCTCGGCACCCCCGACCGGACACTGGCCCTGAGCCGGGCCGCCCGGCTCGGCCTCTACATCCCACGCATGCTGATCAAGCGACGGCGCTGAGGTCTCCACGGGGGCGGCGCCGCGCGCTACGTGCGGGTCCAGGTCCCGAGGGTCTTGTCGTCGTGGCGCTTCGCCCGCGGCAGGTGAACACCGTCGGGTCCTGGTCAGCTTCCCAGCGATGAAACTCGTCGAGCCGGCGCTGCGGCTGGGCATCGGTGTGCTCGCACCGGCCTTCGCATCGGTGAGGCGTCCGCGGTCACGTGGGCGCGCTGGATCTCGACGCGGCGGCGGTCGAGGCCCCGGGCACGATCGTCCGCGTCAGGCCCGTTGGGCCGACGATCAGGAGAAGGACGAAGAGCAAGAGCGGTTCCCGGATGCTGGGACTACCCAGGTGGGCCGTCGAGATACTGCACGCCCGCCGGCAGCGTGTCCCCGCCAACGAGTGGGGCGTCGTGTTCACCGCGCCTATGAGTGGGCGACCCGTCCACCACGCGGGTCACCTGCGCGTCGTGTTCGCGGCCGCCGGATACGGCTGGGGGGGTGACCTCGCACGTCTACCGCAAGGCCGTCACGACACTGATGGACGCAGCCGGGCTCAGCGCGTGCCAGGCCACCGGCCGGCTCGGCCACGCAACGGTGTCGATGACGAGGACGACGACTTCGGCCGGACGGTCGCCCGGCCGGGCGCGGCGCAGGTGCTGGAGCGGCTCGCCGGGACACCGACTGGTGAACGCGAGCCTGGGTAGCCGAGGGCGTGATCTTGGCGATAGACCCGATCAGGCCTCAGAGCTCGGGAGAAGCTCCTCCGACTGGACTCGGACCAGTAACCCTGCGAATCAAGATCAATAGTTGTCGGCACCTTGTGGTTGGTCGTCCGAATTGCCGATGACCTGGGCGAATATTTCAGCCGGCCCTCCGGTTGGCTCGCTGCTGTGGCGATCGATTGCGGCAGCTAGAGGAAGGTAAGCGCTGTCGGTGATCTTGCCGCCGATCTGGGGAGCTAGGCTCCCTGCGCACAGGGTGCCGGCGAGTAGCGTCAGCCTGTATGGCCGATCAGAGTCTCAGCCAGCAGGCCCGCGAGGCCGTCCTCAGAGCGATCATCAAGTCAGCTCCGACCGTGGGCAACAGCCCGGCAGGAATCCGCGAACTCGCCGAGGCGTACGCCCTTCTGGAGCGAAACCTGCTCCCCGTTGCCGGCATTGTGAAGAACAAGACCTGAGCGGAGTCCGTGCGAGATACCGGCACCGGCGGAAACAAGATCCGCTTCGTTCGACGACTTCGCTCGTCTGCCGTTGTCACTCGTACGCTGTGGGAACCGGGGCACGGGTGATGCCGTCCCGGGGCGTCCGCTGTGGACTTCCGTCGTTGATTTCTGGGGGTGAAGCGGGGACTGCTGCCGCTCCCCAAGGCTACGAGTGCCATCCTGGGGAGGCCACGCGCCGTTACGCGGAAGGCTCACTGGCCGATGCGTCCGTCGATCCGCTCGCGCAACAGGTCGACGTGACCCATGTGGCGGGCGTACTCCTCGATCATTCCGACCAGCACCTCGCGCAGCGACATCTGCCCTCCACCGCTGCCATGTTGGTTCAAGGGATCGTCGCCGGTGATGTCGAGACTGGGCGCCTCGGCCACGAAACGCGTGGCGAAGTCCACCTCCGCACGCCATGCGTCCCACGCCTCCGCAACCACTTGGGGGTCGGGAACAGAGCCATCGAAATCCCCGTCACGGTCGGTGTCGGAGCAGAACAGCCGGGGCACGTCCTGTCCCGCCATCATCTTCCGGAACGTCCCACGCTCCACCTCGGCCAGGTGTCGCACCAACCCCAGTAGCGACATCGTCGACGGCTCGACGGAACGCCGCGCCATAGCCTCCGCATCAAGACCTGAGCACTTCATCTCCAACGTGAGGCGTTGACAGCGCAGGGACTCGACCAGAGTGGTGCGCTCGTCGCCCAATATCGGTCCGTTCTCACGTGGGTCGTCGTCGGACGGCTTGCCGTCCGCGGTGAACATGTCGGCTCGTCGGGTCGTAGCCATGACCGCAATCATTGGCGATACGCATGGCGACCGACAAGGGATTAACGACACCTGCACTCGCGATCAACGGATTCGGGCGCACCCTACTCACGATCACTCAAGGTGACCACCACCTTGCCGCCATGTGCCGTCTTACCTACCGAGGCGAAGTCGACCACCTCCACCCCAGGAAGGATGAATGGAATTCTCTTCCCGATGCGCTTCCTTATGCGCGTTACTCGATCGTCCGGACCTGCGGATTCTCCGACTGGTTGCAGTCCTTCGTGCCAACCGGTCGGCGATCAAGTAGGTAGCCCGGGCGGTCCGAGTATCTCGATGCCGTGCTCGGCGGCCATGGCAGCCAGCCGCGCTGGGTCGGCTGGGGCAGTGCCGTCGGGCGGCAGCGTCAGCTCCCTCGCCGGTACCGATGCCTCCTCCAAGAACTGCTCGAAGCCCGCTGGCTGGGTCATCACCAGGAAGCGCGCTTCATCGGAGGTGATCGCGAAGGTATGTGGCACCTCGGGCGGGCCGTAGACGAGTGAACCCTGCGGAGCCCGGAGCAGTTCACCACCCGCCCACACGGTCAGTTCGCCCTCGATCACGTAGAAGAACTCGGCCTCGCGATGGTGGACATGCAGCGGCGACGCTGGACCACGCGGTCCTCGTTGCTCGACGACGGCGAGCCGGCCGCCGGTCGTGGCTCCGGTGCTCTTGATCCGAATGAAACTGTTGAGGAACCAGCGCGCCTCACCCTCATCGGGGAGCAGTGCGAACGGGGTGCCGGCGGTGTCGACGGCCATGTGCCTCTCCGATGCGTTCCGGGAACAACTCCGAACGGTCGATCCTCAGAGGTCGAGGCTGGGCAGGACAATCTGCCATCCGGGGCAACTGAGCGGCCGACTACGACTGGGTGACCTCGCACGTCTACCGCAAGACCGTCGCGACGCTGGTGGACGCGGCCGGGCTCACGGCCCGCCAGGCCGCCGACCAACTCGGCCACACAAAGATGTCGATGCCACAGGACAACTACTTCGGCCGGAAGATCGTCCGGGCGGGCGCGGCGCAGATGCTGGAGCGATTCGCCGAGACGCCGACCGGTGAACGCAAATCTGGGGGTAAACCGGGAGCGTGATCTTGGCGAGGGGCCCGATCAGGCCGCTGAGCTGGGGGGAAGCTCCTCCGACTGGACTCGAACCAGTAACCCTGCGATTAACAGTCGCATGCTCTGCCAATTGAGCTACGGAGGACCGTCTGGCTGCGGGCGGGGGTTCCGCTCGCTGGCCTGTAAACCATAGCGCACCCCTCGGAGCGGGTTTCGCAGCCCCCCTGGATCACCGACCACCTCCCCGGCGTCCGCCCTCGGGACCTCGTTGGGGCAGGATGAGCCGATCACGGACGACCGGGAGGCGACATGCTGAAGTTCCTGTTGGGTGCGGCCGCCGGCTACGTGTTGGGCGCCCGGGCCGGCCACGAGCGCTACGAGCAGCTCGTCCGGACCTACCACCGGGTCGCCGACCACCCAGCCGTCCAGGGCGCCGCGGGCATCGTCCGGGCGCGCGTCGAGGAGGTCGTGAGCGGCGGCCGGCACACGCACGAGCCGACGAGCAACGGGCGCGCACGCTGACCGCTCACCGGGGCGCCGCTCCCGGGGCCGGTGGCCGGCGGTGCCACCGGAACGGCCGCTGAGCTCGGTTCCGCGGAACCGAGCTCAGGCCTTCCGGGCCACCGCGAAGATCCGCCGGAACGGGAACCAGGTCGCACCGTCGGCGCCCGCCGGGTAGGCCGCACGCAGCCGCGGTGCCAGTTCGGCGCGGAACGCCGCCCAGTCCGCGTCGTCGAGGGCATCACGAACGGGCCGCAGCGCGGTCGAGGTGATCCACGCCAGCACCGGATCGGCGCCGGTCAGGCGTTGCACGTACGTGGTCTCCCAGACGTCGACGCTCGCTCCGGCGCCCGCCAGCAGGTCGGCGTACGCGACCGGTGTGGGGACCGGACGCTCGTCGCCGTCGGGTACCGAGCCCTGCCACCGTGGCTCGGCGAGCAGTTCACGAACCAGCGCGTGCGAGGGCGCGTCGAAGTTGCCGGGCACCTGCATCGCGAACCACGCCCCGTCGGGTAGCGCGGCGATCCAGCGCGGCAGGAGCTCGGGGTGGCCGGGCACCCAGTGCAGAACGGCATTGGTGACGACCACGTCGGTGTCGGGCCCGGGCATCCAGTCCACGACGTCACACAGCACCGCCTCCACACCCCGGCCGCGGGCCGCGGCGACCATCTCCGGGGACGAATCGAGCGCCTCGACGGCCGCCTCCGGCCAGCGCGCGGCGAGCACCCCGGTCAGGTGCCCGGGCCCGCACCCCAGATCGACGACACGACGTGGCGCGGTCGCCCCGACCCGGGCGAGCAGGTCGTGGAAGGGACGGGCGCGGTGGTCGTCGAACTGGAGGTACCGCGACGGGTCCCAGGTCGTGCCGCTCACCGGGGGAGCTTGCGTGCCACGTCGGCGGCCACCTGGCGCACCACGGCCTCGTCGGTGCCCGGGTCGGCCCGCACCTGCAGCACGATCCCGTCGCGGCCCGGCACCTTGCGTTGCAGGAACCAGGCGCCGCCGCCCGGGAGGTCACGGTGGTGCCGCGAGCGGATCGAGCCGGTGACCCGCTCGTGCACGACCTGCGGCACCCGGCCCGGATCGGCGAGCCGCAGCCGGCGGGCAGGCCGGTCGGTGAGCAGCATCGCGCCGCCGGCGTCGCCCGACTCCTCGGCCTCGACCAGCACGATCGCGCCGTCCTTCCAGGTCGCCTTGCTGATCAGATGCCAGCCGACCCGCCGCGGCTGCGCGCCGGGCAGCCAGACACCCCACGACGTGACCACCAGGTGCCCACCGCCGGCCACCTCTGCGACCGCCAGCACGCGCTCGTCGGCCTCGAGCCGGGCCTCGAACCCGGCCGGCAGCTCGTCACGGCCGGTCAGCCGCGCGAGCGCCGAGGTCAGCCAGCTCACGAGCCCCCCTCGCCGGAGCTCGCCCGCCGGGCCCGCGGCACCGCCGTGTTCGACGGTGACCTCACGAGACCGCTCCCATCGCCTTGTCCCGCAACGCGATCCGGTACTGCTCCAGCGGGACGAGGTCGCCGAACAGCTGGTGGTAGGCGTCGGCCTCCTCCATCGGGTTCGTGCGCTGCAGCCGCGCCTTGAGCTCGGCGACCTGCGCCTCGACGAGTGCCAACCGGACGCCGGCGACGACACTGGCCACGTACCGCGCCTCGTCGGTGTTCTTGCGCGGCAGCTCGAGCGGCTCGACGGCCAGCTCGCTGACCAGTCCGCGCACGTCCGGCGTGCACTGCGAGACGACGGCCTCCAGCCAGGCCTGACCCTCCAACCCGCTGCACGCCCCGCCGGCGGCCTGCACCGCACGGTGCACCCCGGCGAACGACGGGTGCGTGAACGCCTGCTCGGGCAGCTCGTCGTAGGCCGGCCCGGCGATCGCGGGGACCTGCAGTGCCGCCTTGATCGCCTCCCGCTGCAGGTGCAGCCGGGGGTCGTCACGGGCCGGCAGGGCGGGCGCCTCACGGCGGCTCGATCCGCCGCGGACCCGCTCGACCGGAACCCCGGCGCTCTCGCGCACCCGCCGCACGACCATCGCGATGTCGTCCCAGCTGGTCCAGCCCGCGAGCCGGCGCGCGTACTCGTCGCGCAGCTCCTCGCGGCGGATCCGGGCCACCAGCGGCACCGTGCGTTGCAGCGCCGCGACCCGGCCCTCGGCGGTGTCGAGGTCGTGCTCGCGCAGCATCGAACGGATCGCGAACTCGAACAGCGGCTCCCGCCGGGCGACGAGGTCGCGCACGGCGGTGTCGCCGGAGCTCTGCCGCAGCTCGCACGGGTCCTGCCCGTCGGGCGCGATGGAGACGAAGGTCTGCGCGGCGAAGGACTGGTCACCCTCGAACGCCTTGAGCGCCGCCGCCTGGCCGGCCGCGTCGCCGTCGAAGGTGTAGATGACCTCGCCGAGGTCGAACGAGTCGTCGCCGATGAGCCGGCGGATCACGCTGACGTGCTCGGCACCGAAGGCCGTGCCACAGGACGCGACGGCGGTGGGCACGCCCGCGAGGTGCATGGCCATCACGTCGGTGTAGCCCTCGACGACGACCACCTGGCGGCGCTTGGCGATCTCCCGCTTGGCCAGGTCGATCCCGAACAGGACGTGGGTCTTGCGGTAGACCGGGGTATCGCTCGTGTTGAGGTACTTGGCCTCGATCTGGTCGTCGTCGAAGAGGCGGCGGGCGCCGAAGCCGACGACGTCGCCGCCGAGGTCGCGGATCGGCCACAGCAACCGGCGGTGGAAGCGGTCGATCGGGCCCCGGCGCCCCTCCTTCGACAGGCCGGCCTTCATCAGCTCGTCGAGGGAGAACCCGGCGGCGAGGAGGTGCTTGGTGAGCGAGTCCCAGCCGGCCGGGGCGAATCCGCAGCCGAACTGTTGCGCCGCGGCTGAATCGAAGCCGCGGCTGGTGAGGAACTGGATCGCGGGGGCGGCCTCGGGGGTGCGCAGTTGCGCGGCGTAGAACTCGGCAGCCTTCTTGTTCGCCTCGAGCAGCCGTGACCGTGTGCCGCGGTCACGCTGGACGGAGCTGCCGCCACCGGTGTAGGTGAGCCGGAACCCGATCCGGTCGGCGAGCCGTTCGACGGCCTCGACGAAACCGACGACCTCGATCTTCATCACGAAGTCGATGACGCTGCCGCCCTCGCCACAGCCGAAGCAGTGGAACGTGCCGTGCGTCGGCCGGACGTTGAACGACGGGGTCTTCTCGTCGTGGAACGGGCACAGGCCCTTCAGCGCGCCGGCCCCGGCCCGGCGCAGCGCCACGTACTCGCCGATGACCTCGTCGATGCGGGTGCGGTCACGGACCTCGGCGATGTCGCTGTCCCTGATCCGCCCGGCCACGGGACGGAGTCTAGGCGCGCAGACCCGACCTGCCCGCCGCGGCGGGTAGGTCGGGTCGATGATCGGACAGCGGGGGCGGCGACCGGCGCCGGCCGACGATCAGTACGTCGCCGGGGTCGACGTCTCCTCGGTGCTCGACGGACGTCGCTGGGCCGGGACGAGCCCGGCCGCCGGCGAAGCCGCGGGCGAGGAGACGGACGACGCGTCCCGGGACCGGCGCTGGTGCGGCAGGAACGGCGCCGTCGCCATGATCAGGAGCAGCAGGATCCCGGCGCTGCCACCGAGGATGAACATCAGATCAGAGAACGCCGCCATAGGAGATGACTCTGCTCAACCCGCCTGTGTATTACATCGGCCGGAGGTATGGATCTGCGCCGAGGCATCGGTCATCCGGCCGAGGGGCCGTCCTCCGCCGACACCGCTGACACCGTGGAGCCGTGGCGAGGTCGTACGGTCGGCAGGTGGCAGACGTGTGGACGTCGAGCGAGACGTCGAGGGGGACGTCGACCGGTCCGGCGGCGGCCACCGTGCTGTCGGTCACCGGAGGCCGGATCGTCGCGATCTACCAGGTACTCAACCCGGACAAGCTCGGTGGGTTGTGACCAACGCGGCCGGGCCGGCCGCGTGTCGCTCACTCGCCCGGGTGCCCGGACCGGCGATGATCCGGCGGTGCGTGCAGTCGGCGGTGCCCGGGTCCTTCAATCGCTTCTGGCGGCCTTGGTCGTCCTCGTCCTCGGCTCGGGATGCGCGGCCTTTCCCGACGGGTTCCCCCTCGACGTCCCGGACGCCGGGGCGGCCGCGCCGACGGCTACCGGCGACGCCGCGGCGGCCCTCGCCACGCTGGCGGTGAAGGGGCGCGCCCCGAAGACGGGCTACTCCCGGGAACAGTTCGGCCAGCGCTGGGCCGACGTCGACCGCGACGGCTGCGACCAGCGCAACCAGGTGTTGGCCCGGGACATGACCAACGAGACGTTCCGGCCCGGCAGCCGCGACTGCATCGTCCTCACCGGGACCCTCGACGACCCCTACACCGGCAACGTCATCGCGTTCACCCGTGGCCAGGACACCAGCAACGAGGTGCAGATCGACCACGTCGTCGCGCTGTCGAACGCCTGGCAGACCGGCGCCCAGCAGCTCGACGAGCCCACCCGGGAGCGGCTGGGCAACGACCCGCTGAACCTGCTGGCCGTCGACGGCCCGACCAACGGCCGCAAGGGCGACGGTGACGCCGCGACCTGGCTGCCCCCACAGCGGGGTTACTGGTGCACCTACGTCGCCCGGCAGGTCGCGGTGAAGGCCAAGTACCGGTTGTGGGTGACCGCCGCGGAGCGGGACGCGATCGCCGGCATCCTGGAGCGCTGCCCGGGCGAGCCGCTGCCGGCCGACACCCCCGTCGCTCCGGCGCAGGCCGCCTGAGTACGGCGCGGGCCGGGTCCGCGGGTCAGGTCAGCGGACCCGGCAGGCGGCGTCGAATCCCTGGTCGGTGATGCCCAGCGCGTGGGTGAACCGGGCCGCATGTTCTCCAGCGCGATCGCGTTCGTCAGCTCGACCGGCCCGGCACGGCCCAGCTCGGCCTCCAGTTCTGCGACCTGGTCCTCGGTCACGGTCGTCGGCAGGGCGGTCATCGCGTCGGCGTAGGCCAGCGCGAGCCGCTCGACCGGCTCGTGGGACGGGAGAACAGCGTCATCCGCTCACGGGCGGCGCAGCCGAGCGGCCCAGGCGACGGCCTGCTGGTCGGTAAGCATCGCGATCTGGTCGATCACCACCCGCAGCCGGGCCGCGTCGTCCCCGGCCTCGGCCCAGTCCTCCGCGCGCACCGGGTCCAGGGTGGCCGGGGCGCCTGCGTGCAGGGCGGCGGCCAGCTCGGCGAGCAGCTCGCGCTGCCGGGCCTGCATCGCGAGCCGGTCCGGGTCGCTCATCACGTACCGCAGCGCGACCGCCTTGAGCAGCGCCACCTCCGCCGCCGCCTGCGGGGGGACGACGAGGTCGGCCGCATATCGCCGCAACGGTCCATCGCCGTGCGCGTCCAGAGTCGCGTCGGTCGCCGCCCGGATGAACCGCCCGACGAGTTCACTGGTCAACCGCTTGAGTGCCACGTGCGCCTGACCCGGCGCGGACGGCGCGTGGAACCCCCGCACAGCGTCGACCACCGGCAGCGCGAGCAGTGCGGCCGCGGCCTCGTCCAGGGCCCCCGGATCGGCGGCGAAGTGTTCGACGGCGAGCGCGGCCAGCGCCACCCGCTCCCCGGGGGAACCGAGCGCGGCCAGATCGATGCGGCCGGCCAGGATCCCGTCCTCGACGTCGTGCACCGAGTAGGCGACGTCGTCGGACCAGTCCATGACCTGCGCCTCGAGGCTCCGGCGGCCCTCCGGGGCGCCCTCGCGCATCCAGTCGAACACCGCCCGGTCGGCGTCATACACGCCGAACTTGCGGGTGTCCCCGCGGCGGCCCCACGGGTACTTGCAGGACGCATCGAGGGTCGCCCGGGTCAGGTTCAACCCGCCCGCGCTCGCGCCGTGCCCGACCTTGGGCTCGAGCCGGGTGAGGATCCGCAGCGTCTGGGCGTTGCCCTCGAACCCGCCGCAGGCCGCGCCGATCTCGTCGAGCGCCCGCTCCCCGTTGTGCCCGAAGGGCGGGTGACCGATGTCGTGCGCGAGCCCCGCGGTGTCGACGAGGTCGGGATCGCAGCCCAGCTCCTCGGCGATGCCACGACCGATCTGCGCGACCTCCAGCGAGTGCGTCAGCCGGGTCCGCGGGATGCCCGAGACCTCCGCGCCCTCCCCCGGCCCGACCACCTGGGTCTTGCCGGCGAGCCGGCGCAGTGCCGCCGAGTGCAGCACGCGGGCCCGGTCCCGGGAGAACGGGCTGCGCCGCTCGGCCCGCCCCCGCACGCCCTGCTCCGAGGCCTTCGGAGGCTCCGGCAGCATCCGGGCCCGGTCGTGCTCGGAGTAGCCCGTGGCGGTCCCCGACCCGGCCGTACCCGTCGAGACGGTCATGGCGTCAACCCAGTCCGGTGGTATCGGTCTCCGGCGAGGAGCCGATCAACCGGTAGTACAGCAGTGCGCCGGTCTCGCGGAAGATGTAGCGGGCCTGGGTCTCCCGGGTCTGCACGACCGGGCCCCGGCGGGTCGGCGACGTCCAGGCCTCGAGCCCGCTGTCCTCGGCCATGGTGCGGGCCCGCAGCGAGTGCCACGGGTCGCTGACGATCAGCGTGGTGCTCCAGCCGTCCCGCTCGGCGCGGGCGGCGACGGCCTGCATGCTGCCGAGCGTGTCGGAGCCCTCCCCCACCGCGACGACGGCGCTCGACGGCACCCCGCGCTCGATGAGGTAGCGGCGCCCCGCCTCCGCCTCGGTGTACTCGTCACCGGCCCGGCTGCCGCCCACCGTGACGATCCTGGGGGCCAGTCCGCGCTCGTAGAGCGAGACGGCGTGCCGCAACCGGGCGGCGAACACCGGGCTGGGATCGCCGTCGTACTGCGCGGCACCGAGCACGAGGACGGCGTCGACGGCACGGTCGCCGTTCACCCGCGCGGTCTGCCAGACCCGGAACGCGGTGCCGCCGACGATGAGCGTCACGACCAGCAGGGCGCCGACCAGCAGTCGTGCCCCCCAGCGCACCCGGGGACGTCCCGGTCCGCCGGCACCGGGAACGCCGAGATCGATGGAGTCGGTCGGATCGCCGCGGTCGTACAGCGGGACGGTCGGGGCCATGTCGTCGACCGCGGCACGTCGGTGCGACGAGCGTGCGTGTCGGGAACCGGTCGGGGGCGCGCTCACCCCCCGATCCGGCCCTCGGCCTCGGCCAATGCGGACGCGCTGCGGCCGGACCGGGCCGCGATGATCTGGGCGACGATCGACACAGCCGTCTCGGCCGGGGTCCGCGCGCCGAGGTCGAGCCCGACCGGGCCGTGGATCGAACCGATCTCGTCGGGGGTCAGGCCGGCACCCAGCAGCCGCTCACGGCGGGCCGCCTGGGTGCGCCGGGAGCCCAGCGCGCCGATGAAGCCGCGGCCGCGGCGGACGCCGTCGATCAACATCGCGTCGAAGGACGGGGCGTGGTCGAGCAGCACGACCACGTCGGCGTCGGAGAAGTCGGCGACGGCGGCGCGCGCCTCGTCGAGATCGGTGACCCGGCGACCGCCCCAACCCAGCAGCGCGGCCTGCGCGAGCAGCGCGTCACCGATCGCCCCGGAGCCGACCACCAGCACCGACGGCACCGGCACCCACAGGTCGAGCAGCAGGTCGGCACCGGCGGCGGTGATCCGCTCGGTCACGGTGGCGCCGCGGCGCAGCGACTGCCGGGCGGCGTCGGCCGCCGCGGCGTCGACGCCCGGGTCGCCGAGCGAGCCGTGCACCCGCTCCAGCTCGAGCCCGGCGAGCACGAGGACCGCAGCACCGTCGACGGGGGACAGCAGCGCGGCCGGGACACCCCGTTCGAGGGCCTCACCCAGCGCCGCGGCCTCGGCGGCCGGGAGCGGGTGCCCCAGCAGCGTCGCCCCGCCGGAACAGGCCAGCCCGGCGGCGATCGCCGGGGCCTCGGTGACGTGGGCGTTGCGGGTCTGCGGGCCGGTCGAGGCGGCGGCCGCGAGCGGGACGGCGGTGGCGTCCAGGGCGCCGAGGTAGAGCAGCCCGGCGGTGGACCCCGCCGCGGTGCCTGCGAGCAGCTGGCCCGACTCGACCGTGCCGAACCCGTGCCGGTCGAGCACCCGGACGACTCCGATCGGCACCCCGGCCGTGCCGGTACCGGCGCTGTCACCGGCCCAGCGCCGCAACGCGGCACCGAGCTCGCGCCGGGGATCCGGCGACGGGACGGACGGCGGCTCAGTCGCGGTGGTCACATCGGCCAGCGTAGCGATGGGGTGGGCGAGCGGAGGGGACGGTCGCCGGGCGCGTCCGCCGCCCGGATTCCGGCACGTCATGATCGTGGGGCCGCTGGTCGCCGGGCGGCCCGGCGGTCGGTTCGGGCGGACCACGCACCGCATGTCCGGGCCGCCCTCACCGCAACCGGGGCCAGCTGGCAGTACTGTGACAGAAGTCCGATTCCGTGGGGGACTTCCCACGGTCTTCGTGACGTCGTACCGGGTGACCGCATCTCTGCGGGCCCACATGCCGGCCCCTCGAACAGACAGGACCATGGACCCGTCCCGAAGTACCGGCAGCGTCGCCACGCGACGCTGCATTCCCCCGCTTGATCCCACCGCCACTCCGGCGGTCCCCCGATGACCACCGTCTTGAGCATCCTGCTCGGCGTCGTCGTGGTCATCGCCATCACCGCCCTGACCGGCTACTTCGTGGCCCAGGAATTCGGCTACATGGCCGTCGACCGGTCACGGCTCAAGGCCCGCGCCGCCGCCGGTGACGCCGGCGCCACGCGCGCCCTGGGCATCACCCGGCGCACCTCGTTCATGCTCTCCGGGGCCCAGTTGGGCATCACCGTCACCGGTCTGCTCGTCGGTTACGTCGCCGAGCCGCTGATCGGCAACGGCATCGGCGAGCTGCTCGGCGGCGTCGGCGTCCCGACCCCGGTCGGGGTGGCCGTCGGCACCGTGCTGGCGCTGCTGTTCGCCACCGTCGTGCAGATGGTCTTCGGCGAGCTGTTCCCCAAGAACCTCGCGATCGCCCGGCCGGAACCGGTGGCCCGCGCGCTGGCCCTGTCCACCGCGATCTACCTCAAGCTGTTCGGGTGGCTGATCCGGCTGTTCGACCAGGCCTCGATGCTGCTGCTCAAGGCGCTGCGCATCGAGCCGGTGCACGACGTCGAGCACGCCGCGACCCCGCGAGACCTCGAGGCGATCATCGACGAGTCCCGCGACAGCGGCGACCTGCCCGCGGACCTGTCCACCCTGCTCGACCGCGTGCTGGACTTCACCGACCGCACCGCGCGGACGGCGATGATCCCCCGCCCGCACGTGGCGTCGGTGTCGGCCGACGAGACGGTGGCCCACCTCGTCGAGGTCATGGCGTCCGGGCACTCCCGGCTGCCGGTGCTCGGCAACGGCGCCGACGACGTCGTCGGCGTGATCTGCCTGCGCGACGTGCTCGCGCTGGAGGGCCGCGACCTCGGCGCCATCGCGGTGGCCGAGGTGATGCGCGAGGCCGTGCTGGTCCCGGCGTCGCTGCCACTACCCGCGGTGCTGAGCCGGCTGCGCGAGGCCGACGACGAGTTCGCCTGCGTGGTCGACGAGTACGGCGGCCTGGCCGGCGTGATCACGATGGAGGACATCGCCGAGGAGCTCGTCGGGGAGATCACCGACGAGCACGACCCCGAGGGCGAGGACGAGGCCACGATCGGCGACGGCACCTGGACCGTCCCCGGCACGCTGCACATCGACGAGGTGGAACGGCTGCTCGACCACGACCTGCCCGAAGGCGAGTACCAGACCATCGCCGGCCTGGTGATCTCTGAGCTGCAGCGGCTGCCCGAACCGGGCGACACGGTGACCGTCGCACTGCCCCGGCCGGCCGGGACCGACGACGACGAGCCCGACCGCAGGTTGTCGGTGACGGTGTGCACCGTCGACCGGCGGGTGCCCGACACCGTGCGACTCGCATGGGCGGACGAACCCGCGGCCGACGCCGCGGACACGACCGGTGCGGAGGTGCACGCATGAGCGGCGTGACCATCGCCGTCTCGATCGGCCTGATCGCGCTGAGCGCGTTCTTCGTCGCGATCGAGTTCGCCCTCGTCGCGGCGCGCCGCTACCGCCTGGAGGAGGCCGCGGAGCGCAGTGCCTCGGCCCGCGCGGCGCTTCGCAGTGCCCGGGAGCTGTCGCTGCTGCTGGCCGGCTCGCAGCTCGGCATCACGCTGTGCACCCTGGGGCTGGGCGCGGTGGCCAAGCCCGCCGTCGACAAGGCCCTGGAGCCGGTCCTGGTGGGCTGGGGGCTGCCCGCGGCGACCGCAGGCGCCCTGGCCTTCGTGCTGTCGTTGATCGTGGTGACGTTCCTGCACCTGGTCGTGGGCGAGATGGCGCCGAAGTCCTGGGCGATCTCGCACCCGGAGCGCTCGGCCACGCTGCTGGCGCTGCCGATGCGGGCGTTCATGTGGCTCACCCGGCCGCTGCTCGTCGGGCTGAACGGGATCGCGAACCGCTGCCTGCGCGCGGTGGGCGTCGAACCGGTCGACGAGGTCGGGGCCGGGCGCAACCCCGATGACCTGCGCGAGCTGGTGAACCACTCGGCGAAGGCCGGCGCCCTCGACGCGGAACGCCGCGACCAGCTCGTCACCGCGATGGAGCTGGACAGCGCCCCGCTGCGGGAGCTGGTCCGGACCGAGCTGGCCGACGTCTCGGCCGGCGACGGCGTGCAGCGGATCCGCGAGGTGTCCCGGCAGAGCGGGCACCTGCGGCTGGTGGTGCGGGACGGCGACCTCGCGGTCGGCGTGGTGCACGTCCGCGACACGCTGACCCGTGCACCGGAGACCACCGCCGCCGATCTGATGCGACCGGTCCTCACCCTCCCCGCCGACGAGGGCGCCTACGATGCGCTGAGCATCATGCGCGAGCAGCGCAGCCACCTCGCGCTCGTGGAGTCCGACGGCCGGCTGCTGGGGCTGGTCACGATGCAGGATCTGCTGGACCGGCTGCTGCCGGCCGAACCGGAACCGGCCAGGGCCTGATCCGGGCCGGGCGGCGCGTCGGCTTTCACTCATCGGAAGAGACGTTGCCGCCCGGGTCCCCGGCTCGGTGGACTGCGCCGGGCCGCACCCCAGCGGGCCGCGCACCGTCCCCGGAGGTCATCGATGACATCCCCGCCCACGCTCGTCCTCGTCCACGGCGCCTGGCACGGACCATGGGCCTGGGACCGGCTCGTCGACGAGCTCGCCGGGGTGGAGGTCCGCAGGGTCGCGCTGCCGTCGGTGGGACCGGACCCGGCCGCGCTCGGCGATCTCTACGCCGACGCCGTGGCCGTCCGGTCCGTGGTCGCCGGGATCGACGGCCCCGTGGTGGTCTGTGCGCACTCCTACGGCGGCGCTCCCGTGACCGAGGGCGTGGCCGACCTGCCGAACGTCGCGGGGCTGGTCTACGTGTGCGCGTTCCAGCTCGACGTGGGCGACTCGCTGGCCGCCGCGGTCGGCGGTGCCCCGCCGGACTGGTGGGACGTGCACGAGGCCGAGGGCTACGTCGACACGCTGCGCCCCCGGGAGATCTTCTACGCCGACGTCGACGAGGCGGCCGCCGAGGCCTCGATCGCGCAGCTGGGCCACCAGTCACTCGTCGCGCTCGGCCAGCCGCTGACGAAGGCGGCGTGGCGCGGCATCCCGAGCACCTACGTGGTGTGCGAGCAGGACAACGCGATCCCGGTGATCGCCCAGGAGGCGATGGCGCAGCACTCGAAGCGGGTGCTGCGGCTGCCCACCTCGCACTCCCCGTTCCTGTCCCGCCCGGCCGAGCTGGCGCAGATCCTCCGCGCCGAACTGTCCGCCGCCACGCCCTGACCGACCCTCCCCTCCCCCGTATGT
>NZ_JAAXKZ010000123.1 GCF_012911875.1 Pseudonocardia bannensis | reverse complement strand
CGCCACCCCACTCCTCCCCGATCCGCCACCGGCAGAGCAGGAGCAGACCGTGAGCGTGTGGACCACCGGACCGCAAGGTCCGGGCCACGACCCTGGACCCCAGCACGCCGCGCCGTCGCGCAGCGCCCGCCCGGTCGCCCACTCGCAGTCGGCCTCCTCGCCCAAGGCCCGTCCGCTCCGCCACTCACAGCCCGCCCCATGGCCGAACGCCGCGGCCCGCCGCGCGGCCGCCGAAGACGCCGCTGCCGGAGCCGACCGCTCCGCCACGGACACGACCGTCCGCCCCGCCGGCGCGGCCCGCACCGCCGGCCGCATCGGTTCCATCGCGGTCAACCTGGTTCTGGTCACGGCCTTGCTCGCGTTCCTCGTGCTCGCGGTCGGTCCGCGGGTACTGCCCTACCGCACGATGACCATGCTGACCGGAAGCATGGCTCCGGAGATCTCCGTCGGCGACGTCGCGGTGGTCACCCCGATCCCCGTCTCCGACGTCCGGGTCGGCCAGGTGTTGTCGTTCCAGGCTCCGACCGAGGACCAGCGGGTCGTCACCCACCGCGTCATCGATGTCGTCACCGGTGCGGACGGCTCGGTCAGCATCCGCACCCAGGGGGACGCGAACGCCGGCCCCGACCCCTGGCTCGCCCGGCTCGAGGGCGACACCGCATGGCAGTGGCGGTTCACCCTCCCCGCGGTGGGCGCGGTACTGCGCGCCCTGCGCGAGCCGGTCGTGCACGTAGCGCTCGTGTGGGTGCTGCCCGCCGGACTCGCCGCGTGGATCCTGCTGGGCATCTGGCGCCCGGCCGGCCGCGGGCGGGCCGGGGCGTGATCTTCTGGCTGCGCCGCGGCGCCCTCGTCACGGCCATCGTCCTGGCGCTCGGCACCGGGACCGCCGGCGTCGCCTGGGCCGGGTTCACCGGCCGGGCCACCGCCGCCGCGACGGCCTCCTCCGCCACCCTGCTCCCGGCGACCGGCGTCAGCGGCACCTGTGAGGCGGCTCTGCTCACCAAGTCGCTCCACGTCACCTGGACTGCGTCGGCGTCGTCGTTCGAGGACGGGTACTCCGTTGCCTTCGTCGGGAGCGACGGGGCGACGGCCACCGTCACCACCACCCAGACCTCGGCCTCGGGCCCGTCGAACCTCGTGCTACTCACCAACACCACCTACACTGTCACCGTGACGACCACGGCCAAGAAGTGGACGGCCGCAGCCGCCTCGGTGATCGTCAGGTGCTGAACGGGCGGGCCTTGGTGGTCGACGACGACCCGCTCGACGGCGACACGACCGCTGCGGTGCTCGCCGCACTCGGGTTCGACGCCGTCCGGGCGGACTGCGGCGCGGCTGCACTGGCGCTGCTGGCCGCCGGACCGGTCGCGGTGCTCGTCACCGACGTCGCGATGCCCGGCATGGACGGTCCCACCTTGCTGGCCGCGGCCCGCTCCGCCGGGTACACCGGGCCCGCCGTCGCCGTGACCAGCGATCCCACCGACGCGGTTCGCACCGCTTGCCGTACCGCCGGGGCTGCGGCGTGCCTGGCCAAGCCGGCCGCGGAGGATCTCGGGGCGCTCGTCACCCATCTGTTCACCGCTGGACCGGGCGCGATCGAGGCGGACGTCGAGTGGCTGACGCCCGAGGTACAGGCACGGGTGCTGGCCCGTTACGCCGAGGCACTGCGCGGACGGCTCACCGCCCTGCGCAGCGCGGCGGCACCCAGCGGGTCCGGGGGCGAGGAGGCTCCGGAACCCGACCCGGTCGCCGTCGCGGCCGCGGCCCACGCGCTGGCCGGCCCGAGCGCGATGGTCGGGCACGAGGGCCTCGCGCAGCTGTGTCGCTCGGTCGAGCGGGCGGCCCGCGCCGGCACGGTGCGGTCGGATCTGGTCGAGGCCGTGCTGGCCGCCGCGGAACGGGGTCAGGCCACCAGCCGGTAACCGACACCGCGCACGGTGCGGATCTCCGCCCCGGTCATCCCGGCGGCGGCGAGTTTGCGGCGAAGGTTCGACATGTGGACCTCGACGAGCCGTAGGTTGGGCTCCCAGTCGCTGTGCCAGACCTCGCGCAGCAACGTCTGGCGCTCCCAGACCCGCCCGGGGCGCTGCGCGAGCACCGCGAGCAGGTCGAACTCGGTGCGGGTGAGCGCGACGGCCTCCCCGCGGACCCGTACCTCCCGGCTGCCCCGGTCCACGAGCAGGTCGCCGACGTGCTGCGCGGCGTTCTCGTCCTCGACGGCGGCCGCGGGCGCCCCCGCGATCCGGCGCGGGCGGCGCAGCAGCGCCCGCACCCGGGCGACGAGCTCGCGCGGGGAGAACGGCTTGGCCATGTAGTCGTCGGCGCCGACGGCCAGACCGACGAGCATGTCGACCTCGTCGGACCGACCGGTGAGCATGAGGACGTAGGCGTCGCTGCCGGTGCGCAGCCGGCGGCACAGCTCGGTGCCGTCCATGTCGGGCAGGCCCAGATCGAGCACGACGAGATCGGGGTCGTGCTCGCGCACCGCCCGCAGCCCGTCCGTTCCGGTGGCCGCGGCGCAGACGTCGAAGCCGGCTCCGGCCAGCACCGCGTCGAGGAGTTCACGGACGTCGGGCGAGTCCTCGACGACCAGGACCCGGGCCCCGTGCACCCCGACACCTCCCGACACGCCGTCAGCTCCTCAACGGACGGTAACCGCCCGCTCGCGCTGCGGTGGAGGCTGCGGGCGGACACCGCCCGTTCCGGTGACGGCGGGCCCGGGGTGGTGGTCAGGCCGCGGCGACCGGTGGTGGGATCCGGCGCAGCAGCAGCGCAAGGCCGACCGCGCCGGCGAGCAGCGCCGCAACGTAGCCGACGACGCCGGTCCAGCCCGCGTGGTCGTAGGCGACCCCGCCGATCAGGCCACCGACGCTGCTGCCCGCGTAGTACGCGAGCAGGTACAGCGCCGCGGCCTGCCCGGGGGCCACGGCGGCCCGGCGGCCGACCCAGCTGCTGGCCACCGAGTGCGCCCCGAAGAAGCCGATGGTGAACAGGACCAGGCCGGCGAGCACGGCCGGCAGCCAGGGCGGCAGGGTCAGCACCGCAGCCGCCAGCGCGAGCACCACGGTCGCCCACAGCACCTGCCGCCGGCCGAACCGGTCGCCGAGCCGGCCGGCGGTCGTCGAGGCCCAGGTGCCGGCCAGGTAGCCGAGGAAGATCAACCCGACGAGCGCGGCCGGGAGCCCGAACGGAGCCGCCAGCAGCCGGAAGCCCAGATAGTTGTAGACCGTCACGAAGGCGGCCATGAGCAGGAAGCTCGTCGCGAACAGACAGCACAGCCCGGGGTCGGCCAGGTGCGCGCGCAGCGAGCCGCCGAGATCACGCAACCGCACCCGCGGCGGTGCGGGGGCCGTCGGCGGAGGCAGCAGCACCCGGAACGCCACCGTGCAGGCGAGCGAGAGCCCACCGACCGCGGCGAGGGCGGCCCGCCACCCCGCGGCCTCGGCGACGAATCCGGCCACCAGCCGACCGGACAGCCCGCCGAGGGTGTTGCCCGCGATGAGCAGCCCGACCGCCCCGCCCAGCGCGCGCGGCGCCACCTCGTTGGTCAGGTGAGCCATCGCCAGCGCGGGTAGCGCGGCCAGTGCGATCCCCTGCAGCGCCCGGATCCCGACGAGCGCGCCGAACGAGGGCGCGAGCGGGGCCAGCACGCCGAGTACCGCGGACGCCGCGAGCGCCACGGTCATCACGCGCGCGCGGCCCCGGGATTCGGCGACGGCGCTGAGCGGGACGATCGCCAGGGCCAGCGTGCCGGTGGTCGCCGACAGCGCCAGGCTCGACGTCGACGACGACACCCCGAACTCGCCGGCGAGCGTCGGCAGCAGCCCCTGCACGCAGTACACCAGTACGAACGTCGCCAGCCCGGCGCACCACAGCGCGGCACCGAGCCGGCGGTACCCGGCCGTCCCGCGCTCGTGACCGCTGGTGGTGGAAGGCACGGGCGCAGTCGTTGTCATCGCTATCGAAGTTACGGCCGAGGACCGCCGTGCGTCCAACGCGTGTGCTCGTCCTCGGCGTCCCGGTCACCGATCCGGCGCTCGTCGAGTGCACGCGCGGCGGCTACGGTCGGGCACCGTGAGTCAGCGAACCGTGATCGACGACGAGGGGCGCACGGTCACCGTGCCCACCGAGGTGCACCGGGTGGTGTCGATCGTCCCGTCGCTCACCGAGGCCGTCGCGGCGTC
The DNA here is from genome assembly GCF_012911875.1 of Pseudonocardia bannensis. GTDB lineage: Bacteria > Actinomycetota > Actinomycetes > Mycobacteriales > Pseudonocardiaceae > Pseudonocardia > Pseudonocardia bannensis. The sequence continues at coordinate 13,611 of NZ_JAAXKZ010000123.1, read as the reverse complement.
GGCGCCCGGGTTGCTCGTCGGCGCCACCGACTGGTGCACCCACCCGGCCGACCTGGACGTCCCACGGGTCAAGGGCACCAAGAACCCCGACGTCGACGCGATCGTCGCGCTGCACCCCGATCTCGTCCTGGCCAACCAGGAGGAGAACCGGCTGCCCGACCTCGACGCGCTGCGCGCCGCCGGCATCCCGGTGTACGTCACCGATGTGCGCACCCTCGACGGTGAGCACGGCGCGTTCGACTCGCTGGCCCGGATGCTCGACGCCTGCGGGCTCGGTGAGCCGTCCTGGCTGCGCGACGCCCGTGAAGCCTGGGCCGCGGTGCCGGAGCCCGCCGGTCGGCGGCGCGCGGTGACCCCGATCTGGCGCAAGCCGTGGATGGCACTGGGCCGCGACACCTTCGCCGGCGCCGTGCTCGCCCGGCTCGGGGTGGACAACGTGCTGGCCGGGGACCCGGAGCGCTACCCCCGCTTCGACCCGGGCGCCCTGCCGGCGTACGACCTGGTCGTGCTGCCCGACGAGCCGTACCTGTTCACCGCCGACGACGGGCCCGAGGCGTTCCCCGGCGCGCCGTCCGCGCTGGTCAGCGGCCGGTTGCTGACCTGGTACGGGCCGAGCCTGGTCGAGGCCGCCCGCGAGCTGCCCGGCGCCCTGGCGGCGGCCCGGTGAGCGCGCGGGTCGGCGGCGGCGACGCGGTCGTCGTCCGGCGCCAGGGAGGGCTCGGCCGGCTGACCCTCAACCGGCCGCAGGTGCTCAACGCGCTCAGCCTGCCGATGATCCGCACCATCGCCGCCGCCCTCGACGAGTGGGAGCACGACGACGGGGTGCGCGCGGTGCTGATCGACGGCGCCGGCGAGCGCGGCCTGTGCGCGGGCGGCGACGTCCGCTTCCTCTCCGACGACGCCGCCACCGGCGGGCACGGCGCGCCCGTGCTGCTCAGCGAGGAGTACCGGCTCAACGCGCGGATCGCCCGCTACCCCAAGCCGTACGTCGCGCTGATGGACGGCGTGGTGATGGGTGGCGGTGTCGGGGTGTCGGCGCACGGCCGCGTCCGGGTGGTCACCCGGCGGACCGTGGTCGCCATGCCCGAGGTGACCATCGGCTACGTCCCCGATGTCGGCGGCACCTGGCTGCTCGCGCACGCGCCCGGGGAGACCGGCCTGCACGCGGCGCTGTGCGCGGCCCGGCTCACCGCCGCCGACGCGATCTACTGCGGGCTGGCCGACGTCGCGGTGGCGCCCGAACGGCTCGGTGAGCTCGTCGAGGCGCTGGCCGACTCCCCCGACCCCGCCGATGTCGCCGCCGAGTTCGCGGTGGATCCCGGCGTCCCCGCGCTCGCGGTCGACCGCGAGTGGATCGACCACTGCTACGCCGCCGACGACCTCGCCGGGATCGTCGAGGCGCTGCGCGGTACCCGGAACCCCGACGCGGCCAAGGCCGCCGAGGCCGTCGCGCGCAACGCTCCGCTCGCGTGCACCGTGGCGCTGCGGGCCATCCGCGGGGCGCGCACGGCACCGAGCCTGGAGCACGCGCTGCACACCGAGTACGAGCTGACCCGCTGCTGTGTGCGCTGGCCCGACTTCACCGAGGGCGTGCGCGCCATGCTGATCGACCGCGACGGGGCGCCGCGCTGGGACCCGGCCACCGCCGCCGACGTGACCGACGACGTGGTCGCGCGGTTCCGCGCCGGCGTCCGCCCGGAGGACCCACCGCTCGGCCTGCTGACCACGACGTCGTGACCGCGCCGGTCGCCGCCTGGGATGTCGCCGAACCGGTGCGGCCGCGCATCAGCCCGTGGGCTCGACGCCCCGAGCCTCCGCGAGGGCCTCGAGAGCCGAGGTGAAGCACGGCATCGAGGCCCGGACCTTCCCGATCCCGACCATCCCGATCCCGGCCTGCTTGTGCATGACGGCCGTGGTGATCAGCGGAGCGATTCCCGTCGACACGACCTTGCGGATGTCGATCCCCACGGGAACCCCGTGGAAGTCCCAGTTCGGGATCGGCATGTTCGGATTGTCGGCGACCACGATCTCCGACTGCTCCTCGCTGGTGGCCAGGGCGTCGGCGAAGCCGCCCTCGCCGGTCCCCACCAGTTGCTGCACGGCCGGAGCGGCGACCGCCACCAGGCCCCCGAAGCCGTAGGCCTCGATGATCGCGCTGTCGCCACAGTCCGGGCAGGCGTCCGCGTCCGAGAATCCGGGGAAGTACAGCGTGTCCAGCTTCTCCTCGGGGCCGGTGAACCATCGGTCGCCGAGACCGCTCACCCGGATGGCGAATTCCCGTCCGTTTCGGGTCATGCAGGTGACGACGCTACCCGCGTGGACACCCGCCGCGGCGTCCAAGGTCGCCTTTCCGGCCGCCATCCCGAGCGTGAGGAAGAAGTTGACGTTCCCGGAGAGGAAATCCAGCACCGGTTCGAGTTGCTCCTGCGGCATCCCGACCCGCGCGAGCTTCGGTGCGAGCTCTCGGAACAGCAGGCTCGACGCGGCCGTGATGCGCACATGGAAGTCGTCTCCCATCGCGACCCCCTGGGCCAGAATGGGGTTGATCGCCAGCCCGCCGTCGGGAAACAACTTCAGCGCCTCCGAGAGACCGGCGCCCAGGACGTCCCGCATCCACACCAGGTGGTCGCCCACGGACCGGTCGTAGACGCCGAAGCGCAGGACCTTCCCCTCGCCCTCGTGCATGCTCGTGTAGGCGCGATTGCCGTCGGTGCCGTTCTCCACCACGAATACGGGAATGTTCCCGCTCAGGATGCCACCCATCGCCCCGACCGCATTGAAGTCGTTGTTGGGGGCGAACTGAACCTCTTCGGAACACACCTGACGCGCCGACGCCTCGTCGCTCGCCCACCCTTCGAACAACGCCGCCCCGATGGCCGCACCCTGCACCGGGTCCGGCATGTCCTCGAATGCGATGGGTGGACCGGCATGCAGGACGACTCGGCCTTCCAGGGCAGGAATGACGGTCTTCGCAGGCACCACGTCCACGAGTCTCGGCTGTGCGTCGATGATCTTCTGCGCCACCGCTGCGTTGGCCTCGTCGATCGAGTCGTATGTCGCCATGGCAGTTCCTCCGTGATCTCCCGGTGAGAGCGGCGGGCTGCGGCCCCGCAGCTCAACTCAAGGCGTCGATGAGCGACTGGAGCCTGCGATCGCCACCGGCGACGGGCCTCCAGTCGTACTGGACGACCTGCGCGCCCATCTGGAGCAGGTTCTCGGCGAACCCGCGTAGGCCGATGTTGACGATCCGCGGGGGCTCCGCGAGCAACCGCCGGATCGGTTCGGGTGTGGCGGACGTGGCGACCGGGGACGCACCTCGTCGCCGCAGGATCGCCACGGCGTACCGGACCGCGGCGGCGTTGCTGGGCAGTACGGCGACACCCGCCCGCTCGAGTGTCCGTGTCTGCGCGCTCGCGGACTGCGGGTCCCCCTCGGTGCCGCACACCGACGCCACCACGGCGAGATCCCGGCCTCTCGCGTGGAGCCCGGCAAGGCCGTCGCCGATGACCGCGGCGAGCACCCCGGCCGGATCCGGGTGGGCCCCGTGGCCGAGTACCACGTCCAGGAGGAGGACCGCGTTCTCCGGGTCGTCCATGACGGCCGCGATGCGCGCGGTGCGCACGGCCGGGTCGATCATCGGATGCGGCCGGCCGCGGGTGTACACGTCGTCCCCGAGGTCGATCACCTCGTGGCCGTCCGACCTGAACAGGAAACCGGCACGACGGTCGGCGTCCCCGGCCGGGCCGAGCGAATCCCCGAGCAACGCGGCGGCCTCCGCGGCCAGCGTCCCTCCCGTGTAGAGAGCCTTGATCCACCGTTGTTCGGGGCGAAGCGCGATCCGGCGGGAGGATCGCGTGCCCGCCAACTCCACGGCCACCCTCGCGGCCTCCTCCAGGGTCCGCGGGTAGCAGATGTCGGCGGCGACGTCCGCCTCGGTGCGCTCCCCGAGCAGCATCGCGACCACCGGCTTGGACAGCGCGCCGGCGACGCCGAGCACCTCCTCCCGCACGCGCGCAGCGGGCGGTTTGCCGACGAGCACGACGACGTCGGTACCCACGTCGGTGTCCAGCGCCCGCAAGGCCTGCAGGCACGTGATCCCTCCGACCTCGGCACTGAGATCGCGTCCACCGAGCCCGATCGCGTGGGACACCCCGCCACCGAGCCGGTCGATGTGCGCCATGACCTCCTGTAGTCCGGTACCCGATGCTCCGACCAGGCCGATCCGGCCCTCGTGGACCACGTTGGCGAAGGCCAGCGGAAGCCCGCGGACAAGCCCCGTTCCACAGTCCGGCCCCATCACGAGCAACCCGCACTCGCGCGCCCTGCGCTTGAGCGCCAGCTCGTCGGAGATGCTCACGTTGTCGCTGAAGACGAAGGCATGGATCTTCCGGTCCAGGAGCCGATGCACCTCCGACGCCACGAACTCCCCGGGGATGGAGACGATGGCGAGGTTCGCCCCACCGACGATGTCCACCGCCCGTTCGAGGGACCGCGCCGAACGCAGCCTCGACCCGCCGGCCGCGGGCGCCCGGTGGGTGAGGAACTCGTCCACCTTCGCGACGAGGCGCTCGCCGGCCGCGGCGTCTGCGACGTCGGCCACGATGACGAGGTCCGTCGGCCCGGCACCGTCGAGGTCAGCGGTGTCGAGCCCGGCACCTCGAAGGATCTCTCTGTTGGCCGACGTACCCATCATGATCGACACTCGGTCGACGCCGTCGGCGTCGTCGAGGGTGTTGCTCAGCTGCATGAGCCGCAACGAGTCCTGATACGTATTCGGCTTGACGATCGAGTAGCGCATGTCGGGTCATTCCTTCACCGTCGACATGCGCAGACACCGTCGGCTCAGAACAGAGGCGTGCGTAGGGTGAAAGGTCCCGCCCGGGACGCCGGAAGACCCTCACCGCCACCCGATGCCGAGCGGTCGCCGCCCCGGACGGTCAGCGGCGCCGGATCGCCGGGTCCTCGGTCCTGCCGTACTCCTCGTGCAGCGCCGGGAGCAGTTCCCGCCCGGCGAACCGCAGGAACTCGGGCTGGGTCTCCCCGCCCACCTGCGCCAGCGCGACGTGCGTGTACCCCGCGGCGACGAAGGGGCGCACCGCCTCGACGTGGGCGGCGACGTCCGGCCCGCACGAGAACGCCTCGGCCATGTCCTCACGCCGGACGTACCGGGTGGCGGCCTCGAACGCCGCCGTGCCGGGCAGCTCGGCGTTGACCTTCCAGCCGCCCGCGAACCAGCGGAACTGCTCATGTGCCCGCGCGACCGCCTCATCGGCGTCGGGGCCCCAGCTGATCGGCTGCTGGCCGATCTTCGGCAGGTTCGCACCGGCCGCCGCGTCGAAGCCCTGGACCAGTTCGGCCCTCGGCTCGACGGCGACCATCGCGTCGGACACCGGCGCGAACATCTCGACGGACTGCCGGCCCGACACCGCGACGGCGATCGGCACGCCCTCCGGCGGCCGGTCCCACAGCTTCGCCGAGTCGACCCGATAGTGCTCGCCGTGGATGTTGACGTAGCCACCGTCGAGCAGCGCGCGGATGATCTCGACGGCCTCCGCGAGCATCGAGTGCCGCACGTTCGCCGGTGGCCAGCCCCGCCCGACGACGTGTTCGTTGAGGTTCTCCCCCGCCCCCAGGCCCAGGGTGAACCGGCCGTCGCCGGCCAGCAGTGCGACCGTCGCCGCCTGCTGCGCCACGACCGCCGGGTGGTAGCGCAGAATCGGGCACGTCACGTACGTCATCAGGCCGGCTCGCTCGGTGGCCGAGGCGACGGCACCGAGCACGCTCCAGCAGTTCGGCGCATGACCCTGGGCGTCGAGCCAGGGGAAGTAGTGGTCGCTGATCACCTCGAAGTCGAACCCGGCGTTCTCCGCCGCCACCGCATCGGTGACGAGCTCGCGCGGGCCGCGTTGCTCGGTGAGCAGGGTGTAGCCGAAGGCGACCATGGCGTCCTCTCGATCGGGAATCCGTCGCCGCCGTCTACCCCGGGGGCCGCCCGGCTACCCTCGCCCGGGTGCTCGTCGTGCTCGACCTGCTCGGGGTCGCCGTGTTCGCCGCATCCGGGGCGCTGGCCGCGGTGCACGCCCGGCTCGACGTCTTCGGTGTCGTCGTGCTGGCCGGGGTGACCGCGCTCGGCGGCGGCATCGTCCGCGACGTCCTGCTCGGCATCGCCCCGCCCACCACGCTGCGCCAGTGGCCCTACCTGCTCACGCCGCTGGTGATCGCGCTGATCGTGTTCCGGTTCCACCCGACGGTGGCCCGGCTGCGCCGTGGCGTGCAGCTCGCCGACGCCCTCGGCCTCGCCCTGTTCGCCACCACCGGGACCGCGGTCGCGCTGTCCGCCGGGGCGCCCGCGGTCACCGCCGCACTGATCGGGGTGATCACCGGGATCGGCGGCGGGGTGCTGCGCGACGTGCTGCTCAACGAGGTCCCGCTCGTGCTCCGCCGCGAGATCTATGCGCTGGCCGCGGCGGCCGGCGCCGCGGTGGTGGTGGCCCGGCGACCGCCTCGGGCTCCCGCCGGCACCGGTCACGCTCGTGGCCGCTGCGCTCGTCGCGGGGCTACGCGTCCTCGCCCTGTGGCTGCAGTGGAACGCGCCCGTTCCCCGCTCCTGATCCCGCGCGACCCCACCTGCCCGACGGCGACATCGTGAACCGGGCTGACCGACGAGGACATCTTCGGCTCGGCACCGCAGGAGAGTCCCGCCACCCGCCATTCGAGTCAAGCGAATCGTTCGGCCTGGCACATATAGTTCCGCCATGGGCAACACGCGCAGCTCTCAGGCCGACACCGGCGGGAGCGCAGGGGGCGTGCAGTCCGTCGACCGTGCCATCAGCGTCCTGGAGATCCTGGCCCGGCGCGGTGAGGCCGGGGTCAGCGAGGTCGCAGCCGAGATCGACGTGCACAAGTCGACCGCGTTCCGGCTGCTCGGCGCGCTGGAGGGGCGCGGACTCGTCGAGCAGACCACCGATCGCGGCAAGTACCGGCTCGGGTTCGGCTTGATCCCCCTGGCGGGCGCGGTCTCCGGGCGTCTCGAGGTCACCAGGCAGGGCCGCGACGTCTGCGAGCAACTCGCCGCCAAGTTCGGCGAGACCGTCAACCTGGCCGTGCTGCAGGAGACCTACGCCGTCAACGTGGACGAGGCCCGCGGACCGTCCACGGTCGCCGCGCACAACTGGGTCGGCCGGCTGACCCCGCTGCACTGCACGTCCAGCGGCAAGGTGCTGCTGGCCCACCTGCCCCCCGAGCGGTTGTCGGCCGTGCTCGCCGATTCCGAGCTCACCGGGCTCACCCCGAGCACCCGCACCACACGGGCGGCTCTCGACGCCGAACTCGCCGACGTCCGGGAGAACGGGTTCGCCGTCGCCGTCGAGGAGTACGAGACGGGCCTGAACGCCGTGGCCGCCCCGGTCCTGGACCACACCGGCGCGGTGGTCGCGGCGCTGTCGGTGTCCGGCCCCTCCTACCGGCTCCCCCCGGACCGGATGCAGGAACTCGTCCCGGTGCTCCTCGACGGGGCCGGCGAGATCAGCAGGCGGATGGGGTACTTCGGGCCGTGAGGTGAACACCAGCGCCGTTCGCTCATGATCGAACAGCGTTCAGGTTCATCTCGCGGAGCACCCCTCCCCGCTGATCAAGGCCTGAAGGGGCCTCGCCGATCTTCACGAGCCCCCTTTCGCCCTTGATCAGCGGGTGGTGGAGGGGGATCACGGTAGGGCTCGGACGAGGTCCAGCGCACGGGCGAGGGTGGTCAGGCGGGCGTCCAGGGTCTCCCCGGCCGGGTAGAGCCGGACGGTGTCGACGCCGGCGTCGCGCCACACCCGCAACCGGTCGCAAACCATGTCCTCGGTGCCGATCAGGGTCGTGGCCAGCACCATGTCGTCAGTGACGAGGCCCGCGGCCCCGTCCCGGTCGCCGGCCTGCCACCGGTCGCGGACCTGTGCCGCGACCTCGGCCCAGCCCTGCCGACTGTAGGCGTCGTTGTAGAAGTTCGTACCGGCCGAACCCATCCCCCCGAGGCTGAACGCCAGTTCCTTCCTGCGCCGGCCGACCATCCGGGCCAGGTCGTCGGGATCGTCGGCGAAGGCGACCTCGGCGCCCTGGCAGATGTCGATCTCGGCGCGCGACCGGCCCGCGACGGCCAGCCCGGCGTCGAGGTGGGTGAAGTAGGCGTCCGCGCCCTCGGGGACGAAGCTGGTGCCGAGCCAGCCGTCGGCGGCCTCTCCGGTGAGCTGCAGCATCTTCGGCGACAGCGCGGCCAGGTAGATCGGGATGTCCGGGGCGGCCGGGACGCTCACCCGCATGGGCCGGCCCTCGCCGCCCGGCAGCGGGATCTGGAACCGATCGCCGGAGTAGGTGACCTTCTCCCCCGCGAACACCTGCCGGACGATCTCCACGGTCTCCCGCATCCGGGCCAGTGGCTTCGCGAACGGGACGCCGTGCAGACCCTCGACGACCTGCGGCCCGGAGCTGCCCAGGCCGAGCAGGAACCGGCCCCCGGTCATGTACGACAGGGTCATCGCCGTCATCGCGATCGTGACCGGCGTGCGGGTACCGAGTTGGACGATCCCGGCGCCGAGCAGCATCCGGTCGGTCCGCGCGGCGAGGTAACCGAGCGGCGACGGCGCGTCGGAGCCCCAGGCCTCGGCTACCCAGCAGATGTCGAGGCCCAGCTTCTCCGCCTCGACGACGAAGTCGACCGTCTCCTGCCAGGTGGCGCCGCCGGAGGCCTCGATCGTCGTGGCGGTGCGCATCAGCCGGCCTCGGCGCGATTCTTGATCTCGGCCAGGTTGTTCCGGATCCCCGCTTCGAACTCGCCCAGTCGCCGGTAGACGATCTTCTCCTCCTTGTCGGGCATCTGCTCGATCGCGAGGCTCAACCCGGACCGGCCCGGCCCCAGCTGCACCCACTGCCGCAGTACCGTCCCCGAGCCCTCGGGTCGCAGGGTGAACCGCCACACCGCAGCAGGATCGGCCGGATCCTCGACCGCCCAGGCAAACGTCCGCAGCGCCTCGCACTCGATCACATGCGACGTCGTCGACCACTCCCCCAGCGCGGGGTGGAAGTTCCGGCCGACGAACGTGCGGCCGACGGCCGGGCCGGCTCCATCCCCGCACCACTGCACCGACTGCAACTCCGTGCTGATGGCCGGCATCAGCCCGATGTCACTCACGAGCTCCCACACCCGCTCCGGCGGCGCATCGACGTAGGTCTCGGCCTCCACCGTGGGGGTGTCGGCGTAGCGCTGTCCGGTCCACTCCATGCCCGCTCCTCCTGGACGCACTCCCGCGTCCGATCAGAGTTTCGGATGCGAACCCAGCTGTCAACGGCCTCGACCCCGCACCCCGGCGTCACCCGAGCAGGATGGACGAATGGCCACCAGCGCGGGGATCCTGCTCTACCGGTTCACCGGGACCGGTGCGCTCGAGGTACTGCTCGGGCACATGGGCGGCCCGTTCTGGGCACGAAAGGACGACCACGCCTGGTCGATCCCCAAGGGCGAGCACGACGCCGACGAGGACCCCCGGGAGGCCGCCGCGCGCGAGTTCGCCGAAGAACTCGGCGCCCTGCCACCGGACGGACCACTGGTCGAGCTCGGCACCGTGACCCAGTCGGGGGGCAAGAAGGTCACCGCCTTCGCACTGAACGGCGACTTCGACGCCGAGCACATCCGGTCCAACCTGTTCGAGATGGAGTGGCCACGCGGTTCGGGCCGGATGCGCAGCTTCCCCGAGATCGACCGCGCCGGCTGGTTCGACCTGGAGACCGCGGCCACCAAGCTCGTCAAGGGCCAGCGGCCCTTTCTCGACCGACTCCGGGAGGCCGTCCCGACGCCGGGGTGAGGGCCTTCGACCCCCGGTCAGAAGGCACTGCGGGTCAGGTCCATGCCGAACTGGCGCATCTTGCGGTAAAGGGTGGAGCGGGAGATCTCGAGGATCTGCGCAGCTTCCTTCTTGTTGCCACCGGTCCGGCGCAGCGTGGAGAGCATCTCGGTGAACTCCAGCTGCTCGAGCTGGGTCAGCCGCCGGCGGGGGGCATCGGTGAGAACCTCGTCAGGCAGGTGGCGGGCGCGGATGTCCCCGGCCGGGCACCCGGCGATCACCCGCCGCACCACGTTCTCCAGCTGCCGGATGTTCTCGGTCCACTCCAGCCGGCACAGCGCCTGCACCGCCTCGGGCATCCAGCGCCGCGGCCGGCCCTCGACCCGCAGGCTCAGGGCGACGAGCAGCTGCGGCAGGTCCTCGAAGCGCCGACGCAACGGCGGGACATCGATCGTCGCGACCGCGAATCGCCGGACCAGCGGGCCGAACGCCTCGCCCGCACGCTCACCGAGCGTGAGCGTGCCGGCCAGCCGGGCGTCGGGATGGGCCATGTCGAGCAAGCTGCACACGGCCTGCGCAGCGGCGGGCTCGAGGCACTCCAGGCGCCGGACCACCACGACCCCGCCCGGCTCGGCGAGGCGTTCGCGCAGTTCACGGGCCCACGGGGCGAACCCGTCGACAGGCACCATCGCGGCGTCCATGACCCGTACCCGGTCGGCGCCGAACAACGCGGTCAGCAGGCTCAGCTTTCCGGTGCCCACCTCCCCTCGGACGAGCATCGGCAGTCCGCTGTCGCGGGCGTGCACCGCCTCGGCGCACATCTCCCGCCATTGCTCGCCCTGCCCGGCCAGCCCGGCGAACTCGCCGGACCCGATCGGCGTCCGGACCCGCGGCGACTGCCCGCGCGGGGACTCGCCGTCGTCGGTCGCCTCGATGACCGCACCGATGATGCGGCCGCGGTCGTCGATCGGCCGGCACACGGCCACGACCGTGCGCCCGTCGGCGAGCACGAACTCGCAGGAGTCCTCACGCCGGCTGTCCATGGCACGGGCCGCCTGCTCCCACAGCATCGCCTGGCTCACCCCGTGGAACAGCCGCGCGGCCACCGGGTTGCTGATGATCGTGCGCTCGCTGACGCAGGTGACGGGCCGCCCGGCCAGCCGGCTGCGTGAGCGCAGGTAGGAGTCCAGCAGCAGCCGCTCGGCCCGGGACCCCGGGTCGGCCACCCGCCGTTCGGGCTCGATCTCCCGGGTCCGCTGCAGGCCGTGGTGTGCGGTGGTGTGTGCGGCCTGGTGCACGGGCCGCGAGGCCGTCCGCGGGGCCCTCCCCGGCCCGGGACGCACGGGGGCGCTCACCGCGACACCCCGATCGGGGCCGGTTCGTCGAGGCAGAGCTCCGGGGGGCCGTCCGCATAGGCCACACCCGTCGCGAGCAGGCTGTCTATCCGCTCGACGGTGTGCCCGGCCTCGGCCAGCACCTCGCGGGTGTCGGCGCCGAGGCGCGGTGCGTGCCGGCGGAGACGGCCGGGCGTGCGGGAGAACCGGGCCGGTGTCGAGACCGTCCGGTAGCGCCCCTCACTCGGATGGGACGCGGTGGTGACCAGCCCGCCTTCGCGGACGTAGGGATCGTCGGGCAGGTCCTCGAGGTCGACGACCGGGGTGGCCGGGATGCTCGCCCGGGCACAGAACTCCAGCCACTCCGCCGTGGTACGGCCCGCCGCGGCCTCAGCCACCAGATCGAGCAGCTCGACCATGTTGGCGTGCCTCCCGTCGATGCTGCCGAAGCGCGGGTCGTCGCCGAGCTCCGACCGTCCGATGTAGTCGAAGAAGTCGCGCCAGTTGCGGTCGGAGTAGGGCAGCAGGCAGACCCAGCCGTCGGCGGTGCGCTGCGGGCGCCGGTTCGCGGTGAGCACCCGGGCCCAGCCGAAGCGACCCTCCGGCGGCTCGAAGGTGTGTCCGTTCAAGTGCTCGACGAGGTTGAAGGCGACCATGGTGTCGACCATCGGGACGTCCACCCATTGGCCCTCGCCGGTGCGCTGGCGGTGCAGGAGCGCGGCCAGCAGGCTGTAGACGATCGTCAGTCCACACACCTTGTCGGCGACCACGAACGGCGCGTACCCCTGCTCCCCGCCGGCCCGCTGGTAGAGCGAGGTCAACCCGGAGCGGGCCTGCACGATGTCGTCGTATGCAGCGAGGTTCTCCACGTCCGAGCCGGTGCGGAAGGCCTGGGCGGTGCAGAGCACGACGCCCGGGTTGACCGCGACCAGTTGCTCGTAGGTCAGCCCGAGGCGCTCGCGGGAGGCGGGGCGCAGGTTGGTGAGGACGGCGTCGGCGCCGCGGACGAGATCGGCCAGCACCGCGCGACCCTCCGGCGCCTTGAGGTTCACCGCGACGCTGCGCTTGTTGCGGTTGAGGTTGAGTGCGAGGCCGCTCATCCCCGGGTGGCGACGCGGCCCGATCCCGCGTGCCATGTCCCCCGCAGGTTCCTCCACCTTGATCACGTCCGCGCCGAGGTCACCGAGGATCGCCGCGGCGTACGGACCCATGATCACTGTCGTCAGATCGACGATGCGCAGCCCGTCCAGCGGGCCCGGCGTCGGCTGGGATTCAGCAGCAGGAACGGCCACATCGCCTCCGGTCGTCGCACTCCGCGGCCGCCTCGCCGGCCCCGGGGAACGCTCCCGACTGTATTGGCCGTGAGGAGAATTACGCAATATCCGTCTGATCTACATATATACGTAGTGCGTCCGCTGCGCTGCGTCCCGAAAAGGGACAACCGCTGGGGCCCTGCCGCATGCTGGAGTAACCTACGTATTTACGTTTCGCCCACGAACGGGAGAGTCGATGGACCCCGCCCCGACGTCCGGTGCGCTGGCCCCGTCGCCCGTGCTGTCCCGGCGCCGCAACCACCGCACCGTGGACCGTGTCGCCCAGATCCTCGAGCTCGTCGCCCGCGAGCACGACGGCCTGGGTCTCACCGAGATCGCGCACCGCGTCGGCGCCCCGATCAGCTCGATCCAGGGCCTGGTCAACGGGCTCGCCGCCGTCGGCTACCTGAGCGAGCAGGGCCGCCGCTTCGTCCTCGGTCCGGCGCCCTACGTGCTCAACCTGCTCGCCGGGCGCCCGCCCGTGCGGGTGGTGCGGCACGACGATCTCGAGACGCTGCACGGCATGACCGGGTGCACCGTGCTGCTCGGGGTGATGGTGGGCCGCGACGTCATCTACATCGACTACGCGACCGACTCCCCCCGGCACGCCTACGCCACCGAAACCCGCATCCACCGACCGCTGATCCGGACCGCGACCGGCCGCGTGCTGCTCGCCAACCTGGACAAACGGGAGCTCTACGCCTACCTCAACGGGCTCGACACGGAGGAGCAGGGCTACGTCGACGGGTTCCTGCAGGAGCTCACCGCGATCCGGACCGACGACCTCGCCACCACCCAGGGGCACATGAACCCCGACGTATGGGCCGTGGCGACCCCGGTGCGGGAGGAGGGCCGCGTCGTCGCCGCCGTCGGTCTGGCCGCCACCCCCGGCGAGATGGACGGCCGCCAGAACCAGCTCGGCCAGATCCTGCGCACCCAGATCCGCAGCCTGAGCCACCGCACCCTGCACCCCTGACGCCCGTCTACGCCCCCTCTCACAGCGTTATGGCTCCACAACGCCCTCCGACGACCTCGCTGAGAGCGTTGTGGCTCCACAACGCGGCCTGCGCCCGCCCCGGGCTGCGTCAGGGCTCCACGACGCGGTCTGGAGCGCCCTCATGAACGCGTTATGGCTCCACAACGCTC
>NZ_JAAXKZ010000122.1 GCF_012911875.1 Pseudonocardia bannensis | reverse complement strand
GGGACTTGCGGCTCGGGCGGGTGCGCAGCGCCGCTACGTAGTCGGCGGGGGCGCCCGCCTGCTCGGCGGCGTCCGCGATCACCCCGAGGTAGCGTGCCGACGGCACCCCACCCTCGTAGTCGTTGAGCACGTAGATCCAGGCGAGCACGTCGCCCTCCAGGGTGTGCACCCGTAGCCGCAGCTTCTTGTGCAGCCCGAGTTCGCCACCCTCCCAGCGGTCGAGCTGCGCGGAGTCGTGATCCGGGACGTCGTAGAGCACGACGAACACCTGCGAGCCCGGGTCCTCGACCACGGTGGAGAGCGCGCCCTCCCACCCGAAGTCCTCGCCTCCGAAGGTGAGCCGCCAGCCCTGGAGCCAGCCGGTGCCCGCCATCGGCGAGTGCGGGGCGCGCTCCTTCATCTGGGCCGGATCCATGTTCGATCCGTATGCGGCGTACAACGGCACCGCCACAGACTAGTCGCGGGCCGCCGGGGCGCGGTCGACGGACCTCGCTTCGGGGGTGCCGGTGCGCCTCCGCGTACGGTGATCGTGAGGAATCGATACCGGAGGGACGGCAGCGGTGACCCGGATCGTGATCATGGGTGGGGGGCCGGCCGGCTACGAAGCGGCCCTGGTCGCGGCGCAGCACGGCAGCGACGTGACGATCATCGAGCAGGACGGCATGGGTGGGGCGTGCGTGCTCCACGACTGCGTTCCGTCGAAGACCTTCATCTCCTCCGCGGCGGTCCGGGTGGATCTGCACCGCGCCGCGGACCTCGGTGTGCTGGTCGACCGCGACACCGCGGGGGTGGACCTGCCGAAGGTCAACGGCCGGGTCAAGAGCCTCGCGCTCGCCCAGTCGGCGGACGTCCGGGCCCGGCTGGAGCGCGAGGGCGTGCGGATCATCGCCGGTACCGCCTCGTTCAGCGACGAGCCGTCGGCCCGCGCCGCGCACGTGATCGAGGCCCGGCCCGCCAACGGCGAGCGCGAGGACCTGCCCGCCGACGTCGTCCTGGTCGCCACCGGTGCCACGCCCCGGGTGCTCGACTCGGCCCGGCCGGACGGTGAGCGCATCCTCACCTGGCGCCAGCTCTACGACCTGCCCGCGCTGCCCGAGCACCTCGTCGTCGTCGGCTCCGGGGTGACCGGGGCAGAGTTCGTTTCCGCCTACGTCGAGCTCGGCTGCCAGGTGACGCTGGTGTCGAGCCGGGACCGGGTGCTTCCCGGCGAGGACGCCGACGCCGCCGCCGTTCTCCAGGACGTCTTCGCCGAGCGCGGGGTGAACATCCTGTCCAATGCGCGTGCCGAGTCGGTGGTCCGTGACGGGGACGGGGTGCTGGTCACGTTGGCCGACGGACGGACGGTCCGCGGCTCGCATGCGCTGATGACGGTCGGCTCGGTGCCCAACACCTCTGACCTGAGGCTGGAGAAGATCGGGATCGAGACGGACCGCGGCGGGTTCATCACGGTGGACCGGGTCTCCCGGACGTCCGTGCCCGGTGTCTACGCAGCCGGTGACTGCACCGGCCTGCTGATGCTCGCCTCGGTCGCCGCGATGCAGGGCCGGATCGCGATGTGGCACGCCCTCGGTGAGGGCGTCGCGCCCATCAAGCTGCGGACCGTCGCGGCCAACGTCTTCACCCGTCCGGAGATCGCGACCGTCGGGATCAGCCAGCGCGCCATCGACGCGGGCGAGGTGCCTGCCCGCACCATCATGCTGCCGCTGGCCACGAACCCGCGGGCCAAGATGCGCGGCCTGCGGCGTGGCTTCGTGAAGCTGTTCTGCCGCCCGGCCACCGGCGTCGTCATCGGTGGCGTCATCGTCGCCCCGGTGGCCAGCGAGCTGATCCTGCCGATCGCGATGGCGGTGCAGAACGGGCTCGGTGTCGACGATCTCGCGCACACGTTCTCGGTGTACCCGTCGTTGTCCGGGTCGATCACCGAGGCCGCGCGGCAGCTCATGCAGCACAGCGATCTGGACTAGGCCGGAGAAATCGGGCCAGGGTCGGGCTCCGGGCGATCCCGGATCCGGCACGCCGTCACGGCGGCGACGCTGGGGGCATGACCACTCCGCCCACCACCCGGGTCCCCGCCGCTGCCGCGCTGCTCGCCGGTGTCGGGGCGCAACTGGCCGACGACGCGTTCTATCTGGTGCTGCCGCCGACCGCCCTGCTGGCACCGTTCTCCGCGGTGCTCGCGATCCTGCTCACCGCTGGCGCCGCTCGCCTGGTGACTCGCAGGCTCGCCGGCGCCTCCGTTGCCCGGACCGGTTTGGCCGTGGGAGCGGTGTCGGCCGGCGTCGGGCTGCTGATCGGCGGGTTCGGGTGGCTCGCCATGGTGTTCGCGACGTTGACGCTGATCGCGGGCGTCGCCGGGGCCGTCGCGGGCCGGAAGGACGTCACGCCGTAGTCCTGCGTGGTAGGCAGGCCGGATGATCGGAGCTCTGCAGTGCGTCGTCCTGGACTGTCCCGAGCCGATCGGCCTCGCCCGGTTCTACGCGGGCCTGCTGGGCGGTGAGGTGAACCGGGCCGACCCGCGGTGGTCCCTCGACGACGACTGGTCGACGCTGCACCTGGGCTCGGGTGGCGTGCTCGCGTTCCAGCGGGTGGCCGGCCACCGCCCGCCGCGCTGGCCGGATCCCGCCCACCCGCAGCAGTCCCACCTCGATATCGGGGTGGTTGACCTCGACGCCGCGCATGCGCAGGTCGTGGCTCTCGGCGCGCGGCCGCTCGACGTCGACCGGGCGCGGGGCTGGAGCGTCTACGCCGACCCGGCGGGACATCCGTTCTGCCTGGTCCGGGAGTAGGGAACGACGCGATCGCGCTGGTGGGCCATGTGTCACCGGCGCAGCACGTCGGCTCACGGACGTGTCAGCGATCCGGCCTGGCCGGCGGACGGCGATAGTGTGGGCGGCGTGTTGGGGCGGCTGGGACCGGCGGAACGGGATCGCAGCTGGGAGCGGTTGCGCAACGAACAGTTCGACGTGGTCATCGTCGGTGGCGGGGTCGTCGGCAGCGGTGCGGCGCTCGACGCCGCGACCCGGGGACTCTCGGTCGCGCTGGTCGAGGCCCGCGACCTGGCCAGCGGGACGTCCAGCCGCAGCTCCAAGCTCTTCCACGGCGGCCTGCGCTACCTCGAGCAGCTTGAGTTCTCGCTGGTTCGGGAGGCGTTGCACGAGCGCGAGCTGATGTTGACCCGGCTGGCGCCGCACCTGGTCAAGCCGGTGAGCTTCCTCTACCCGCTGACTCACCGGCTCTGGGAGCGGCCGTACGTCACCGCCGGGCTCACCCTCTACGACACGATGGGCGGCGCGCGCTCGCTGCCCCGCCACAAGCAGCTCACGCGCGCCGGCGCCCTGCGGCTGTCCCCCGCGCTCCGGCGCGACGCCCTCGTCGGCGGCATGCAGTACTGGGACGCCCAGGCCGACGACGCCCGGCACACGCTGACCGTCGCCCGCACCGCGGCGCACTACGGGGCCGTCGTACGCACGTCCACGCAGGTCGTGGGCTTCCTCCGGGAAGCCGACCGGGTGTCCGGGGTCCGGGTGCGCGACAGCGAGACCGGGGACGAGATCGACGTCGCTGCGCACGTGGTGATCAACTCCACCGGGGTGTGGACCGACGAGATCCAGCGGATGTCCGGGGGGCGCGGCCGGTTCCGGGTGCGCGCTTCGAAGGGCGTCCACATCGTCGTCCCCCGGGACCGGATCGTGTCCGACTCCGGGATCATCCTGCGCACCGAGACCTCGGTGCTGTTCGTCATCCCGTGGCGCAACCACTGGATCGTCGGCACCACCGACACCGACTGGGACCTCGACCTCGCGCACCCCGCCGCGACCCGCAAGGACGTCGACTACGTGCTCGAACACGTCAACCGGGTGCTCGCGACGCCGCTGACGTACGACGACATCGAGGGTGTCTACGCGGGGTTGCGCCCACTGCTGGCCGGGGACGACGAGGCGACGTCGAAGCTGTCCCGTGAGCACACGGTCGCGCGGGTCTTGCCCGGGCTGGTCGCGATCGCCGGGGGCAAGTACACGACGTACCGGGTGATGGCGGCCGACGCCGTGGACGCGGCCGCCGTCGACATCCCGTCGCGGGTCGCACCCTCGACGACCGAGCGGGTGCCGCTGCTCGGCGCCGACGGCTACCACGCGCTGATCAACCAGTGCGAGCAGATCGGCACCCGGTACGGCCTGCATCCGTACCGCATCCGGCACCTGCTGGATCGCTACGGGTCGCTGCTCGACCACGTCCTCGATGTCGCCGAGGACCGCCGCGAGCTGCTCCAGCCCGTGCCCGGCGCGGAGGACTATCTGCAGGTCGAGGTGGTGCACGCGGTCAGCCATGAGGGTGCGTTGCACCTGGAGGACGTACTCACGCGCCGGACCCGCATCTCGATCGAGTACCCGCACCGTGGAGTGGACTGCGCGCGGCCGGTCGCGGAGCTGATGGCCGACGTGCTCGGCTGGGACTCCGAGATGATCGATCGCGAGGTCGAGATCTACACCGCGCGGGTGCAGGCCGAGCGCGAGTCACAGGAGCTGCCCGACGACGCGGCCGCCGACGCCCGCCGGATCGCCGCCCCGGAGGCCCGCCGGCTCATCCTCGAGTCCAGCGCCTGACTTCGGGCCGCCTTCCCGCCGCCGGTCAGGCGGCCTGCTCGGCGGCCGTGGCGGCCTCGCTGAGTAGCTCGTCGACACGGTGCCGCAACCGTCGCTCGTCGGTCGGCCCGATCGTGGTCCAGTCGGTGCCGTCGTCGGCGGTGCTGCGGGTGAGCAGATGGCGCCCGCGTGGCCCGTCGAGCACGGTGAGGACCCGGGACAACCGCCGCGGGACTTCCCACCGGTCGGTCACGAGCGCGGTGAGCTGGCTACGCCGGCCCCCGTCGTGCAGCATCCGGGCCAGCAGCGTCGCATCCGCGGCGGGGACGGCACGTGCGATGAGCGCCTGGCGCAGATCGCCGGGGTGGGCGAGGGCCTCGGCGAGGACCTGCGTCGGGACGGTGCTCGCCCGTCCCGGGCCGGGAACCGCGGTGGGGAGGACACCCAGTACCCCGGCCGGGAGCGAACCGCACGTCTCGAGCGTGACCGTGGAGTCCTGCCGGACGGCCAGGACGGCCAAGTCGAGGTCGCCCGCCGCGACAGCGCGCACACTGCGACCGAGCCAGGCGCGCAGCTCCAGTTGCCGGGCGGGCCGGGCGAGCACCGTGAGAAGCCGGGCCAGCTCCGGATCAGGACCGGAGGCGTCGGTCAGCCCGCGCCGGCGCAGCGCCTGCAGCCCGGCCGCGACGATCTGGGCGCGCTCGCCGTGGGTGCGACCCGGCGAGGCCAAGCGCAGCACGACGGGGGTCGGCCCGAGACCGAGGCGTTCCCACAGCACGTCGAACTCGACGGCCGTCAGCACCCGGCGATGGGTGGGGCCGGCAGTGGCGGCCGGGAACAGCGACTCACGCACGGCGGCCCTCCGGGTCCTCGGCGCCGATCACCGGAGGGGTGAACCAGCGGTCGTCGGTGAAGACGTCGCCGTCCTCGATCAGATAGTCGGGGCGGCGGTGCTCCTGGGCCGGGGAACCCGCGATCCCGGTGGTCATGGGCTGCATCAGACCGGGGTGTTGCGGGGACGGCCGAGCGCCGCCGGTGCGTGCCGCGGGCTCGGTGGCGGTGGGGGTGCCTCCCGCGGAAGGGAAGGCCTCGAATGTCGCCCCCTGCCCGGGCCGGATGGCTCGCTCTGGTAGACCTCGGATGGGCTCACCGGGCGTACCCACGGGGCGGGAGCGGGTGCCCTCAGCCGGCAGGTTACGGGTCAGCTCGGCGGATGTCCGACCAGCCGGTTCGCCGGACGTCACCGGTAGGAACGAGCCGGCGATGCCCCGAGCGGCATGGTCCGGCAGGTCGAGCGAACTCCTCGGCCGGGTGTTGCCGGGAGGCCTCGCCCTCTCTACCACCGGACCGCCGACCCGTGCCGCGAGTGGGGCCACTGGACTGGGAGCCACTCCGGCGACGGGGGTGCCGGAACTCGGCCCGACACCGACCGAGCCCGACCCAGCTACCGGGACGCCCCCAGCTACCGGGACGCCCCCAGGTGCGGTGACGGCGCCCGTCGATCCTCCAGCTGTCGAGGCCGGCCCCGCTGCCCCGCCGATCCATGCCGGCTCGCTGCCGCCGGCGAACGCGCTGCCGGCAGACCAGGTCCCGCCGGCTGCTGATCCACCCGCAACGGCTGCCTGCACCGTCACCTCCGGTGGGGCGCTCCATGTAACGAAGTACCAGTTGTTGTTTCTCGTGTTGTCCGCGTAGCCCTCCATCAACTCGACGGCGCGCGACGCATCGTTGTCGCGCTGGGTGTCGGCTGCTGCCCAGTCGTCGAGGACATAGGGATCGATGCCCGGGTCGTTCAGGCTCGGCGGCGGTTCCTCCGGCAGCCGCGGATGACTCGGCGGTGGCATCTTCGTACGCAGCTCGGCGGCCTGTGCCGCTTGATTGGACAGCCCGCGTGCCGTAACCCATGCATCCTCGGCGCTGGCGGTCGCCCAGGCGCCCAGCGGGGTCAAACCGTTGGCGGTCGCTTCGGCAGCCTGGCCCTCCCAGCCGCCGCCGATGCTCGCGATCGCCTTCGACAGTGCGGTGTCGATGGCGCGGATCGTCTGCTCGATCCGCTGCCACCCGGTCTCCGCCGCCGTCGATGCCGCCGCCCCCGGGCCGTCCTGCACCTGTTGGTAGATCTGCTCGTGGCTCATGCCACGCCAGCGGACGCCACTCACGCTTGCCGTCCCCACCGCGCGGCGTTCTCACCCTCGACGCGCCGGTAGTCGTCCTCCATCTGTTTCAGATTGTCGCGGACCTTGACCAGCTCGGCCTCGTATGTAAGCAATGCATTCAGGGCCGACTGGGGACCGTCGACGATGTGCTCGTGGTAGAAGGCGGCGCTACCGGCGCTCACCTCGTCACCCAGCCACGGCTGGGGTATCCGGGCCTGGTTCCGCAGGTTGAGTAGCTGTGGGCTGAGCTGCGTGATCGCTTCCTCGAACGCCTGGCGCAGCGCGGGGAGCATGTGTAGTTCGAGGTGCAGTACGGCCTGCGGGCGGTAGCTCAAGGTTCCCCCTGACGCGGCAGGAGTGGGCGGTCGCGCCGGACGCTATGACAGAGGTCGTCTTTGGCAGATCCGTTCGGTGAAACGCTTCGCGATGGTGAACGTCAGCGGGTGAGCAATGAGGCGATCGCGGCCTCGGCGACCCGTTGAGCGTCACGGCAGAGATGGTCCTGCGGGATGGGCTGACCGCGGGTGCCCTGGGCGAACTGGATATCGAGCAATTGCCCGGCGGCGACATCAATCTCAACGCTGCAGAAGTCCCGGAGTCGAGTGGGTCGAGCCAGAACCGCCGGGAAGCCCGCCACGGTGATCCCGGTCAGCTCGTCGGTCACGCCGCCGGACGACGTGATGATCTCGATGCCTCGGTCGGTCACCACCGACAGGCCGACGGAGACCTCTCGCGGTTCGGTTCCGCGAATTGAGCACGACGAAGCTTCACCGAACAGGCCATTTGCGCTCGTGTACGCGACCGGGCGCCCGTCCAACCCCAGCTCCGCCCGCTGGTCGGCGGTGAGCAGGCTGCAGGGATCGATGCCGTCGATCCGCACCTCCCGCGGCCGCGGCGGCAGCGCGATCTCGCTGGGCTCGGCCGAGGTGGAGACAGGTGCCGCCGTACCCGGGCCCGCCGTCGCACACCCCGACACGACGGCCAGCAGGACGGCGATCACCACAACCCGGCGCACCGGCCGAACGGTAGCGGAGCGGACACCGCCGGTGACGCGATTGCACCGCCACGGGAAAGCCCCCGGCGAACCGGCTGCAGTCCGGTTCGGCGGGGGCTTGCCCGTCAGCTGGTCTGCGCGAGCGGTGCTCGGCAGCCGGTCAGGGTGCACACGGGTGTGTACGGGATGCGATCCCGAACATCGGGGTCCGTGCTGGTCCGGGCGAAGGGCCACTGCCCGGTGAAGCGCTGGAGGTACCAGTACAGGAACAGGTAGTCCTGCGCTTCGGGGTCGGCGATGAACACCGGCTGCCCGGGAAGCTGGGAGACCCAACGGGCGTAGGCGGTCATCGCGATGGCGGGTGGGCGGGTCGCCCGGCGGGTGGTGAGCCAGTCCTCGGCCCGACCTCGCCAGGATTGCAGCGCGATCGGGTGCAGGGTGGCGCCGGGCAGTTCACGCAGGTTGGCCGTGAACGTGGTGAGCAGGGCCCCGTCCGCGTTGTGCGCGGCCGAGGCGAGGGTGAGGAGGGAGTGTGGGCCGGGGATCGGCCCGTCGACGTGGATGTGGCTGGTCACGTACAGGGTGTCGGGGGGCATGACGGATCCTGGGTCGCCGTTGTGACGGTGGACGTGTTCGCGGCGCGGCTGGGCCTGCGTGGCGAACGGATCCGCGGCGCGGTCTCTGTCCGCGTGGCGGAAGTAACCGGGCCCCGTGGATGGTCACACGGGTACATCACTGCTGTCCGCTATGCACTTGTTCAGCACGGTGCGGTCGCCGTGGAATAACCTGGCGAAACGACGTTAAGCGGACATGCCGCCGCCGTCAATGGCGTGATCAGCGGTCACCGGCCAGCCGGCCGGCGAGCACCACGTCGACCCGCTTACCGTCGACGACCCACGCCGAACGCTGCCGGCCCTCGATGGTGAACCCGCACTTTGCGCCGACGCGGGCGGAGGCCTCGTTGCCCTCGGCCCAGGCGTAGGTCACCCGGTGCAGTCCGAGCCCGCCGAAGCCGAACCGCACCACGCTCGACACCGCGGCGGTGGTCATGCCCCGGCTCCGCGCGTGCGGCAGCGCCCAGCAGGTCACGTCGGCGGTGCCCACGTTCAGGTCCAGCCCGGCGAGGCTGACCTCGCCGAGCATCTCCCCGGTCGTCGGCTCACACACCGCCCAGGAACAGCGGGTCTCTGCTGCCCAGCCCTCGGTGCACTCGGCGATGTGCGCGCCGACGGCCTCGAGGGTCGGCTCCGGGCGCCGGCGCCAGCGGAGGATCTCCGGGTCCAGGCACGATGCCAGCACGGCGTGCCGGTCGTCGATCCGGTCGTCGACGCGCATCGCGCGCAAGTACCACGTTCCGGCGTTGATCTCGACGGGTTCCATGGGCGTTCCGCCCTCGTGGGTGGCGACAGCGGCGGGGGCCGCCATCGCCACCCACGGAGGGTCAGTCCTTGATCTCGCAGATGACGGTGCCCTGCGACACCGAGCTGCCGCTCTCGGCGGACAGGCTGGTGATCGTGCCGTCCTTGTGCGCGGTGACCGGGTTCTCCATCTTCATGGCTTCGAGGACCACGATGAGGTCGCCCGCCGACACGGTGTCACCGTCGGACACCGCGACCTTGATGATCGTGCCCTGCATCGGCGCGGTCACGGAGTCGCCCGACACCTTGGCGCCGCCCTTGCCGCCACCGCGCTTGCGCGGCGGGGCCTTGGCCGCGCCGGCCGAGCCGCCACCGCCGAGCGCCAGATCCCCGGGCAGCGACACCTCGAGCCGGCGGCCGCCGACCTCGACGACGACGGTCTGGCGGGGCGACTCGTCGGACTCGGCACCCTCGCCGCCGGTGAACGGCTCGACGGTGTTGTCCCACTCGGTCTCGATCCACCGGGTGTGAACGGTGAAGTCCTTCTCCTCGGTGGCCGCGAACGCCGGGTCGTCGACGACGATGCGGTGGAACGGCAGCACGGTGGCCATGCCCTCCACCTGGAACTCGGCCAGCGCCCGCCGTGAGCGCTCGAGGGCCTGCGCGCGGTCCGAGCCGGTCACGATGAGCTTGGCCAGCAGCGAGTCGAACTGGCCGCCGATGACCGAACCGGCCTCGACGCCCGCGTCCACCCGCACGCCCGGGCCTGCCGGGTAGGCGATGGAGGTGACGGTGCCCGGCGCCGGCAGGAAGTTGCGGCCGGCGTCCTCGCCGTTGATGCGGAACTCGATCGAGTGCCCGCGCGGCTCCGGGTCCTCGAGCAGGTTGAGCACCTCGCCCTCGGCGATCCGGAACTGCTCGCGCACCAGGTCCAGCCCGGAGGTCTCCTCAGAGACGGGGTGCTCGACCTGCAGCCGGGTGTTGACCTCCAGGAAGGAGATCAGGCCGTCCTGGGCGACGAGGAACTCCACCGTGCCGGCGCCGTGGTAGCCGGCCTCCTTGCAGATGGCCTTCGACGCGTCGTGGATGGTCTTGCGCTGCTCGTCGGACAGGAACGGCGCGGGCGCCTCCTCCACCAGCTTCTGGAACCGGCGCTGCAGCGAGCAGTCGCGGGTGCCGACGACGATGACGTTGCCGTGCGTGTCGGCGAGCACCTGGGCCTCGACGTGGCGCGGCTTGTCCAGGTAGCGCTCCACGAAGCACTCACCGCGGCCGAACGCCGCCGTCGCCTCGCGCACCGCGGAGTCGAACAGCTCGGGGATCTCCTTGAGCTCGCGGGCCACCTTCATCCCGCGCCCGCCGCCGCCGAACGCCGCCTTGATCGCCACGGGTAGCCCGTGCTCCTCGGCGAACTTCACGACCTCGTCGGTGTCGGCCACCGGGTCGGGGGTGCCGGGCACCAGGGGGGCGCCGGCGCGCATCGCGATGTGCCGTGCGGTGACCTTGTCACCGAGGTCGCGGATGGCCTGCGGGGTCGGGCCGATCCAGGTCAGGTCGGCGTCGATCACGGCCTGGGCGAAGTCGGCGTTCTCCGACAGGAATCCGTAGCCGGGGTGGATCGCGTCCGCGCCGGCCTGCTTCGCGGCGTCGATGACCTTGCCGAAGTCGAGGTAGGACTCGGCGGCGGTGTTGCCGCCGAGGGCGAAGGCCTCGTCGGCGAGCCGGACGAACAGCGCGTCCCGGTCGGGGTCGGCGTAGACCGCGACGCTGCCAAGTCCCGCGTCCTTGGCGGCTCGGATCACCCGGACGGCGATCTCCCCGCGGTTGGCGACGAGAACTTTGCGCAGCTTCGGCACTTCGGCCTCCTCGTGGTCCTGGGCCGGGTCCGTGCGCCGGCGCAGTGGTTACCGCGGAGTCTAGGAGTCCCGCTGCGTCCACCTGATGTGAGGCGTTGTGGTGTAGGTGACGGTTTCCCGGCCGGACGGCCGGAGGTCACCCGATCGGGGCGGGGTCAGGCGCGTCGCCCGGCCCAGCGCAGGGTGCGGCCGGCCACCTGCACGAACAGCGCCGCTCCCGCCCGCCGGACGGCGGGCAGCCGGCGCCGGCGCGGCGGACGCACCCCGTCGTAGTACCAGCCCACCTCGCGCCCCGCGAGCTCCTCCGCGCCGCCCGCGCCCAGTACCCCGGCGGCGCGCAGCGCCCGCGCCACGTCCCAACCGTCGCGCAGCGCACCGGCCGGCGGACGACCTCCGGCATGCGCGGCGAAGCTGTCCGGCCACGCCTGGCCGACCGACGCAGCCAGCAGCGGCCACACCTGCGCGGCCTGCCCGGCGCGCTTGCGCAGCAGCGCCCGCCGGGTGGCGGCGAGCCGCCCCGGGTCGAAACCCCCCGGCAGCGGTCCACCGGCGACCAGGGCGGCGACCAGCTCGGCCTGCCGGGCGGCCAGCCCGGTGCGCTCCGCCGGGGTGGGCGGCGGGCTCTCCGGTTCCAGCCACAACCGGCTCACGATGCGCTCCACTCGAAGCCCGCCGACCGCGCGACGGCGCCCAGCTCGGCCCGCAGCTCGGCACCCGGCGGGTACCGGCCGTCGCGCTCCAGCATCACCGCAGGTGGCGGGTGCCGGTCGCGCAGCTCCTCGAGCAGCCTGAGCACGCCGGGCGGTACCGCATCGGTGTGTGTGTCGTGGTAGAGCCCGTCGTGGTCGGCCCCACCGGCCACGTGGACGTACGCCACCCGTTCCAGAGGCAGCGCGTCGAGCACGGTGACCGGGTCGGTGCCGCGATTGCGTGCGTTCGCGTACACGTTCGCCACGTCGAGCAGGAGCAGGGTGTCGGTGCGCTCCATCAGCTCGGTCAGGAACTCCGGCTCGGAGTACTCGTCGTCGGGCCAGTCGAACAGGGCGGCGATCGGCTCGAGGGCGAGCGGTACGTCCAGTTCGGCCTGCAGCCGCCGCACGTTCGCGCTCAGCACGTCGAGCGCCTCCCTGGTCCGGGGCACCGGCAGCAGGTGCCCGGCGTCGTGGCCCCCGGCCCGGACGAACGCGACGTGCTCGCTGACCAGCGGAGCGTCCAGCGCAGCGGCGCAGGCCGCGAGGTGGGTGACCCGCTGGGGCTCGACCGGTTCGGCGCCGCCGAGGGACAGCCGAACCCCGTGCGGGATGACGGGAAGGCCTCGCTCCCGCAGCTCCGCCACCCCTCGAGGCGGAACTGCGGGAGCGAGCGATTCCGCGATGACCTCGCAGAACCGCAGTTCGGGCAGGTCTGCGATCAGCCCGGAGATCTCCGGGCGCCACCCGATTCCGGGTCCGATCTGTCCGGGGCGGGCCGGGGGGCCGCTCGGCTCAGCCGCCGCAGCCGCCGCCACCGCAACCCCCGCCACCTCCGCAGCCGCTGCCGGCGCCGTCGGAGCTGCTGCCGGTGTCGCCGCCGTAGCTGCCGCCGGCGCCGCCCGCGGTGGCCAGTTTCTGCGCGGCCAACTCGTCGGCGAACACGGGGTCGGACGCCCACAGCGCGCTCATTCCGAACACGCCGACCCCGAGCGCGGCGCCGGTCGCGCCGTAGGCCGCCCAGTCCGGCTTCATTGCGGGGGCCAGGGCGTGGTGCTCGTCGCGCAGCCGCTCCAGCGTCGTGTCGCCGAGCGGGGTGCGTCGCGGGGCCCGGGAAAGGTGCACCGCCGCCACCACGGCGACGACCAGCAGGGCCACCAGCAGCCATCCCACCGGTCGGGCGTCGGCCACCCCGGCGAGCAGGCGGATCAGGCCCAGGCCGGCCACGGCGAGCATCCAGAACCCGACCTGGCGGACCGCGCGGCGCTGGTCGGCGCTGAGCAGGAGCCCACCCTCGACGAGGCGTTGCTCGATCCCCTCCAGCGCCGTGACCACGGCGCGGTGGAACCGCAGGCGGTACCGCGGCATGGGCACGGCCGCCGTGAAGTGGATCGCCCGCTCGAGTTCCTCGGCGGAGCGGTCGATGCGGCCGGCCGCCTGCACGGTGCCCCGGCCGGCCGTGACGATGGTGCCGTGCAGCCGCATGGCGCTCAGGGCCGAGTAGACGGCCAGGTCGGAGCCGGAATTGAGGTAGGCCACGTCGTGCGGGTGGGCGGTGACCTCCTCCAGCGGCCGGTCGGGCTGCCGATCGGCGATCGCCCGCCGGGCGCGTGTCGCCGCCACCCAGACCGCCGCCGCGATGACCGAGTAGACCATCAGGAAGGTCGGTCCGCTGATCCCCCAGGTGTCACCTGTCGCTGCGAGTGAGCTCATCTGAACACCCCTTGAGCCGTCCTCATGAGACAGCTCACAGTGTGGAGAGCAGCTGCTTACGAGGGAACGTTCTTCACCAGGACTTGAGGTTCGCCGGCCTCACGGTGACGAACCGTGCAGGCCCGCACACCGTCGGTGTGCGGGCCTGCTGAGATCCCGTCGGCTGAAGGCGGTGACGGCCGCTCAGGCCGCGGTGGCCGCGCGGACCTGGTTCTTGATCCGTGCGAGCATCGCGGCCATCCCGCGCAGCCGCAGCGGGCTCACCGCCTGGGCGAGCCCGAGTGCGGTGTAGAAGTCGTCCGGGACGGCCAGCACGTCGGCGGCGGGTTCGCCGTCCAGGCCGGTGTGCATGATCGAGGCGAACCCGCGGGTCGTGGGCGCCTCCGGCGGTGCGGAGAAGAACAGGCGCACCTTGCGGTCGGCGTCATCGTCGACCTCCACCGCCAGGAACAGCGGCGACTGGCACTCGTGCACCTGCTCCATCGAGTCCGCGGCGTCGGCATAGCGGCGCGGCAGCTCGGGCAGCTCCTGCGAGAGCTCGAGCAGCAGTTGGAGCCGGTCCTTCGGGCCGACGTCGGAGAAGTCGTCGACCAGCTCGGCCAGCCGCGGCGGAAGGCTCATCGGGCGGGCGCCTCCCCGCGCTCGGGGCCCGTCACGATGGGAACCCCGACGGTGTTGCCCCACTCGGTCCAGCTGCCGTCGTAGTTGCGGACGTTCTCGAAACCGAGCAGGTGGGTCAGCACGAACCAGGTGTGGCTCGAGCGCTCGCCGATCCGGCAGTAGGCGACCACCTTGTCGTCGGGCGACAAGCCCTGCTCCTGCTGGTAGATGGCCTCCAGCTCCGCCCGCGACCGGAACGTCGCGTCCTCGGCCGCCGCGCGGGCCCACGGCACGCTCGCCGCTCCCGGGATGTGGCCGCCGCGGACGGCGCCCTCCTGCGGGTAGTCGGGCATGTGCAGCAGCTCGCCGGAGTACTCACCGGGGGAGCGCACGTCGACCATCGGCTGGCCCAGGTGTGCCAGCACGTCGTCCCTGAACGCCCGGATCGTGCTGTCGTCGCGCTCGACCACCGGGTAGTCGACGGCCTCGGGCTTCGGCGCCTCGGTGGTCATCTCCCGGCCCTCGGCCACCCACTTGGCCCGGCCACCGTCGAGCAGACGCACGTCCGGGTGGCCGAACAGGCTGAACACCCACAGCGCGTACGCGGCCCACCAGTTGTTCTTGTCGCCGTAGATGACGACGGTGGTGTCGCGGCCGATGCCGCGCTCTCCGAGGATCTCGGCGAAGCGCGCGCCGTCGACGTAGTCGCGGGTCACCGGGTCGTTGAGCTCGGTGTGCCAGTCGACCTTGACCGCGCCCGGGATGTGCCCGGTGTCGTAGAGCAGGACGTCCTCGTCGGACTCGACGACGACGAGGCCGTCCGCGCCCAGGTTCTGCGCGAGCCACTCGGTGGTCACCAGGCGCTCGGGGTGGGCGTACTCGGCCAGCTTCGGGTCGGTGTCGTTGGGCAGTGCCATACCTGCAGAGACTAGTCGCGCGCCCGGAGCTGCGTGGGAGGTCAGGCCGATGGTGGCCGGCTCGCGTGCCGGGGAGGACGGTAGGCGGGTCGTGGGCGGGGACCCGGTGCGGGCCCTGGTCGCTCCCGCCCCGGCGGCGTTACCGCGGCGTCCGGCGGGACCGACCGATCGGCGGCTCCCGCCGTCGAGCGCCGATCGGCCGGTCGCCGGCGACGAGTGGTGGGCCGGTGGCCGGATCGAGCGACGCAAGTCACTCACGAATGCACCGGGTTGAGCCGTCCATTGTGGATGGACCCGGGAAAATGCTGACGAACGGTGATCATCTATCGCTGAACGGCGGGAGACTCGCGACTTGTTGGTCCGATCGAGGCGGCCCGAAATCACGCTCTGTGTATGTTTCGGTCGATCACGAAGGGGTCGGATCGCGCAGACGTGACGGAAGCACTCGGTGCTGATCCGTGGTGTCGCGCCATCGGCTCGATGTCTGGGGACGAGAGGGTGGTGGCCGGGCGATGCACGGACTGCTCGAATACCTGCCGCGCGGCAACACGCTGGACGGGAAGGCGTGGCAACGGCGGCACCACCTGCTCGAATGGGTGGTCCTCCTGCACGTGCCCGGGATGCTGGCGCTCGGGCTGTACCTCGGCCGTCCGGCGTTGGCGGTCGGTCTCACGCTGATCGGTCCGGTTCTCGCCGTCGTCCTCGGTCACCTGATCCCGCACCGGCGTCTGGCCTCGTTCTTCGTCACCGGCGGCCTGGTCTACTGCTCCGCGGCGCTGGTCGGCCTCACCGAAGGCACCATCGAGGCGCACTTCCACTTCTTCATCATCATCGGCTTCATCGCGCTCTACCAGGACTGGGTGCCGTTCCTGTGGAACGTCGTCTTCACGGTGTTCAGCCACGGCATCGGAACCGTCTGGTTCGGCGGACTGATCTTCTCGCACCCTGCGGGACAGGCGAATCCGTGGCTGTGGTCGTTGATCCACGGCCTGGGCGTGTTCGCGGCCTGTGTCGGGGTGGTGATCTTCTGGCGGATCACCGAGGACGAGCAGACCGAGAAGGAGGCGCTGGGCAAGCAGCTGATCACCGCCGACGCGGAGATCGGGCGGCGCCGGTTCGCCTCCGAGATGCTGGTCAACCTCGCCCGGCGGAACCAGAGCATGCTCTACCGGCAGCTGGACATCATCAACCAGCTCGAGGAGAAGGAGCAGGACCCCGACGCGCTGGCCGAGTTGTTCCGGCTCGACCACCTCGCCACCCGGGTCCGGCGCAACGCCGAGAGCCTGCTCGTGCTCGCCGGTGAGCAGCCCCCGCGAACCTGGTCCGCCCCGGTTCCGCTGCGGGACGTGATCCGCGCGGCGATCGCGGAGACCGAGGACCTCGATCGGGTCGTGTACGCGGTCGACGACCGGGCGGCGGTCGCCGGGCACACCGTCGCCGACCTGACCCACCTGCTTGCCGAGCTGACCGAGAACGCCGTGCGCTTCTCCCCGCCCGAGACCGCCGTGACGATCCGTGCCCGGCCGAACCCGCAGGACGAGGGCGGGCAGCTGCTGACGGTCGAGGACTGGGGCGTCGGCATGCCGGCCGGGGACATGGCCGAGGCCAACGAGCTGCTGTCGCAGCCGCCCGAGGTGGACCTCGCGGTCTCGCAACGCCTCGGCTTCCACGTCGTGGCCCGGCTGGCCGTCCGACACGGCATCAAGGTCTCGCTCACCGCGACCCCGGGGTCCGGTGTCACCGCGGTCGTCGTCCTGCCGGCTGCCCTGTTCACCGCGGGCCACGCCGAGCCGATCGCGGCGATGGCGGCCACCGCGCCGGTCCCGGTACCGGCCGTGCGTCCGGCGGGTGCGGTGGGCCGGGGCACGCACGCAGCTGCTCCGGGCGCGCCGGCCCGGGTGACGACGTCGGAGCCGGGGTGGGCCGGTGCCGCAGCCGGCAACGGCGGGTCCGCGGCACCGACCGCGACGATGCCGCGCCCGGAGCCGGCCGCGGGAGCGACGTGGATGTCGTCGCAGGCCTCACCGCCCGCAGGGGAGAGCGAGCTGCCGGGCGACGCGGGCAACGACTGGACAGGCTGGTGGAATCCGTCCGCCGACGGCCACAGTGGGCCCGGCCCGGTGCCCGGTGGCCCGGGCCCCGCACCTGCGGCCCCCCTCGGGTCCGCCGACGGGACCCCGGCCGCCCGCCCGGGGAACGGGGGTCCCGCCGGCCCGGCGGAGACGGCACCCGTGGCCCGGTCGGGCGAGCAACCGCCGTCCCGGCACTCCATCCCCCGGCCGCGATCAGAGGCCCGGCCGGTGCCCCGGCCGCAGCCCCGGCCCCACGACCCGCCCTCGCCGCGTCCGTCGGTGTCCGCACCCGGCGGCTTCGGGCTGCGCCGGCGGGTACCGCAGTCGCACCTGGCTCCGGAACTGCGACAGCCGGAGCCCGAGTCGGCCCCGGTCGCGGCCCAGCCGCCCAGCACCGAGGCGGCCACGGCACTGTCGCGCTACCAGGCGCACCGGCAGGCCGCCCGGGCGCTCGTGGACCCGGAGGCGGACGGCGAGCCCGCCGCCCCCGAGGAGAACAAGCAGCCGTGAGCGAGCCTGCGAGCTCGCCGTCGGGCACAGCAGCACCGCGACAGCGGTCGACGATCGTCGATGAGGAGGGCTCGTGAGCCCGGTGACAGGGCAGCTCGACTGGCTGCTGGGGGAGTTCGCCCGGGAGACCCCGGGCGTGGTTCACGCGGTGGTCCTACGGTTCCGTCCCGGGTTGAACTGGCCAGTGCGTATGGCCGTGAGGCCCAGGGGCGCGGGGTATGGCTGACGCGGTGGTGCCGCTGATGGCTCGGACGGCTTGGCCACCCGGCGCTCCACGACGGCCACGACTGCTGAATTGGGAACCGCGAAATCGATCGCCGTGTAGGGCAACGACAGCGAGGCCGTCTACGAGAATTATCCGGAGACGGGAGAGCCTGTGGATCGCATCTG
>NZ_JAAXKZ010000121.1 GCF_012911875.1 Pseudonocardia bannensis | reverse complement strand
CCTCGGTGAAGTGGGTCAGGGCGAGCTCGCGGGACCAGGAGACGTGCTCGCGCATGAGCTCCTCGGCGCGCGCGGCGTCGTGGTCGCGCAGGGCGTCGATGATCGCCCGGTGCTGGACGTTCGCCCGGCGCACCTGCTCGGGGGAGTAGGGGTACTGCGAGCGGTAGGTGACGGTGAACGCGTGCACCTGCCCGATCATGGTGCGGAGCAGCTGGTTGCCGGCGGCCTTCGCGATCGTGGCGTGCAGCTGCAGGTCGGCGTCGGCCTGCTCGGGTGCGCTGCCGTGGGCGCCGATGCGCTCCAGGCGGTGGTGGGCCTCCTCGAGGAGGTTCAGGTCGGCCTCGCCGATCCGCTCCGCCGCCGTGGCCGCCGCGTGGGACTCCAGCACGGCCCGCAGGGCGTAGATCTCGGCGATGTCGGTGGCGGTGATCGTCCGGACGGTGGCGCCGCGGTTGGGCGTCAGCCCCACGAGCCCCTCGCCCTGCAGGATGAACAGCGCCTCCCGGATCGGGGTCCGGCTGATCCCGAGCTCCTCGGCGAGCGCCCGTTCCCGCAGCGGCTGGCCCGGCTGGAGGCGGCCGTCGAGGATCGCCTTGCGCAGCAGCCGGGCGACGCCCTCGCTGCTGCGCTGCGACATCGGCAGGCCGTCGTCCGCTCGTAGGTTCATTGCGTCCGCAGTCTCCAAGATCGACCTCGACACCAGGCGTGACCTGCGTCTCCGAGGAATGATACAAGCGTTGTTGATCAAGCTCCCGGCCTGAGCGCCACCCGGCGGTAGCGCTGCCGCCCGTGTCCCGAAATGTCTCGGACCATGGACAGCCAGGTTCACGATGGTATACAAGTATGCCATCACTGCTGATGCCGCCGAGAGGATGTTCCGGGTGGACACCGAGACCGACGAGATCTACGACCGCGCCGGGTTCGGCCGGCCCGTTCGTCGGGGGGTCCGCCCGGCGGTACTGGTCGTCGACTTCAGCTACGGCTTCACCGATCCGCAGTACCCGACCGGAGCCGACATGACCGCGGCCGTGCTCGCGACCCGGCGACTGCTGGACGCGGCG
Organism: Pseudonocardia bannensis; assembly: GCF_012911875.1. Taxonomy (GTDB): domain Bacteria; phylum Actinomycetota; class Actinomycetes; order Mycobacteriales; family Pseudonocardiaceae; genus Pseudonocardia; species Pseudonocardia bannensis. The sequence continues at coordinate 16,988 of NZ_JAAXKZ010000121.1, read as the reverse complement.
CGGGCGGCGGGAGCGCCGGTGCTCTACACGACGATCGCGTTCGACGGCGGCCAGCGGGCCGCCCTGCCCTGGCTGCAGAAGGCCCCCGGGCTGGCGGCGCTACGGCCCGGAACCCGGCTGGTGGAGATCGACGACCGGGTCCGCCCGGCCGACGACGACACCGTGCTGGTCAAGACCGGTGCCTCGGCGTTCTTCGGCACCCCGCTGCCCGGGATCCTCGCCGGACTGCGGGTCGACACACTGATCGTCACCGGCGCCACCACCAGCGGCTGCGTCCGCGCCAGCGTCGTCGACGCCGTGCAGTTCGGCTACCCCGTCCTCGTCCCCCGCGACTGCGTCGCAGACCGGGCGCAAGGGCCGCACGAGGCCAACCTGTTCGACATCGGAGAGAAGTACGCCGACGTCGTCGCGCTCGACGACGTCCTGGACCACCTTCGGTCGCTCCCGAACGCGACCGCCGATCCGACCACCGACCCCGCGGAGGTGCCGGCATGACCGCAACCGACTCGATGATCCCCGCCCCGGCGGGCTTCGCGAGCCCCTTCGACGTCCAGACCCCGGCCGGCGCCGACGGGTGGCAGAGCCTGTACCCGTACTACGCGCTGCTCAGCGATGAGCGCCGGGCGCAGGACGAGGGCAAGTTCTGGTTCTTCGACGGGATGCACAACCCCGAGCCGCTGTTCCCGTTCGACACGATCATGACCGAGAACTGGTGGGTCGCGGTCAGCCAGATGTCGACCCGGGTCTGGCCGATCCCGACGGCGCTGGGCATCGACCACCGGATCATCAACGGCTACCTCTACATCAGCCCGAACGCGGTCACCGATCCCGAGGAGATCGCGCGGCGCGCGGTCGAGTTCGGCAAGCGCGCCGGGCACTACTACGAGAACTGGGACGAGATCTACGAGCAGTGGGTCGACAAGGCCACCGACTGCATCTCCCGGCTGAAGGCGATCCGTTTCGCCCCGTTGCCCGATATCGAGCCGGAGAGCAGCGTCTTCGGTCACCGCGGCGTCTACTCGTCCTACGACCTGCTCACCACCTACGGCGAGCTGATCCACAACCTGTTCGAGATGGGCTCGTACCACTTCGAGATGCTCAACCTCGGGTACGGCGCCTACCTGACCTTCCGCGAGTTCTGCCAGCAGGCGTTCCCCGGCATCACCGACCAGACGGTGGCGAGCATGGTCTCGGGGATCGACATCCTGCTGTTCCGCCCCGACGACGAGGTCCGCAAGCTCGCCCAGCTCGCGGTCGACCTCGGCCTCACCGACGCCGTCCTGGGTTCCGAGGACCCGGACGCAGTGCTGCGCCTGATCGGGGAGCGCGAGGGCGGGGCCCGCTGGCTCGACGCCTTCGAGGCGGCCAAGGACCCGTGGTTCTGGTTCTCCACCGGTGCCGGCTACACCCACACCGACCGGGCGTGGATCGACGACCTGCGGCTGCCGTTCACCGCGCTGCGCGGGTACGTCGAGGCGTTGCAGCGCGGTGAGGACATCCGCCGCCCGCTGGAGGCGATCGTCGCCGAGCGTGGCCGGGTGACCGAGGAGTACCGGTCGCTGCTGCCCACCGACGCCGACCGCGACGCGTTCGACGGTCTGGTGGAACTCGCCCGCAAGGTGTTCCCGTTCGTGGAGAACCACAACTTCTACGTCGAGCACTGGCACCACTCGCTGTTCTGGTCCAAGGTGCGCGAGCTGGGCGACGTGTTCGTGGCCGCGGGCTTCCTCGCCGACCGCGACGACATCTTCTATCTGCACCGCAACGAGATCTACAGCGCGCTCTACGACCTCAACATCGGCTGGGCGACCGGCACCGAGGCCCGCGGCGTGACCTACTGGCCGCCGGAGGTCGAGCGCCGCCGCCGCGTCCGCGACGCACTGAAGCGGTGGTCCCCGCCGCCCGCGCTGGGGACGCCGCCGGACGTCATCACCGAGCCGCTGACCGTGATGCTCTGGGGCATCACCCAGGAGACCGTGCAGGAGTGGCTGGGCGCCGGGGACGCGGCGTCGAACGAGCTGCGCGGGGTCGCCGCCTCCCCGGGCAAGGCGACCGGCAGGGCCCGGGTGATCACCGACCCGGAGCAGCTGCACGAGATCGAGCAGGGCGACATCCTGGTCTGCCGGATCACCGCCCCGAGCTGGGCACCGGTGTTCGCCCGCATCGGGGCCGCGGTGTCCGACGTCGGCGGGATCATGGCGCACACCGCGATCGTGTCCCGCGAGTACGGGCTGCCGGCCGTCGTCGGCACCGGCTACGCGACCGTGACCATCCGGACCGGTCAGCTCATCGAGGTCGACGGCAGCTCCGGTGTCGTCCGCATCCTGCCCGAGGAGGCCGCGTGACCACTCCGCACGTGCTCTGGCTCGACGATCCCGCCGCCGCCGGTAACCGGGTGCTGGGCGGAAAGTTCGGCAGCCTCGGCGAGATGACCGCCGCCGGGTTCGCGGTGCCCCCGGGCTTCGGGATCACGACCGCCGCCTACCGCGACTTCCTCGACGGCGCCGGGCTCGCCGAGGAGGCCCGCGCGCTGCAGGCCCGCGCCGCGGAGGCCGAGCTGCCCGAGGTGTCCGCGCTGAGCGCGGCGTTCACCGCCAAGCTCGAGGCCGCGCCGCTCCCGGCCGGGCTGGAGGCGGCGATCCGGGGGTCCTACGCGGAGCTGGAGCGTCGCTCGGGTGTGGAGGCGGTGCCGGTCGCCGTGCGCTCCAGCGGGGAGGCCGAGGACCTCGCGGGCGCGAGCTTCGCCGGCCAGTACGACACGTACCTGTGGGTCCGTGGCGTGGGCGAGGTGCTGCGCCACGTCCGCCGCTGCTGGGCCGGCATGTTCGGCACCGCGGTGCTGACCTACCGCCCGGATCCGGGCGCGCCGCCGCCGTCGGACCTGGGCATGTGCGTCGGGGTCCAGCAGATGGTCGACGCCCGCACGGCCGGGGTCATGTTCACCCTCGACCCGGTGACCGGCGACCGGTCGAAGATCGTGATCGAGGGGGTCTGGGGCCTGGGTGAGGGCGTGGTGTCCGGTGACCTCACGCCCAGTCGCTACGTCGTGGACAAGGTGACCTTCGAGATCCTCAGGCGGGAGATCACCCCGCAGGACCGCCAGCACCGTTTCGACGAGACCACCGCGGCGGTCGGGCTCGTCCCGGTGCCCGCGGAGCGCCGTGAGCTGTCCCCGCTGGAGGACGAGCACATCACCCAGCTCGCCGAGCTGGCGAAGAAGATCGAGCGGCACCGCGGCGCTCCGCAGGACATCGAGTGGGCGGTGGCCGAGAACGGGGATGTGCACGTGCTACAGGTCCGGCCGGAGACGGTGTGGAGCCGGCGGCAGGCCGACGCGCCGATCGCGGCCCCCAAGTCGGCGCTCGACCACGTGCTCGCCCGCTTCGCCGGCACCTCGATCGCCGCCGCCAAGTCGTGAGGGCGGTGACGTCGTGAGGGCGGTGACATCATGAAGGCGGCGAGCTTCGTCTACCACCGTGCCGGCAGCACCGCCGAGGCGGTGACCCTGCTGGACGACTACCAGGGCAGCGCGCGGATCCTGGCCGGCGGCCAGAGCCTGCTGCCGATGCTCAACATGCGGCTCTGGCGGCCCGGCGCGCTGATCGACATCAACGGCATCGACGAGCTCACCCGTGTCCGGGTCGAGGGCGAGCGCACCGTGCTGGGCGCGCTGGTCCGGTACACCACGATCGAGCACGATCCGCTGATCGCCGAGCGGCTGCCGCTGCTCGCCCGGGTGGTCCGCCACATCGGCGACCGCCAGGTGCGCAACCGCGGCACGATCGGCGGCAGCCTCGTGCAGGCCGACCCGACCGGCGAGATGCCGCTGGCGTGCCTGCTGCTGGGCGCCGTGGTCCGGGCGGTCGGTCCGCGTGGACCGCGGGAGATCCCGGTGGCCGAGCTGTACGCCGGCTCCTACGCGACCGTGCTCGACCCGGACGAGCTGCTCACCGAGATCGTGTTCCCGGCCGCCCCGGCGCACGTCGCCTTCGCCGAGCGCTGCCGGCGGCACAACGACTTCGCGGTCCTGTCCGTCGCCGCCGCCGGTGACCGCGGCCCGGACGGGCGGTGGTCCGGCGTGCGGATCGGACTGGGCGGGGTGGCCGACACCGCGGTGGCGGCCATCGCCGCGGCCGCGGTGCTGGACGGAACCGACCTGACCGACGACGCGATCGCGGAGGCGGGACGGCTGGCGCTGGACGTGATCGACCCGCCGTCGGACGTGCGGGCCTCCGCCGAGTACCGCCGCCACCTGGTCCCGATCTACGTGCGACGGGTTCTCACCGAGCTGCGCGCGAGCGGGGAGACGAGCGGGAACAGCGCGGATGACAGCGCGGATGACAGCGCGGATGACAGCGCGGATGACAGCGCGGGGAACAGCGCGGGGAACAGTGGGGGGACGACGACATGAGGCTGCGTGAGGAGTTCGAGGTCCCCGAGCCGGTGAGCACCGTCTGGGACTTCTTCTCCCGGACCGACCAGGTGGCGCAGTGCCTGCCCGGCGTCGAGGACGTCGCCGTCGCCGACCCGGACAACGTCACGGTCCGGGCCACCCAGAGCCTCGGCCCGATGACGGCCACCTTCGACGCGAAGGTGCGGATCACCGACCGGGTGCCCCAGCAGGCCATCCGGTTCACCACGACGGGGAGGAGCGTCCGCGGCGCGGTCGGCAACGTCCGGGCCGACATCGAGGCGCAGCTGCACCCGGGGGCGCAGGGCACCCGGATCGTCGTCGACGCCGACATCGCCCTCGCCGGCGCGATCGGCAGCGTCGGGCAGAAGGTCGTCGCCAAACAGGCGAGCAAGGTGACCGCCGCCTTCGCCCGCAACCTCTCCGCGGCGCTGCAGGGTGGGACCGCCGCGGCGCCGCTGCCCGCCGGGGCCCCGCGCGCCGCCGCCCGCTCCGCAGCGGTGGCGGCCCCGGTGCACCGGGCCGAGCTCGGCGAGGTGCGCACCGATCCGTGGCCGCGGATCGCCGCCGCGCTCAGTGCGGTGTCGGCGCTGCTGAGCCTGGCGGCGCTGGTCCGGGGGCGGCGCCGGTGACCCTGCCCCGGACCGCGGTGGCGCCCTGGGCGGCACCGGAGATCGCGCCGGCCGCCGAGGTCGAGCGCGCCGCCGAGGACTGGATCGCGCCCTACGACCAGGCGTGGCACCTGCTGCGCACCCGGGACTGGGTGGTGCACCTGCGGCCCGACGCGCCGTGGGAGCTGCGCCTCGCCGCGCTGGTGCACGACATCGAGCGGATGTTTCCCGGCGGCCCGCGTCTGGATCTCGACACCCAGGCCTGGGACGACCCCTGGTACCTGTTCGCCCACGGCACCCGGTCGGCGGAGTTCGTCGACGGGTGGCTGCGGGACCGTTCCGATGTGAGCGCCGCACAGCGCTACGAGGTCTGCCGGCTGGTCGCGCTGCACGAGGTCGGCGGGCTGCGCGGCGGTGACGACCTGCAGGCCGCCGACTCGCTGTCGTTCCTGGAGACGCTCGCGGACCCGTCGGTCTGGATCGTCTCCGGTTCCGCCTCGGCCGAGCGGGCCGAGGCCAAGTTCCGCTACTCCGCCGACCGGATCCGGGTGCCCGCGGCTCGCGAGCCCGCGGCCCGGCTGCTCGACCACGCACTCGGCGGCCTGACGGAATCAACCCTGAAGACGTCAACACCGAAGGGAAGTGCGCCGACATGCGCCGACCGAGCCGTCGAATCGGCCTGATCGTCCCGAGCTCCAACACCACGATGGAGACGGAGATCCCGGAACTGCTGCGACGCCACGAGGCCGAGCACGGCACCGGGTTCACGTTCCACTCCAGCCGCGCGCGGCTGCACAACGTCGACGCCGAGTCGCTGGCCCGGATGGTCGAGGACAGCGCGCGGTGCGCCGCAGAGGTGGGTGACGCCGAGGTCGACGTGCTCGCCTACGCCTGCCTGGTCGCGGTGATGGCGCAGGGCACGGGCGCGCACGTCGGGATCGAGGAGCGGCTGCGCGGCGCGCTGGCCGGCGGTGCCTCGGCGAATGCGCCGATGGTCAGCAGCGCGGGCGCGCTCGTGCGCACCTTCGCCGCGCTCGGGATGCGCCGGGTCGCGGTCGTCGCGCCGTACATGCCGGATCTGACGAAGCTGGTCGTCGGATACATGGAGCACGCCGGGGTCACCGTCGCCGACAGCGTCAGCCTGTCGGTGTCGGACAACTGCGCGGTGGGCCGGCTCGACCCGGCCGACCTGCCGCGTCACGTGGCCGGGCTCGACATCGGCGACGTCGACGGCATCGTGCTGTCCGCGTGTGTGCAGATGCCCTCGCTCCCCGCGGTGCAGCAGGTCGAGGACAGCACCGGGCTGCCGGTGGTCACCGCGGCGACGGCGACGACCCGGGAGATCCTGCTCGCGCTCGGGCTGCCGGCCGTGGTCCCCGGTGCCGGCGCGGCGCTCGGCTCGCGCACCCCGGCCGCCGCCGCGGAGGCGCGCTGATGGCCGTCGAGATCTCCGGGGCGAGCGTCACGGTCGAGGGCAACGGGCTGCGCCACCACGTGCTGCAGTACGGGGACACGGAAGCGCCCGACCTGCTGGTGATCCCCGGCATCACCAGTCCCGCGGCGACGGCCGACTTCCTCGCCGTGCTGCTCGCGGACTGGGGCTACCGGGTGCACGTGCCGGACGTGCGGGGCCGCGGCCGCAGCGACCGGGCGCTGCCCGGGTGCTACCGGCTCACCGATTATGCCGACGACGTCGCCGCCGTGGTCGACGCGCTCGGACTGCGCCGCCCGGCCCTGCTCGGGCACTCGATGGGCGCCCGGATCGCGGCGGCCTACGCCGTCACCCATGCCGGCGCCGATCGCGGCCCGCTGCTGCTGGTCGACCCACCGACCTCCGGACCGGGCCGGGGGCCGTACCCGACCACCCGCGAGCAGTTCCTCACCCAGCTGCACGAGGCCCAGCGCGGCACCACCGCCGACGAGGTCCGCCGGTTCTACCCGCACTGGCCCGAACGCGAGCTGGCGCTGCGTGCCGAGGTCCTCGCGAGCTGCGACGAGACCGCCGTCGTCGAGACCCACGCCGGGTTCGAGACCGAGGACTTCTTCGTCTACTGGCGCAAGCTCACCGCGCCCGCCGTGCTCATCCGGGGCGGGGTGAGCCCCGTGGTGCCGGACGACGCCGTCGCGGACCTGCGCCGGTCCAACCCCGCGATCGACATCGTGACCGTCCCGGACGCCGGCCACATGGTCCCGTGGGACAACCTCGAGGGCTTCCTCGACGCCGCGCGGCCTTACCTGCACCACCCCGACCGGACCCGCTGAGCGGAACTCGCGGAGCGGACATCAGCCCTGAGAGGAGCCACCATGGACCAGAGCGTGCTCAACGAGATGTGCCGCCGCCAGCTGGAGCTCAGCGCGGTGCACGAGGGGGAGAGCGTCGTCGTGCTGTCCCAGGGCCACGAGCGGCTCGACTACGCCGACGCCTTCCTGGCCGGGGCCCGCAGCCTCGGGGCGAAGGCGTATCACATGCGGCTGCCGGTGCCCGCGCCGTCGTCGGGCGCGTGGGCGGTCGGGGAGAGCGAGCTGGCGAACAACCCGGAGGCGGTCGAGGCGCTCAAGCAGGCCGACATGCTCGTCGACCTGGTGTTCCTGCTGTTCAGCGAGGAGCAGTTCGCCGTGCAGCGGGCCGGCACCCGGGTGCTCACCGCCGTCGAGCCCGCGCCGCTGCTCGCCCGGCTGTTCCCCACGCGAGAGCTGCGTGAACGCGTCGAGGTCGGCGCCGAGCTGCTGGCCAAGGCGGGCTCGATGCGGATCACCAGCCCGCACGGCACCGACGTCACCTACCGGCTGGGCAAGTACCCGACCATGAGCGAGTACGGCTACACCGACGAGCCGGGCCGCTGGGACCACTGGCCCGCCGCGTTCGTGTTCACCGGTGCCCACGACGACGGCGTGGACGGCCGGATCGTCATCGCGCCCGGCGACGTGCTGCTGCCGTTCAACACCTACGCGCAGTCGCCGATCACGCTGACCATCGAGCAGGGCTTCATCACCGACATCCGCGGCGGCCTCGACGCCGAGCTGGTGAAGTCCTACATCGAGTCCTTCGACGACCCGCGCGGGTACGGCATGTCGCACGTCGGGTGGGGCCTCGACGAGCGGGCCCAGTGGCACGGCCTCACCCAGTTCCCCGGCGGCATGGGCATGGAGCTGCGCTCGTTCTACGGCAACGTCATGTTCTCCATCGGGCCGAACAACGAGCTCGGCGGCCCGAACGACACGCCGTGTCACTTCGACATCCCGATGCGGAACAACAGCCTGTTCCTCGACGACGAGCCGATCGTCCTCGACGGGGACGTCGTGATCGACGAGATGCGTCCGGCCACCGGCCGGTTCGCCAAGGGGCAGCGATGACGGGATTCGGGGCGACCGAGCCGGAGGTCGACCTCACCACCACGGTCAACGGCGAGGAGGTCGACGCCCGGGTGCCCGCCCGGCTGCACGCCGCCGACTTCCTGCGCCACCGCCTCGGCCTGACCGGCACCCACGTGGGCTGCGAGCAGGGCGTCTGCGGGATGTGCACGGTGCTCGTGGACGGGCAGGCGGTGAAGTCGTGCCTGATGCTCGCCGCGCAGCTGCACGGCCGCGACGTGCGCACCGTCGAGTCGCTGGCCACCGGCGACGACCTGAACCCGCTGCAGCGCGCGTTCACCGAGGAACACGGTCTGCAGTGCGGCTTCTGCACGCCGGGCTTCCTGATGACGGCGACGGCGCTCGCCGAGCGCGGGGTGCCAGTGGCGCGCGAGGAGATCCGGGAGGAGATCGCCGGAGTGCTGTGCCGGTGCACCGGGTACGAGGGTATCGTCCGCGCGATCGAGGGCCACCTGAACGGCGGTGCCGCATGACCGCCCTCCAACCCGCGCCCGCCCGGACCGAGGCGACGGCGCTGCCGATCGGCATCAGCGTCCCGCGCAAGGAGGACGAGCGGCTGCTGCGCGGGGACGGCCGCTTCACCGACGACGTCCAGCCCGCGCACCTGCTGGAGATGGCGGTCGCGCGTTGCCCGTACCCGCACGCGCGGATCGTCTCGATCGACACGAGCGCGGCCGAGCAGGTGGACGGGGTGCGCCAGATCCTCGTCGGCGCCGACGTGCTGGCCCGCACCGAGCCGCTCACCGTGCTGCGCCCCGTCCCGGGGGCGCCGAAGCTGCCCTACTACGCGCTGGCCCAGGAGGTGGCGGCGCACGAGGGCCAGCCGGTGGTCAGCGTCGTGGCGACCAGCCGGCACATCGCCGAGGACGCGATCGAGCTCATCGAGATCTCCTACGAGCCGCTGCCGCACGTCACCGACACGCTCGCGGCCCTCGAGCCGGATGCGCCGGTGATCCACCCGGGCGAGCTGGCGTCGAACCTGCTGGTGGCCAACCCGGAGGGGGCGGGCGACCCGGTGGTCCGGCTGGCCGAGGCCGACGTCGTGGTGACGGACCGCTTCCACGTCAACCGGGTCACCGGGCTGCCGATGGAGCCTCGGGCCGTCGTGGCGCAGTGGCGCCCCGGTGCCCGCGAGCTCACCGTGCACTCCTCGACGCAGGTCCCGCACCTGATGCGCAAGCAGCTCGCCGAGGTGCTGCGCATCGACGAGTCGTCGATCCGGGTCAGCGCGTCCGACGTCGGCGGCGGGTTCGGTCTCAAGCTCGGGATCTACCCCGAGGACGTGCTCGCCGCGCTGCACGCGATGACGCTGCGCAGGCCGGTGAAGTGGGTCGAGGACCGGATGGAGCACTTCCGGGCGACCACGCACGCCCGGGAGGCGGTGCACGACTTCACGATCGGTGCGACCGCGGACGGCCGCATCACGGCGATGACGAACACCTACGCCACCGATCTCGGTGCGTGGAACTCCGGGTTCGGCTCCGCGCAGCTGTCCAGCGTCGTGTTCACCGGGCCCTACCGGGTCACCGACGGGTACGTGGAGCGCCGGGTCACGGTGACCAACAAGACGCCGATCGGCGCCTACCGCGGATACGGCCAGCCCGAGGTCAACTTCCCGATCGAGCGGCTGGTCGACCGGCTCGCGCGCAGGCTCGGCATGGACCCGCTGGAGCTGCGCGAGCGCAACATGCTCCGCTCCGACGAGCTGCCCTGGAAGGCGGTCAGCGGGGCGGTGTACGACAGCGGCGACTACGTCCGCTGCCTGCACATGGCGGCCGAGGCGGTCGACTACGCCGGGCTGCGGCGGGCCGGCCGGGGCCCGCGGCCGGACGGCCGGCTCGTCGGTGTCGGGCTGTCGTCGTTCGTGGAGCGCACCGGGTACGCGAGCGCCCGGTTCCTCGCCCGCCGCGGATCCCAGTTCGGTGCGCACGAGTCGGTGACGCTGCGGGCCAACCGCTCCGGCGGGGTCGACCTGTACACCGGCGTGTCCTCGATCGGGCAGAGCAGCGAGACGGCGTTCGCCCAGGTGGTCTGTGGTGTGCTCGGGATCGGCTACCCCGCGGTCCGGGTGCACGCCGGGGACACCCTCGGCTCGCCGCTCAACACCGGCGCGTTCGCGTCCCGCACGATGATCGCGGCGGCCGGGGCGCTGCGGGACGCGAGCCTGGCGTTCCGGGAGAAGACCCTGCGGATCGCGGCGTTCCGGCTCTCCGACGGCGGGTCGGCAGGCCCGGTCGACCCGGCGGACCTCGACGTCGTGGACGGCGAGGTGGTACACCGCACCGACCCGCGGCGACGGCTGAGGCTGTCGGAGGTCTTCTCCATCGCGATCCTCGGCCAGGGCCTGCCGCCGGAGGAGGAGCCCGGGCTCGAGGTGACCGCGCACTTCGAGCCGCCGGACGCCGCGTACTCCTTCGGGACCGCGGCGGCCGTCGTCGCCGTGGACCCGGACACCGGGGACTACGACATCGAGCGGTTCGTCATGGTGCACGACGCCGGTACCGCGGTGAACCCGAAGATCGTCGAGGGTCAGGTGCGGGGCGGGCTGGTGCAGGGCTTCGGGGCGGCACTCGGCGAGGAGCTGCGCTACGACCCGGACTCCGGGCAGCTGGTCAACGGTTCGATGATGGACTACTTCGCCCCGACCGCCGCCGACGTGCCGCCGATCGAGCTCCTGCACACCGAGGTGCCCTCGCCGGTCACCACGTTCGGCGTGCGCGGCGTGGGGGAGGTCGGGACGATCCCACCGGGGGCCGCGGTCGCGAACGCGATCTGCGACGCGCTCGCCGACCTCGGTGTGGAGCTGACCCGGTTGCCGCTGACCCCCGAGTCGGTCTGGCAGGCCATCCGGAACGCCCGGACCGCCCGCGGCTGACGTCACGACCGCCGCAGACCGTCCGCTCCCCGGACGTCGATGCCCCCGGCCGGAGCGCCCCCGGTCGGGGGCGGCCGCGCGGCGGTGGCCGCCGCCCGGGCGGACTGCGAGGATGGACCGCGCAGCAGGCGGTGGCCCCGGTCGGCGAGATCGGCCGCCGGTGCTGCGTCGGAGGTGATCGACATGTCCGATGAGTATGGACCCGGAGCCGGGTCCGGCATCGACGAACCCGTGGCGCCGTCCGCCGGGAGGAGGTTCGGCGACGGTCTCGCCGTGGGCCCCGACCTGCAGGGCGCGGCCGAGGTGGCCGTGGCCCAGGCGCTGGCTCCGCTCGGCGGAGCCACCCCGGACCTGATGTGCGTGTTCGTCGCCGGCCGGCCCGGGCCGGGAGGTGAAGACGCGGTCGCGGCGGCCGGTCTGCGGGCGATGGAGCTGGGCGGGGCCCGGCACACGATCGGCGCCAGCGCGGGCGGCGTGATCGGTGACGGGCGCGGCGTCGAGGGCACGCCCGCCGTGGCGGCCTGGGCGGCCACGCTGCCGGGCGTCGACATCCGGCCGTTCCGGCTGGCGACCGAGCGCAGCGGTGACGGCATCGACGTCACGGGTTTCCCCCAGCGGCGCGAGGACGATCGGGTCGCGGTCGTGCTCGTCGACCCGCAGACGTTCCCGATCGGCGGGTTCCTGCAGCGGTGCAACGCCGTGCTGCCCGGGTTCCCGCTGGTCGGTGGTCTGGCGAGCGCGCCCACCGGTAACTCGCTGTTCCTCGACGGCGAGGTGCTCCCCGGCGGCGGCGTCGGGGTGATGCTCGGTGGTGAGGTCGCGGCGCGCGTGGTCGTCAGCCAGGGGTGCCGCCCGATCGGTCCGACCATGATCGTCACGAAGGCCGAGCGCAACCTGCTGGTCGAGCTGGCCGGTGCTCCGGCCTACGCGAAGCTCGGGGAGATCATCACCGCGCTGCCCCCGCCAGAGCAGCAGCTCGCGGCCCGAGGCCTGCACCTGGGCGTTGCGATGAACGAGTACGCCGAGGACCACGGCCGCGGCGACTTCCTCATCCGCGGGGTGCTGGGCGTCGACGTCGAGAGCGGCGCGATCGCCGTCGGCGACGTGGTCGAGGTCGGGCAGAGCGTCCGGTTCCAGGTGCGCGACGCCGACGCGGCTGGGGAGGACCTCGCCGAGCTCCTGGCCGGGGCGGTGGCCGACGCACCCGCGAGCGGGGCGCTGCTGTTCTCGTGCAACGGCCGCGGCCGGCACATGTTCCCGAGCGCCGATCACGACGTGGACGCCGTGCGTTCGGGGCTGGGGACCGACGGCGTCGCAGGGTTCTTCGCCGCCGGCGAGATCGGCCCGGTCGGTGGCCGCAACCACCTGCACGGGTTCACCGCGTCGGTGCTCACCTTCCGCTGAGCCGCCGTCCGTCCCGGTCCGGCGGGCGGAGCAGAACACCGCAGGGCCGGTCCGCCGAGTGGCGGACCGGCCCTGCGATCACCGAGTCCTCGGACCGGCCCCCGCCGGTTCGTGGACTCAGCGGCCCTGCTGGATACCCGAGTTCGACGAGCTGTCCGCCTCGGCGTCCTGCTCGACCGGCGCGAAGTTCAGGATGCCGCCGACGTTCGTGGCCGGGTTGACCTGCAGGTCCAGCCCGATCAGGCTGCCGCCCTGGAACGCGTCCTGGTCGCCGCCGCGAAGGTGGTGCCTGCCGCTGTCCTGCTGGATGCCGGAGTTGGCGTCGCTGTCGGCCTCGGCGTTCTGCTCGACGGGCGCGAAGTTCGCGATGCCGCCGACGTTGGTGGCCGGGTTGACCTGGCCGTTCACGTCGACGAGGCTGCCGCCCTGGAACGCGTCCTGGTCGCCGCCGCCGTGGTGCCCGCCACCCTTGTGGCCACCCTTGCCGCCGTAGTACCCGCCGTCCTGCTGGATGCCGGAGTTGGCGTCGCTGTCGGCCTCGGCGTTCTGCTCGACGGGCGCGAAGTTCGCGATGCCGCCGACGTTGGTGGCCGGGTTGACCTGGATCAGGCCCGCGACCAGGTCGCCGGCCTGGAAGGCCTCCTGGCCGCCGCCGCAGTTGCCGCCGAGCTGCTGGATGCCGGAGTTGGCGCTGCTGCCGGCCAGCGCGTCCTGCTCGACCGGGGCGAAGCTGAGGATGCCGCCGACGTTGGTGGCCGGGTTCACCTGGGCGAGCACGTCGACCAGGCTGCCGCCCTGGAACGCGTCCTGGTCCGCCCCGTGGCAGTGGCCGTGGCCCCAGTCGTCGTCGTGGTCGGGACCGGTGGTCGCACCGGCGAGCCCGGGCGACGCGAGCGCGATCGGCAGGGCCAGAGCGGAGGCTGCGACGACTCGGCGGGCGGTCGTGCTCATCTGCATGGGGTGGGTCTCCTCCTGCGACGCCGGCCCCGGCGGACTCGATCATCCACAAAGGACTCGATGAACTGCCGTTCCCCGGGGCGGTGGCGAAAACGTGGTTCGGGGTGCGCCGCAATCGCTGCGACTGATCACTCCAACGAGCCCCACTCGAAGGGGTTACGCAACCTGTCCAAATATGACTCTGATCACCGAGGAGTAACCTATATGGACACGCTGTGCAATGTCGATCTCACCGTGTTACCGCCGAGCGTGTGCTTACATACGGAGCGTCAGAGCTGGTGGCCGGCTGGGTACGGCCTCATCGGACCGTGCGGAAGAAGGTCCGCAGCTCGTCGACGAACACGTCCGGCTGCTCCAGCGACGCGAAGTGCCCGCCGGTCTCGGGCGTCGAGAAGTGACGCAGGTCGGTGAAGCGCTGCTCCAGCCAGTGCCGCGGCAACCGGACCAGCTCCTTGGGGAACAGGGTCACGCCGGTCGGTACGTCGACGGTGTCGAAGCGGCGCGACGCGTAGCTCTCCCAGTACAGCCGGGCCGAGGAGGCGCCGGTGCCGGGCAGCCAGTAGTGCATCACGTTGTCCAGCAGCCGGTCACGGGAGATCACGTTCTCCGGGTGGCCCGCACAGTCGGTCCAGTCCCAGAACTTCTCGACGATCCAGCTGCACTGTCCGACCGGCGAGTCCACCAGGCCGTAGCCCACGGTCTGCGGGCGCGTCGACTGCTCCGCGGAGTACCCGGTGCCGGCCCGCAGGAAGGCCTTCCGATCGGCCGCCGCGGCCCGCTCCGCCTCGCTGAGGGGCCGGTCGTCCCGTTCGGGACGGAGCGCGAGCGGCATCGTCAGGTGAATGCCGGCGACGTTCTCGGGAGCTCCGGTCCCCAGCGCCGCCGTGATCATCGATCCCCAGTCGCCGCCCTGCGCGCCGTACCGGGAGTAACCGAGCCGGTCCATCAGCTGCGCCCACGCCGTCGCGATCCGTTCCACCCCCCACCCCGGGTTCACCGGCTTGCCGCTGAAGCCGTAGCCGGGCAGCGACGGGCACACGACGTGGAACGCGTCGGCCGGGTCCGGCGGGTCGGTCAGCGGGCCGATGACGTCGATGAACTCGACCATCGAGCCCGGCCAGCCGTGGGTGAGCAGCAGCGGCAGCGCGTTCGTGTGCGGGGATCGCGCGTGCAGCACGTGCACGTCGACGATGTCGTCGCCGCCCCCGTCGAGCCCGGTGATGAACTGGGGGAAGGAGTTGAGCTCGGCCTCGCATCGCCGCCAGTCGTACTCCTGCTCCCAGTACCGGCAGAGCTCCCGGGCGTAGTCGAGCGGGACGCCCTGCGCCCATCCCTGGACGGTGGATGCATCCGGCCAGCGGGCGCGCGCCAGCCGCTCGCGCAGGTCGTCCAGATCGGACTGCGGGACCTCGACGCGGAACCCGAGCATTCCTAGAGCTGCACCCCTCGCGTCAGCGCCCCGTCCACCACGAGGTTGGTCCCGGTGATCCGGCCGGCCCGCGGGCTGGCGAGCATCACCACGGCGTAGGCCGTCTCCTCCGGGGTGCCCATCCGGCCGGTCGGGTTCAGCGCCATGGCCTGCGCGAACAGGTCGGGCATGTTCTGCTCGATGTTCTGCCACACCCCGCCGTCGAAGTAGGTGTTGCCCGGGGAGACGGTGTTGGCCCGGATGCCCTTGCCGGCGAGCTGGTGGGCCAGGCCCTGGATGTAGTGCACGATCGCGGCCTTCATCACCCCGTACGGTCCCGCGGCGAAGTCGATCTCGCGACCGGACACGCTGGAGACCGCGATGATCGAGGCGGCGTCGCTGCGCTCCAGGTGCGGCATGGCCGCGTCGACCATCCTGACGGTGTGCATCATGTCCACCTCGAAGCTGGACCGCCAGTGCTCCGCCTCGCCGCCGATCGCGAGCGCACTGACGTTGGCCACCACGATGTCGATCCCGCCGAGCTGCTCGGCCGCGGCGCCGACCCACGCGGTGACCGCCGCACCGTCGCCGACGTCGACGGCGGTGCCGGTCACGTCGGCGCCGCCGGCGCGTACCGCCTGCTCGGTCTCCTTGACGTCGGCCTCCGTGCGGGCGCAGAACGCGACCGCGACGCCTTCCGCGGCGAGTCCCTCCACGATCGCCCGGCCGATGCCCTTCGTGCCGCCGGTGACCAAGGCCTTCTTGCCGCTGAGCTGTAGATCCATCTCGGTGTCCTCTCTACAGGGCCCGGGCCTGGTCGCGCAGGTAGCGGTGCATGCCGCCGTACGCGTCCCCGGCGGGGAGCAGATCCTTGGCGACCTTGGTGATCGCGCTGTAGTTCGTGTCGACGACGTTCGCCAGCGGTGACTCGCTGATCTGGGTGAGCAGCTGGTAGGCGTCGAGCCGGTCCAGGCCGTACAGCTCGCCCAGCCAGCCGATCATGCCGATCTGGCTGGCCCGCCAGGCGTCCTCCAGCGGACGCGACGAGCCGACGACGACGTAGTGCGAGTCGCTCTCGATGCGCGGCCACTCCGGGGCCCCGCCCTTGATCACCTCGACCAGGATCGTGGCGTCCATGGCGCCCTCCACGGCGGTGCCGCAGCTCTCGCCCTCGCCCTGGCGGTAGTGCCCGTCTCCGATGGAGAACATCGCGCCCTCGACGTTCACCCCGAGAAAGCAGGTGACGCCGGCGCGCATCTCGGGGGTGTCCATGTTGCCACCGAACTTGTCGGGGACCAGGCTCGAGCGGACCTCCCGCCCGGCAGGTGCCACGCCGACAGTGCCGAGCATCGGATTGATCGGTAGCTCCAGGCGCAGGTCGCTGCGCTGGGCCTCGAACAGCACGGTGCCGCGCTCGCGGTCGAGCTGGTAGATCCAGGTCTGCTCGGGCAGCGGCTCGTGCAGCAGCGCGGTGCGGTCGGTGCCCGACAGCGCGCCGAAGAACGGGATCGTGGTCGACGCCGCCCAGTCGCGCGCCGGGGTGAGGTCGACGATGTGCAGGGCGAGGGTGTCCCCCGGCTCCGCGCCCTCGACGTGGAACGGCCCGGTCTGCGGGTTGACCTCGGTCATGTCGAGCACCTGGCTCGGTCGGTCCGATGTGCTGGTCAGCCGGCCGGAGAACGCGTCCTCGGTCCAGAGCTTCAGCAGGGTGCCGGGGGTGATCCGGTGGCTGGGGGCGACCCCACCGAACGTCCAGACGTACTGCGCGCGCTCCGGCCGGTACTCGATGACGTCCACGCCCGCGATCGTCGTCCGATCAGGGACGCCACCGCAAGATCTCACCCCCGAACGTCGTCGCGCTGCCGCGCGCGGCAGCAAGGTGGCCTTGCTCCGACCCGGTCGCAGTAGAGCCACCCCGCTGCAGCCAGGGGGCGGGGTCAGGCGGGGGTG